>NZ_JCATIE010000006.1:0-295565 GCF_059693785.1 Sphingopyxis sp. CR5 | reverse complement strand
GACGATAACCTCCTCGCGTTCCTGGAAGGGCTCTGATTATGCCGAACAGCTGCATGGCCGATGCCGGGCTATCCGCCCTCCAGCGGAGGCCATGCGGCATAATCCGGATCGCGGCATTATGGGTCTTATGCCGATATCGGCATAACGGCCACTGGACCGGCCACACCAGCCGGCTGAACCGCGACCAGGCGTGCAGCTTCGGCTCGGAGGCCTATGCAAGGGAAGAGCTCGTCGCCGAGATGGCGGCGGCGTTCACCTGCGCCTCGCTCGGTATCGTGCCGACGGTTCGCCATTCGGACTATATCGCCTCCTGGCTCGATGTGCTGCGCGGCGACGCGCGCGCGATCTTCCGCGCCGCGAGCGCAGCGAGCAGGGCGGCCGACTATCTCCTCGCCTTTGCGGGAGAGGAGCGGTGAGGGGCCGCATCATTACCGAAGCGGAGCGGCGGGTGCTGCGCCGCTACGAGCGTGCGGTGCTGCGCATGTCCCCGAAGCAACGGGCGGTGTTCCTCGCCCACATAGTCGATGGGCTGAGTTACCGGCAGATCGCGGACGAACTGGGCCTCAGCCCGACCGAGGTCGAGTGTCATCTCTGGCTGGCGCTTGCCGTGCTCGATGAAGAGCTCGGGAGAAAGCCCCGATATTGGTGGCAGTTCTGGAAGGCGTGAGGGGAGGGGGTCTTGCCAAGCAGGGCCGACCCCGACAGGGTGAGGAACACCATGCGAACCGATCTCGATCATCTCCCGGCGGCGAAACAGCGCGAGCTTGAGCGCGTGAAGGCGATCATCTTCGAAGAATTCGAAGATGCGCTGGCGCTCGCGACGCAGGGCTGGAAAAAGAAGGGACGGATCGAGAAGATCATCCTTTATGGCAGCTACGCGCGCGGTGGCTGGGTCGACGAACCCCATACCGCGAAGGGCTATCGCTCGGACTTCGACCTTCTGATCATCGTCAACGACAAGCGCCTCACCGAGAAGGTCGACTACTGGCTGAAGCTCGACGATCGGCTCACCCGCGAGCTTGCGATCGACAAGACGCTCAAAACCCCGGTCAACTTCATCGTCCACACGCTGCAGGAGGTGAACGACGGGCTCGCGCACGGGCGCTATTTCTTCATGGACGTCGCGAAAGACGGTATCGCGCTCTACAGCTTCGACGACAAGGAACTCCACACCCCGAAGCCGAAGACGCCCGATGAGGCGCTCGCCATGGCGACGGAGTATTTTGAGGAGTGGTTTCCGGCGGCAATGGGGCGGGACAAGCTTGCGCGATATGCAGTGCAAGAGGGTTTGCTGAAACATGCTGCATTTGAATATCATCAGACAGCAGAGACCCTTTACCACTGCGTCCTTCTGGTCTGCACCTTCTACACGCCTCACGTCCACAACCTGGGGTTCCTGCGCACGCAGGCCGAGCGCCTCGACATGCGGCTCGTCGACGCCTGGCCGCGCGAGAGCCGGCGCGATCGCGCGCGGTTCGAGAAGCTCAAGGACGCCTATGTAAAGGCGCGCTACTCGAAGCATTACCGGATCAGCGAGGAAGAGCTTCACTGGCTGGGTGAGCGCGTCGAGGAACTGGGCCGCGCCGTGCAGGCGGTTTGTTCGGAGCGGATTGCTGAGCTGCAGGGCAAGGCTCACTAGAGCAGGGCCTGCCGGAATGGCCGCATATCCGCTATGCCGGTCCTTTCACTCAATCTGACCTAGGACTGGCGCTGGAACGCCTCTGCGCAAGCAGTCTGACATCCTGTGCGCGTGCGCGCGGCAGGATCAGTATGTCATCGCCCTCAACGACGACAACGAGATCGGAGAGACCAACGAGCGATACGCGTTTTCCTGGCGAGGACCGGACGTAATTGCTCCGGGCGTCAAAGCTCACGACATCCCCGGACAATACGTTGTCGTCCTCGTCCTTGCTGCCAAGCTCATAGAGTGCTGCCCAGCCCCCGACATCTGACCAGCCGGGATCAACGGGCACGACAACGACGTTGCCGGCGCCTTCCATCACGGCATAATCGATCGAATTCGAGGGGCTGTTCAGGAATGATGCCTCGTCAGGATGCACGATCAACGCGTCGAAGGTGGCATCCGAAATGGCATGGACGCATGCCGAGTGGATGGCCGGTTGCTGGCGCGCAAGCTCCGCAAGATAACGGTCCGTGCGCATCAGGAAGATGCCCGCGTTCCAGTAATGGCCGCCTTCTTCCAGCATGGCTTCCGCCGCGGCGCGTTCGGGCTTCTCGACGAAGCGATTGACGGCAAAGACACCGTGATGGCCGCCAAGTTCGCTGCCCGCGGCGATGTAGCCATAACCGGTTTCGGGGTGGGATGGATCGATGCCGAACGTCGCGAGCGCGCCATCCTGTACCGCGGGCAGGGCGAGTTCGACGGCCGACATAAAGGCCGTCACGTTGGTCATAACGTGATCCGCCGGCATCACGAGGATCACGGTTTCCGGCTCCAGCAGGGCGGCGGCAAGAGCAATCGCCGGCGCCGTATTCCGGGCAGCGGGCTCGACGATAATTTTCGCGTCGGTAACATTGGCGGCGGCAAGATCTGCGGCGACAAGGTCGACATTCGCAACGCCGCACACAATGATGGGAGGCGCGAACCGGCGACGATCCGCCACGCGATCGATCGTTTGCCGGAACATGCTCACATCGCCCGCAAGCGCGTGGAACTGCTTCGGACAATCATCGGTCGACACCGGCCAGAGCCGGGTTCCCGAGCCGCCGGACAGGATGACGGGGACGATCATTGCGGCGCCCCCGCCGTGCCCGGTGCTTTGGGCCAGCACAGCAGAGCACGGGCGTCAGCCGCCAGAGCAATGCGATCGCTGCCGTCCAGGACCACGCACTCGCCCAGCGCAACGACTTCGCCCGATACGCTGCAACCGTTCGAAAGCGGCACTAGCATGGCACGCTCCGCTTCCTGCGGTGCGAATTTATCCATCTCGGCCCCTGCAAGGTGCAAAAGGCGGAAATGCGGGCCATCGACGAGCAAGCGGGTTTCATCTTCTTTGACGTAGGTGTCGCGCGCGTCGTGGTGCGGCGCCAAGGTCGCGACGGCGAGCCCGTCGTCGAGATGAAGCTCCCGGTCGCGGCCGTAATCATAGAGACGATAGGTCAGGTCGAGATTCTGCTGCACCTCGACGAGGACCAGACCCGGGCCAATTGCATGGATGGTGCCCGCAGGGTTGTAGATAAAATCTCCGGCCGAGGCGGCGCGCCAGTCGATACGCTCCTCGATCGAGCCGTCGCAAGCCGCGCCGCGCAGCGTGCGCGTATCCACCGCCTCGGTCAGGCCGACCCCGATCTCGCCGCCGTCTTCGGCGTCGACGACCAGCCAGCATTCGTCCTTGCCGCGCGCATGGCCACGCGCTCGCGCCGCTTCGTCGTCGGGGTGGACCTGGATCGACAGCCGCTGCGAGGTGAACAGGAACTTCACCCGCAGCGGCGCAGAGGCTCCCGCCGGATCTTCGAACCAGATCTCGCCGATGCGGCGCCCGCCGAACTCGCCAAAAGCCGGGGGGATATCGGTCCTGCCCCACGGCTTTTCGACAATACGGGTTTCCAGCCTGATCATGGTCGCTCCAGCGTGAGTCGTTTTGCCGGGCAAGTCAAACCGGATCGGACGGTCAGGCGACCAGCCGCGTACCCTGTATGGCATGCAGCTGCTGCTGATCGGGCCACAGGCCGCGCGTGTCGTATACGATCATGTCGCGGCGCTCTTCGAGCGGGATCGATTTGAACAGTTCATGATCGACGAGAACGATCAGGATATCGCAGGACGACAAAGCACTGTCGAGATCGAGCAGTTCGGCGCCGGTGCCCTCGAATTCTGGTGGCAGGCTGCGCGCGAACGGCTCGACGATGCGTATCTGTTCGCCGAAGCGCCGGGCGAGCGCCGCGGCGACCTCGACCGCGGGACTTTCGCGGAAATCGTCGATATTGGGTTTGAAGGCGAGGCCCAGACAGGCGACGCGCGCTTCGGGGTGCCGCGACACCAGCATTTCCGCGGCGCCGATCACGTGCGCGGTCTTGGCGAGATTGACCTCACGCGCGGTTCGGATCAGCCGGCTTTGCCCGGGCGCGCCATGAACGAGGAACCACGGATCGACCGCGATGCAGTGGCCGCCGACGCCGGGCCCCGGCTGGAGGATGTTGACGCGCGGGTGACGGTTGGCGAGGCGGATGACCTCCCAGACGTCGACGCCCATTGTCTCAGCCATCATCGACAGCTCGTTGGCAAAGGCGATGTTGACGTCACGGTAGCTGTTCTCGACCAGCTTCACCATTTCGGCGGCGCGGGCCGAGGTGGTGACGCAGGCGCCCCGCACGAACTGGCGATAGAAGGTCATCGCGCGGCGCGCACAGCGCGGCGTGATGCCGCCGATGCAGCGGTCGTTGTCGACGAGCTCGACAAGGATCCGGCCTGGCAGCACGCGTTCGGGGCAATAGGCGATGAAGATGTCGGCCGCGCCGTCGCATGCGCCCGGCACCTTGAGGTCGGGGCGCAACTCGGCGATCAGGGCAGCGACCTTTTCCGTCGTGCCGACCGGCGAGGTCGATTCCAGGATAACCAGGTTGCCGCGTTCGAGCGCCGGCGCGATCGTCCGGGCGGCCGAAAGAACGTGGCTGATGTCGGGGCGATGCTCATCGTCGTGCGGGGTCGGCACGGCGATGACGAACGTGTCGGCGGGGGCGACCTCAAGCGATGCAGTGAGCGCGCCGCGCGAGACGACGCCCTGCACGAGCCCGTCGAGGTCCACTTCCTCGATATGCACCTTGCCGTTGTTGACGGTGTCGACGACCTTCCGGCTGACATCGACGCCGGTGACCCGGCACCCGGAGCGCGCGATGAGTGCTGCCGTCGGCAGTCCGATATAGCCGAGCCCGAGGACGGTGACCTTTTGTTCGGCGTCAATGGGCACGTGCAACAATCTCCGCTATCTGCTTCGCCGCCGTTCCGTCGCCGAAAGGATTGTGGGCGCGGGCCATCGCGGCATAGGCGCTCTCATCGTCCAAAAGGCTGAATATTTCGGTAACGATTCGCGCCTTGTCGGTACCTACGAGCCGCGCGGTGCCCGCGGCAATCCCTTCGGGACGTTCGGTCGTTTCACGCATCACGAGCACCGGCTTGCCGAGTGATGGCGCCTCCTCCTGGACCCCGCCGCTATCCGTGAGAACGATGTCGCTGAGCGATAGAAGGCGAACGAAGTGCGGATAGTCGAGCGGGTCGATCAGCGCCACATTGGCAAGACCGCCGAGAATCGGCTCCATTGCGCTTCTGACGTGTGGGTTGGGATGCACCGGAAAAATCACCGCAACATCGGGCCGCGCCGCGATCGCGGCTATCGCTTCGGCAATCGCCTTCATGCCATCGCCGAAGTTTTCGCGGCGGTGCGAGGTCACAGCGACGATGCGCCTGCCCGAAAAGCGCGTTGCGAGCGGATCGAGCCCGGCGGCGAGGGCAGGATCTTCGGCGATCCGTCCTTGCGTTGCGAGCAGGGCGTCGATCACGGTGTTGCCCGTAATATGAATGGCGTCGCCCGCGACATTCTCCGCCCGCAGCGCGGCCGCGGCGGTCTCGGTCGGCGCGAAATGCAGGTCGGCGACCGCGCCCGTAACCTTGCGGTTCACCTCCTCCGGCCAGGGGTGATAGATGTTGCCGCTGCGCAGCCCGGCCTCGACATGGCCGACCGGGATCTTGCGGAAATAGGCCGCGAGCGTCGCGGCCATCGTCGTCAGCGTATCGCCGTGAACGAGGATGCGATCGGGACGCTCGGCGTCGAACGTCGCGCCAAGGCCTGTGACGAGCCGCGCGAGCAAGGCATCAAGACTCTGGTTTGCCTGCATGACGTCAAGGTCGATGTCTGGGGCGATCCGGGCAATCCGGAGCACCTGGTCGAGCATCTCGCGATGCTGTGCCGTCACGCAAACTCTGACCTCGACGCCCGGTTGGTCGCGCAGGGCATGAACGACCGGAAACATCTTGATCGCTTCGGGCCGCGTGCCGAAAACCGTCATAACCTTCATTCAATACATCTCCACCGGGCGGCCAATGGCATCGCGCGTAACTGGCTGCCGGGTAACAGGAAAGTCTTGCGACGCACTTAAGCGGCGACCTCGGGGCCGCAAAAAAGGCGCGTGGGTCCGTGTCGCCCTTGCAACGATGCCACCGTCCAAGGCGTATTGCCACCAGCAGGGCGGATGGCTAGGGGGATGGCAAGGTTGCGCCCCATCGGCCATGGACGCCGGAAAATCGACGATCAAGCGACGGCAGCATAATGATTTCCCTCTCCAATTTCTGGAAACGCAAAGCCAGGTCCCCGGCTCCCGCCGCTTCGCACTTCGCTGTGCCCGAGGGGCGGCGCGTCTATGCGATCGGCGACATCCACGGGCGCGACGACCTGTTCGCGCAGATGATCGACCGGATCAGGGCCGATAATGCGGGGCGGACGCCCGCGCAGGTGACGCTTGTTTTGCTCGGCGATCTGGTCGACCGCGGGGCCCAGTCGGCCGCGGTGGTCGAACGCGCAATGAACCTGCGGGCCGAGTTCCCTGACACGCGGCTGCTGATCGGGAACCACGAGGAATGTTTCCTGGCGGCGCTGACCGGCGACGTGCGGCGGGTGCGTTACTTCATGCGGATCGGCGGCGATGCGACGATACGCAGCTACTGGCAAGACGACAAGAGCTTCGCCACCGCCACCTTCGAGGATGTTGCCGCGCGCTTGCCGAGTATCGTCCCGGCAGAGCATGTCAATTATCTCGGCATGGGCGAGGATGTCGTCGAGATCGGCGACTATGTTTTCGTCCATGCCGGAATCCGGCCTGGCGTCCCGATCGAGAAGCAGTCGCTGTCGGACCTGCGCTGGATTCGCGATGAATTTCTGGGCGACCCCAGCGACCACGGCAAGATGATCGTGCACGGCCACAGCATTACGAGCGAACCCGATGAGCAGCCGAACCGTATCGGCATCGACGTCGGGGCATTTCGCAGCGGAACGCTCGCCGCATTGGGGCTTGAGGGGGACCGGCGCTGGTTCCTCTTTTCGAACGAACAGGCCATCGAAAACGCAGCCTGAGACATATTCTGGGGGAGCATCGACAATGCCAGGGACCGAATGAACGCCGGTCCTTCCGTCAATCGGCTGTCGCACATGCGTGCCGGCCTGATTTTCATCGTGGGAGTATTTGACGCGTGAGCAGCAAGGTTTTCATCACCGGCACGGCGGGATTCATCGGCTATCACCTGGCGCAGTTGCTGCTGGACGAGGGGTTCGAGGTCGTCGGCTATGACGGGATGACCGACTATTACGACCCGCAACTGAAGCGTCGCCGGCACCAGAATCTTTTGCAGAACGCCCGTTTCCGGGCGGTGGAGGCTATGCTCGAAGATCGGCAGGCGTTCGATGCCGCGGTCGATGCGTTCGAACCCGATGTGATCGTACATCTTGCCGGTCAGGCTGGCGTTCGGTACTCGCTCGAAGATCCCGGCTCTTATGTCCAGAGCAATATCGTCGGTACCTTTCACGTCCTGGAAGCCGCCAAACGCCATGCCGTGAAGCATCTGCTGATCGCCTCGACCTCCTCGGTTTACGGAGCAAACGAGACGATGCCGTTCCGCGAGACCGATAAAGCCGATTTGCAGGTTTCCTTTTACGCCGCGACCAAAAAGGCCACCGAAGCGATGGCGCACAGCCATGCTCATCTGTGGGATATCCCGACGACGATGTTCCGCTTCTTCACGGTATACGGGCCGTGGGGGCGCCCCGACATGGCGCTCTTCAAATTCGTGAGTGCGATCCTCGAAGGGCGGCCGATCGATATCTACAACGGCGGCGAGCTGTCGCGCGATTTTACGCATGTCGGCGATCTGGTGCGGGCGATCCGCCTGCTCATCGATGCGGTACCGGAGCGGCCGCAGTCGGCGGACGCGATCGAGGAAGGGGATAGCCTTTCGCCGGTCGCGCCCTATCGCGTCGTCAACATTGGCGGCGGCCAGCCCGTGAAGCTGATGGATTTCGTCGAAGCGGTCGAAAAGGCTGTCGGAAAGCCCGCCACGCGCAACATGCTGCCGATGCAGCCGGGCGACGTTGTGGCAACCTGGGCCGATGCCACGTTGTTGGAGCTTTTGACGGGCTTCAAGCCAAGCATTTCGATCAACGAAGGCGTCGCGGAATTTGTCGCCTGGTATCGCGACTACTACCGTATCTGACATACGGACTGGCTGCGCAGGCTCCTGCCGCCGCAATTCGGTCTCCGGCCGTCTCAAAATGGCGGTGCTTGTCCGGTTTGTCGCGCAAGCGGCGGATTCGGATGGGATCGAAGGGTGCTTATTGGCGGGTAACGGCGGCAAACCATCATTTGTTGCATTGCCCGGGGTGGATGATAAGAGCGGTCGAATAGGGATGGAGAATCGATTTTGTTAAGGAAATCAGCCGCCTTGGCGGCCGGCCTCATGATTTCGGGCTGCGCGAGCACCAATCTGCCTCAAGGTCCTGAAGCCTATGAGATAATTCCCGCTCCGTCGAGTCAGGCGCCGATGAGCGAATATCGTATCGGCCCCCTGGATGTCCTCAAGATCACCGTCTTTCAGGAACCCGATCTGTCGCTCGAAGAGGTGCCGGTGGATGCCAGCGGCAATATCCTGTTCCCGCTGATCGGCCAGGTTTCGGTGACGGGCAAGACCAGCACCGAGCTTTCGAGCCTGATCGGCGAGCGCCTTGGCGAACGCTATCTCGTCGATCCGCAGGTCTCGACGATCGTCTCCTCTTCGGCGACGCAGAACGTCACAGTGGAAGGCGCGGTCAAAAAGCCGGGCGTCTTCCCGCTGCAGGGGCCGACCACGCTTCTCCAGGCGATGGCGATGGCCGAAGGGCCGACACAAACGGCGAAGCTGGGCGAGATCATCGTTTTCCGCCGCAAGCAGGACGGCGTCTACGCGGCGCAGTTCAACCTCGACGACATTCGCAAGGGTCGTGCGGACAATCCGGAAATTCTCGGTAGCGATATCGTCGTCGTCGGCAACAGCTTTGCAAAGCAGCTGTTCCGCGACTTCATGCAGCTTTCGCCGCTTCTCGCGACGGTATTCGTCCGGCTCGACGGCAATTGATCAATATTCTGAACTGGAACGTGTCGAACTATGGATAGTGCCCCCAACCGGATCGCGGCTGGTAACGCAAATGGTCGTATCGCGTCGAGCGACGAGGCCGATTACGGTTCGGACGATGCCGTTTTCACGCTGAATTTTGCTGCCATCTGGGCCGCCATCTATCGGTCGCGGTACTGGATCGCCGGGATCGTCGTCGGGTGCCTGCTCGTGGGCATCGTGGTGACGCTGTTGTCGACGCCGATTTACCGCGCGGAATCGACCGTCCAGATCGACCAGGAAGCCGCCAAGGTGCTGGGGACCGAGGACACGAATGCGACCGCCGCCATCCAGGATTCGGACCGTTTCCTGAAGACGCAGCTCGACGTGATCCGCAGCCGCTCGCTCGCGCAGATGGTGGGCGAGGATCTGAGGCTGTTCAACAATCCGCAGTTTCTTGAAACGATGCACGTCGACCCCGACCAGGCATCCTCGACCAACCTGCCGCCCGAGGAGGCGCAACGCGAGCTCGTGATGCAGGTGCTCGATGAAAATCTCACGGTATCGCTGCCGATCGACTCGCGCATCGCAACGGTGGCGTTCGACAGTCCCGACCCCGCGCTTGCGGCGCGCATTTCCAACAGTTTTGCGCAGAATTTCATTCGCAATAATCTGCAGCGAAAGTTCGACACCTCGTCCTATGCGCGCGATTTTCTGAAGCAGCAGCTCGACGAGGCCGCGATCCGGCTCGCCGATTCGGAGCGCGAAGCGCTCGACTATGCGCGGCGGACGCGGATCATCGACGCCAGCAACGCGGCATCGGTCGACGGAAGCCAGGCGGCGAATCCCAAGTCGCTTGTCACCGCGACCTTGGTCCGGCTCAACCAGGATTATGCAACCGCGGTCGCGCGGCGGATCGAAGCGCAGGAAAAGTGGGAGACCGCGCGCGGTCAGCAGCTGATGACGTTGCCGGAAGTGCTGAACAACGTCGCGATCCAGCAGCTGCTCCAGCAGCGCGCACTGGTTCAGGCGCAGTACGAACTGGAACTGCAACGCCGCAAGGAAGAATTCCCGACGGTCAAGCAGGCAAAGGCCCGTCTCGACGAATTGAACCGCCAGGTCGAGGCGATCGCGTCGAGCGTCCGCGAAACGCTGCGCGGCGACTACCGGACGGCGCTTGCGCAAGAGCAGGCGCTGGAATCGCAGATTACCGAACTCAAGAACGAGACGCTGAACGAGCAAGGCGAGTCGGTGCAGCTGGGCATTCTCCAGCGCAAGACCAACAACGATCGCCAGCTCTATGACCTGTTGCTCAGCCGCTACAACGAATTGAATGCCGAAGCCGGTGTTCAGGCGAACAATCTGTCGATCGTCGACCGCGCGGAAACGCCGGTGGAGCCGATCAAACCGAGCATTCCGTTCAACATGGCGCTGTCGCTGCTCGCCGGTTTGATGCTGGCCGGGTTGTTCGTCTTCGGCCGCGAACAGCTGTTCAACACGATCCGTACCCCCGACGACATCGGCCGCAAGCTGGGTCTGCCGTCGCTGGGCGCCATCCCGAAGCTGCAGGACGACAGCCCGGTCGAAGAGCAGATCCTCGATCCCAAGTCGCTGGTCGCCGAAACCTTCTCGAGCCTTCGCTCGTCGCTGATGCTCGTAACCTCGCACGGCTTGCCGCGCAGCCTGATGTTCACCAGCGCGAGGCAGGGGGAGGGCAAATCCTCGTCCTGTTTCGCGACCGCGGTGGCGTTGAGCCGGATCGGCAAGAAAGTCCTCGTCATCGACCTCGACTTGCGGCGACCCAATCAGCACAACAAGTTCGGGCTGAAGAACGGCGCCGGCATGTCCGACCTGCTTTCGCACAACAAGACCGCGGCGGAGGTTGTGCAGCCGACGGAAATCGACGGGGTGTTCTTCATCCCCAGCGGCGGCATTCCGCCCAATCCGACCGAATTGCTCGCCGGCGAAGCGGCGCGCAAGGTGCTGGCCGATCTGGAAGCGCAATATGACGTGATGCTGATCGACAGCCCGCCGACCCTGGGGCTGGCCGATGCGGTGGAGATCGCGTCGATGGCGGAGGCGAGTATCTTCGTGATCGAAGCGGCGCAGAGTCAGGCCGGACATTCGAAGGCCGCGATCCAGCGCCTGGCTCAAGGCGGCGCCCATGTCATCGGCGCGCTGCTGACGAAGTTCGACGTCAAGGAATCGGGATATGGTTATGAATATGCCTATCAATATTCCTATGAATACCGGTAAGCAACGCATCGCTTCGCAGTGCAGAGCCAGGTGAGATTTACCGTTGACCGACGTCTGTTTTCTGGTTCCGGCCTATAATCCCGACCGCGCCGCGATGGACGATACATTGCGGTCGATCGCGACGCAGGGATTCGCCTGCCGAACCCTGATCGTCGACGACGGCTCGCGCGAACCCGTTGTGGTGTCAGACCGGCCTGGCGTGGAGGTCCTGCGCGTCGAGCCCAACGGCGGCATTACCAACGCCTTGCGCGCCGGGATCGAGCATATCCTCGCCGATCCGGACATCCGCTACGTCGCACGGCTCGACATCGGCGATTTCAATCGTCCGCAGCGCATCGAACAACAGCGTGCGTTCATGGAGGACCATCCCGATGTCGACCTGCTCGGCGGTCGGTCGGACGTCACGGACATGACGGGGCAATCGCTCTTCCGCTATGGCGTGTCGGACCCCGCGGCGCTGGCGCGATCCGTCTATCGCGCGACGCCGTTCATGCACTCGACCTTCTTCATCCGCTGTGATGCGCTGCGGCGGCTTGGCAATTACGACGCCGATTTCGTCATGGCGCAGGATTACGAGATGGCGCTCCGCTATCATCGCATGGGCGTGTTGCGCTGTCTCGACGACATTGTCATCGATTATGTCCGCGACCCCGCCGGCCTCAGCCTTCAGCGGCGCAAGACGTCGCTGCGCATGCGGATCAAGGCGCAGTGGACGCATCGCCAGCCGCTCAACCCGCACTGGGTTGCGGGCATGGTTCGATCGATGCTGCTCTATCTGATGCCGGCCGATCTCGCGACCTGGCTCGCGAAGCGGGCCGCCTCGTGAAATACGGCGGCGCTCGGGAAATTCTCGGCACCTATATTTTCTTCGGCATGCGGCTGGCGCTGCCACTGATCGCGCTGCCGCTCTTTTCGCATATCCTGTCGCCCGGCGACATGGGGGATCTGCTTGCGGCGCAATCGCTCGGCCTGCTCGGCTCGATCTTCATCCAATATGGCTTTCACCAGTCGGCCCCGCGCGAACTCAGCCTGACGTCGGACCTGGCCGAACACCGGCTGATCGCTTCGCGCGTGGTCCAGTGCCAGTTGGTGAACGGCTTGGTCGCTTCGCTCGTCATCGCACCGGTAATCGTCCACAGCAGCCGCTCCGATTCGGCTCTCGCTTTGGCTGTTTCGGCAGTTATCACCGCAATCGGCACCGGCCTTTCTCCCGCCTGGTATTTTCGCGGCACCACCCGAACCGCGCGCGGCATGGCGATCGATTTCGCGGGGCAGGGCGTTGCTGTCGTTCTTGTCCTGCTGTCGCTGCTGTTGCCTATGGGGGTCGGCACGATCGCCATCCTCTATGCAACGGGGCCGCTGCTGTCGTCGCTCGCCGGCCTGCTCGCCGCGGTGAAGGAGGTCGGCGGCCTGTCGCGCATCCCGCTTCGCGATACGCTGTCGCGACTCCGGTCCGGGCTGGACTTGTTTTACCTGCGCGCCTCCTCGTCCTTGCTGACGACGGGATCTGTCTGGCTTGTGTCGATCATGGCGTCGTCGGCACAGGCCGCCTATTTCGGCATCGCCAGCAAGCTGGTCGGCGCGGCGACGTCGCTGACCCAGCCCGTGATTTTTTCGGTGATGCCCCGCATTGCGAAAGCCGCCAGCGGTTCGACCGACGAGGCCTTGGTGCTGGTCCGGAAATATGGTGGGCTTTTGCTCGCGCAAGGCACGCTCTGCGCTCTCGCGCTTCAGATCGCCGCACCGCTCGTCATTTCCCTGCTTTTTTCGGACAGCATGGCCCCCGCGCAGGATTTCGTGCGTATCCTCGGCTGGATTTGCATTCCGATGGCGCTGCGGGAGACCCTTGGTGAATTGACCCTCGTTCCGTTCCATGCCGATCGCAAGGTTTCGCGGTCGATCATCTGGGGCGCCGGCCTCGGCCTTGTTGCGGCCATAGTGGCGATCCCGCAGACCGGCGCCTGGGGCATGGTCATTGCCCGCGGCGTAGCCGAAGCGGCGATGATTCTGCTGATGGCCTATGCTATCCGGTCGGAGATAGTTGTTAAGAGGTAATGCGAATGTCCGCGCGCGCCCGGATTGTGTCGGATATCGACGCCCAGCTCGACCGAAACCCGACCTTCATGCGGCGATTGGCCGTATTTGTCTTTCATCCCGGTTTTCACGTCGTTTTCCGGGCGAGGCTGGCGAGGCGGTGTATGCGTATCGTGCCGCTCTGGCCGTTGGGAAAGCTGCTCTGGTATCTGAATGTCGTGTTGAACGGCTGCTACATCTCGCCCCGGGCGACCATCGGCTCGGGGCTCCGGCTGCCGCACGCTACGGGTATCGTGATCGGCGACGGATCGGTTATCGGCCGCGACGTGACTATCTACCAGAATGTTACGCTTGGTCGAAAAAATGCTAGGGACGACGCCTATCCGGCCGTTGATGACGAATGCATAATTTATGCTGGCGCCGTCGTGGTCGGCGGGGTCATTTTGGGGCATGGAAGCGTGGTGGGAGCCAATTCGGTCGTTCTGGAATCGATGCCCGATGGATCGGTCGCGAGAGCGCCGTTGTCGGAAGTTCAATCGCGCAAAATATCGTAACCCGATTCTGTTATCCAGCTAGGCACAATAATGTCGTTTATTCTATCCTGGACAATGTTACTAATTGTCAACCTTGTTGGATTCAGGTTGCTGTCTCGCCGAATTGGCGATTCATTTTTCCTTTATTATTTAATTTTCGGGATGGTGTACATATTCCGTCCCGCAGCAATATTTCTGGGTTTAGATGTTCCCTTTCCAGAAAAGTTCTTTTTTTCCGGGGTGGGTGATGCTCAAATATATATTAATATACTTACGATATTGTGGAGTATATTTTTCATTATTGGATCGCTGGGTCGCAAGGGAGTTCTGCCACCTCAGCTTTTTCCGAAAATAAAGAGCATATATAACCCACGGTTGTATGTGATACTCTTATTTCCCGTTATGGCTATTTATCTCGGAGTTATAGCCTATTTGATATCTATATATGGTTCAAACATCCAGGAATTGACGCGGGCTACCAGAATTGATGGCGCTCTGGCTGGGTTTTCTTTTATCCAACATATCCCGACCACCGTATCATACCTGATAATGACGCTTGTCTTCTACATGTCGCATACAAAATACAAGGATCGGAAAAACATAAATCTCATTATAATTCCGATAGCTTTGGCGATTTCGGTCAGCTCGCTTATTTTTGGTGGGCGATCGTCATTTATCTATTTTGTCGTATATTCCGTTCTAGGATACAGAATATTCATTTCGAAAATCAGCACCGTAAAAATCGTGTCCTTGGGGCTCGTGGTGGTCTTTCTGATCGTGCAGCTCAAGGAAGTGCGCAACTCGCTATGGTACAGCGAGTATAGCTGGTATCAGCGCGAGCAGGCGCAAGATGATGGTGTCGTTCGGACGATTTCCGACGCGGCCAATCTGGATTCATACGATAAATTCATATTGCTGTTGGAAAGGAAGCCGCCAACGAAATATGGTGCGGGTTTCGTGGATTCCGTGATCGCCATCGTGCCTCGATCGGTTTGGCCCGACAAGCCCGACGATCTCTATATGAACTACGAATTCCATAATTTGTTCGAGCCGGCTGTTACCGGCTGGCCGTTGAAGTCCGTTGGCGAGTGGTACTGGAATTTCGCAATCTATGGAATGATTCTTGGCGGACTTGTCTCGGGTCTGATTTTTCGGTCGATACAATTTCGATGCAGAGACTTTACGACGAATCCGTTCAGTTTTCTTTTCTTGTTTATTATGTCGGTGGAAGTTTTTCAGGTGGGATATAACGCCGTTGCGCCGATTATATACATCTACAAGATCGTCCCGATCTATCTGTTCGTGATGATGGTAAAGGCACTGCACAGCTGGGGACTGCGGAACAGGGTGGCCCGCGCCAATATGTGATGCAATCCGCCCTTGGGGTCAGGCCAGCTGAGCCGGATCAGGCGTGATCTGGTTTCCTGCGCTTGATGAAATGCGAAAGAAAGCGCGTCACGGGCACCTCGATCATCAGGTAGGATAGCCGCGCCGCGATCAACGAAGCGATCACCGCCAGGGCGATAAAGACGAGCGGCTGTTCCATGCTTCCGCCGTGGAGCTTCATCCAGACCGCCTTGACGATCCCGAGCGCGAAGGGGTGGCACAGGTAGAGGCTGTACGAGCTGTCACCGACATATTTGCCGAATGCCGTGATGTGCCGGAAAAAATGTTCGGGCACGAACAGGATGAAGGCGGTGGAGATGAAGGCCGCGGGAATGCCCAGATGCAGCGCGCGGATGTCCGAAAAGGACAATAGCGCGAGATAGGCGGGCACCATTGCGGCGAGCAGGAGCCAGAAAATCCATGCGCGGGCCTCGACCTTGCCGGTCAGGAAGATCATTCCCAGCACCGCCCCGAACAGGAATTCCAGGATGATGCTGTTCCCCCAAAAGGCCCAGGGTCCCGCACCATAGGCCCCCCCGACCACCAGCGACGCGACGATCAGGACGGAGAGGGCGAGGAAGCATGCCCGCGGCGTCTTTGCGAGCAGGGCCAGCGCGAATAGGAGATAGAAGAACATCTCGTAATTCAGCGTCCACCCCAGCGCGAGGACCGGCGTGAATTCCCCGATCGTGTTTCGATAGGGGAAGAAAAGGAAGGAACTGACGACCATTCCCGTGTCGATGCTGCTGTTGTTGAGCAGCGACGGCACGAGCAGGATCGCCGCCAGCATCGCCACGGTGTAGAACCAGTAAAGCGGCACGATGCGGATGAAGCGGCGTTGCAGGAAATAGGCGGGTGCGGACGGCGTTCCGGCGGTCGACAGGCTCGTGAAGACCATAATGAAGCCGCTAACGATGAAGAAGATATCGACGCCGATCCCGAAATCGAACGGCAAACCGGGGAAATGATCGCGCGCCTGCTGCACCTCGGTGACCGCATGGCCGAGCGTGACCACCAGCGCGGCAATTCCGCGCAGCGCCTGGATCGCGATCAGATGCGGTCTGGGTTTCTCTGCCTGCTCCATGTCAGCGGCTGGGCCCTGCATCGCCGAGGATGTCGCGGAGCGCCTTCATCGTTTCGCGCCGGAACCGTTCGGGGCCATAGCGTTTTTCGTAAAGCGCCCGCGCGGCGGGGCGCATGGCGGCGAGGCGCGCGGCGTCGACCGAGCCCAGAGCCTCCGCGAAACGCTCGACCGAAAGCGGCAGGACAAAGCCGCTGCGTCCGTCCTCGACCAATTGTTCCATGCCGCTGCGGTTCGACAGCATGACCGGCGTTCCGGCGCGCAAGGCTTCGATCAGCACCATCGGCAATCCCTCCCATCGTGACGGCATGACGACCAGGTCGGCATGGCGATAATAGGCGGCGATCCGCTGCGGCGGAACCCAGTCGTGGAAATGGGTGCGCGGCGGCGCGACGGGCCCCGCCCGGCCGCCATCGACGACCCCCGCGCCGACGACGTGAAGGTAAAGATCGGGATTGCGCTTCACCGCCTCGGCAAAGGCATCGAGCAGCAGGTCGAGCCCCTTCTGCCGGTCGAACCGGCCCACGAACAGCAGGTTCAGGCGCTTTGTTTCGCCCGCATCATAGGGCGAAACGTCGGCGGCGCCCGCCGGCAGGTCGGGGAGGGCGTTCTCGACCACGATATGGCGGCCGCGATAGCCGCTCGTCTCGGCGATCGCGCGGTCGTTATGCGCGATGTTGACGACCATGTCGGACAGGCCGACGAGCCGCCCCTCGACCGCCGCGACCAGCCTGCGTTTGAAAGGCTGCTCGGAGTAAGGCACCTGCCCCCAGCAGTGCGGGCAATAGACATATTTCCCCGGCACGCGATGCAGTCGCAGCCACGCCATCGCGATCAACGAGAAGGAGGATTGAAAGAATAATATATCGGGCTTTTCGGCGCGCGCCATCCGCAGTGCGGCGCGGCACAGGGCGGCAACGGTTCCCGCGCCACGTCCCTGGGCTGGAAAGGTCTCGATACGCCCGGCGACGGTCAACTGGTCCGCATGATGCTCGGGCACGAGGAAGATATTGTCCGTTTCGCCGCCGCATAGGGTGTCGAACGTGTTGAGATAGGTCGCGACGCCACCCTTGATGGTCTCGCAGATATGCAGGATTTTCATTATGGTATCGCGTGTCCGGGCGGAGTGAGGTGCAGGAGAGGGCGCGGAGAACTATGCTCTTCCGTGCCCTTTTCGCTCAAAAGGCGTTTTTGTGAAACAGCACCCTGGCGGTCTGGAGCAGGATCTTGATGTCGGAGGTCAGCGACCATTCGGAAACATACTCCAGGTCGGCGTTCAGCCGGTCGCGCAACTGCTGTTCGTGGAAGGTATTGCCGCGGTGCCCCCGAACCTGGGCGAGACCGGTTATGCCGGGCTTCACGACATGGCGATGCCAATAGCTGGAATCGACTTCCCAATAGAGCGACTTGCCCGCGAGGGCGAGCTCGGCGTGGGGCCGCGGACCGACGAGGCTCATGTCGCCGAACAGGACGTTCAGGAACTGGGGCAGTTCGTCGATGCTCGTCTTGCGGATGAATTCGCCCACGCGCGTGACACGCGGATCGTTTCGCTCGGTCAGCTTGGCGGCCCGTTCATCCTGCATGTCGACGCGCATCGAGCGGAATTTCAATATCTTGAACTTGCGGTTGCCCAGCCCGATGCGGTCCTGCTTGAAAAAGACGGGTCCGGGGCTGTCGAGTTTGATCGCGATCGCAACGACCGCGAGGATCGGAGCCAGAACCGGCAGTATCGCGAGCGTCACCGCGAGATCGAAGCTACGCTTGATCAACCTTTGCGACCAATCGAGCGGCCCGCTCGTCAGCACCAGGCTCGTCTGGCCCGACCGCTGCGCGATCGAGAGCGGCGCCAGCGCGTCGAGCTCGGGCATGACTATCTCGGTCGGAACATCGAGCGATTTGAGCATGAAGGCCCACTGGATGCGCTTTTCCGCAGAGCAATGGACGACCACGCTGTCCATTCCGCGCGCCAGATGACCGAGATTATCTACCATGGCCGGGTCGCCGGGATTGGGCAAAAGTCCAAAATCGCTGGCGGCGATCGATCCGTCGCCGCTTCTGATGCCGCGCGAGACGTCGTCGTAGATGCACAGGGTCGCAAAGGGGAACGCGCCGAGATAGCGACGAGAGAGGGATGCGAGGACGTTTCGCCACGCCACTAGCAGGCTGAAGCCGATAAGTGTCCCGATCCCGAACAGCAAACGCGAAAAATCCGCGCCGATCTTCAGGAAGAATGCCACGAGCAGGATCGACGATGCGGCAAACAGGAAGGCGGTTGCCGCGCGAGTCGCGCTCTTGAAATTTTCCAGCAGCGCGGTGACTTTGTGCGCGCGATTGTTGAGGCTGATCCCCGAATAGATCGGAAGCAGGATAACCAGGATCCGTACGACCTGGTCGTCGTCGAGATAGCCGTGACGCACAAGGCTTGCCGCGACGAACGCGAGGCTGATGCACAGCAGGTCGACGATCAGCGACCATGTGGCCAGCAACGCGCGCTTGCGCTTCTTGCCCGTCAGCAGGCTCAGCGTCCTCCTGCCTAATCTTGCAGGCAGCGGGTGCATGTCGGGACGCCTGGCGCCATCCATCTTGGGGGGCTTGGCACCGCCAAAGGAAGATTCGAAATTCATCTGGGCCTCACAATCTCACGTCGAACTCTGATCACCGGCACCAAAAGCCAGCAATTTTGCTTTCGTATATGTATGGGCGACCCTGCTATGTTGCACTGCACACTAGCCCGGATGCCCTGACGCGCAGGTATGCATTTGTCAACCTTGGCAAATTTCACCTGAGCCCCTCTAAGCCCGAAAAGCGGCCGCTGATACGCCGCGTCCAGAAACGCTTCTGCCGCGGGTTTGTTGCGGTGAACAGGCGCGCGCGCTCGTCTCGTCGCGTTGTCCCGCCGTATCGTCTCATGGGTCGCCGTTGACGGCATGGCGGTGTATTTCTAGAGCGAGGCAGGCTTGGTACGCGGTTTGACCGGGGCGGGCTGTTTCGGCATCCCTGCGGTGCGCAGCTCAATCTGTGGTATTGAAAGAGATATTTCGGTCATGGCAACTGGTCACGGCGCTGCCGGTCGACAGATATTCGCGAGCAGGGTTACGGAAATCCTGCTTTACCTGTTGCTGCTCTCCGCCCTGTTGCTGGGCGGCGGGCACATCGGGGCAAATGCGCGCATTTTTCTGTTGTGCCTGATCGGATCGCTGCTGGTTGCGACGACCGTTGTGGCGGGGGCCGGCCCCGCTCTCGCCAGATTGCCGCTATTGCTTCGAATCGGGTTGATCCTCGTGCCGCTGGTGCCTCTCGCGCAGTTGATCCCCTTGCCCCCGGCGGTGTGGAGCGCGCTTCCGGGTCGCGATACGCCGGCTTCGGTTTTCGAGCTCGTGGGAGCTTCAGGCCAATGGCACCCGCTCACGCTGACCCCCCGCAACACGCTCTTCGCACTGCTCATGCTGCTGCCGCCCTATGCCGCCTTCATTGCGGCAACGACATTGGACGCGCGGTCCCGCACGCGGTGCATCTTCATCTTTCTGGCCGTGGCGGCGCTATCCGTTGCGGTCGGCATCGTCCAGGTGGCGACGCGGGGCGCCGTGCTCGATTTCTTCGCCAGCGGGCATCGCGGCAATTTGATCGGGTTTTTCGCCAACCGCAATCATCAGGGCCTGATGCTCGCGGTTTCCGCATGTTTCGCCATCGCGGTCATTCACCGCTATGTCCGCCCCTGGCAGGCGGCGGCGTCCTGGTCGGCCATCTTGGCCGTGACGTTTCTTGCGGTGGTCGTTGGAACGACCTCGCGCGCGGCCCTCGGCCTCACGGTGGTCAGCCTGGCCCTGATCAGCTACGTGCATTTTTTCAGCGGGCTCGGCCGCAAGCGACCTTGGCTGCCGATCGGTCTCGTGGTCGCGACGATCGTCGTCGTCTACTTCCTCAGTTACAGCAGTGTCGTCGATCAGGCGCTTGCCCGTTTCAACGATGTGAAGGACGACGGCCGCTGGGAGATATGGCAGGCGAGCTGGCCGCTGGTCACGCAATATTTCCCCTGGGGCAGCGGGATGGGGAGTTTCGTGCCATCCTATGCCGCGATCGAGCAGATCGACAGTCTGCGGCCAAGCTATATCAACCGCGCGCATAACGAGTATCTCGAGATATTGATCGAGGCGGGCATTCCCGGGCTGATCGCGCTCGGGACCTTCGTCCTGGCGATCGGCGTCCGCGCGGTCGCGATGCTCACTGGCAGGCGGGCGCTGCCTCCGTTCGGTGCGGCCGCCATGATATCGCTGCTGGTGATCGGGGCGCACTCGGTCGTCGATTATCCGCTGCGGACCCAGGCAATCGCGGTGCTGTTCGCCGTGATCCTCGCGGTCTTTTTTGCCGACCCGGTGGAAAAGGTCCGGTTGCGGACACGTGCCGGTCGTCACGAAGGGGCCGATCAATGATGCGTATCGGATCGGCGATAGCGATTTTCGCGGCGCTTTTGGGGCTGACCATTTTTGCGTTCGCGCAGCAGGCCGCTGAGCGCATTCGGGGCGAGCCTTCGTGGGAATTGTTGAGCGCGGCCGATGCGCGGGCCACTCCGGAGGTCTCCGCCAAATTGCGGCGCCTGCTCGCCCGGCAACCGCTGGACCAGGCCAAGCTGAATCTGCTTTTTGCGACCGAGGCGAAGGGCGATCTGGCGGCCGCACGGCGGCAATCGTTCACAAAAACGCTGAACGAGCTGGGGTGGCGCGACACGCCGACCCAGCAGAATCTGATCGTCGAAGCGGCCCGGACGAACGATCCGAATGCGGCGATTCTTCATATCGATGCGCTGCTGCGGCGCGGGAAGCTCACCGACGATATCCTGCCGGTTCTGCTCCAGATCGAGGCGGTCCCGCAGGCGACGGCGTTGCTTGCCGGCCGGCTGGAGAAGCATCCGCACTGGCGAGTGAAATATCTTCATTTCATTGCAAAGGCGCAAAATCCGACCAGCGTGGCGGCGCGGGTGCGCTTGTTGAACCGGATGCTCGACGATGGCGACCAGCTGAGTCACGCCGAATTGAAGCCGTCGCTCGATGCGATGGTTCGGCAAGGCTTGCGCAAGGAGGCGCTGGGCATTGCCATGCGCGCCAATGGCAGCCGTGCGGACGGAGAACTGGTCTATGATCCCGACTTTTCCAAATTTGTGGCGCTGCCCGCACGCGACCGCGAGAATCCCTTGCCCTTCGAATGGGACGCGCGCAGCCAGCCGGGGGCGTCGGCCCAGATCGTCGGACAGGGGCAGGGCGGGCAACTGCGCGTCCGCTGGAATGGCAATGGGGCGCCCATTGTTGCGCGTACGATGACGCTCGTCCAGGCGGATCAGGTGCCCGATCTCAAGGTTGCCGTCGACAGCCTCGATGCCGCGAGCAGCCTCGACGAATTCCGGTTCGAGCTGATTTGCCGAGGCCAGCGCCCGGTTACGTTCCGCATGGATGATGGTCGGATTTCGAACAATGTCGCAACCTATCGTGCGGATGGACCTGCACCGTGCGACTACCCCGACCTCGTCATGCGCGGCTACCCACAGGGCCGCAATGCGTCGGCCGAAATCACGATCGAGGCGCTCCGGCTGGTGACGCCGGAACGGAGCGGGGGATAGGGCGCTGGATGGCGACAGGGCGGGATAGCGTCCCGGGGCAGGGCGACTTGTCATCAGGCGCCACGAGCCCGACATAGATGCCAGGATACGCACCGATGACCTTTGCCTTCGAAAACAGCTTCCATGCCGCGATGGAAGGATTCTATGCGCCCGCCGAGGCGGCGCCTCCGCCTGCGCCGAGGTTGCTCGCCTTCAACCACCCCCTCGCGCAGCGCCTGGGCCTCGACCTCGACGCGGGCGACGCAGACATCGCCCGCCTCTTGTCCGGCGCCGACCTGCCGGAAGGCGCGGCCCCGCTCGCGCAGGCCTACGCCGGCCACCAGTTCGGGCATTTCTCCCCGCAGCTCGGCGACGGCCGCGCCCTGCTGCTCGGCGAAGTGGTCGCTCCGGACGGCGCGCGGTTCGATATCCAGCTCAAGGGGTCGGGGCCCACGCCCTTTTCCCGCAACGGCGACGGCAAGGCGGCGATCGGCCCGGTGCTGCGCGAATATCTGGTGTCCGATGCGATGGCGGCGATGGGCGTTCCCACGACCCGCTCGCTCGCCGCGGTCGCGACCGGCGAGCGTGTGCAGCGCGAGCGGGCCCACCCGGGTGCGGTCCTGACGCGCGTGGCGAGCAGCCATATCCGCGTCGGCACCTTCCAGTTCTTCGCCGCCCATTTCGGGGCCGACCATCTGAAGCGGCTCTCCGACTATTCGGTCGCGCGTCATTTTCCCGAACTCGCCGACGCCGGCAACCCGCCGCTTGCGCTGCTGGAAAAGGTCATCGACCTGCAATGCGAGCTTGTCGCGCACTGGCTCGCCGTCGGCTTCGTCCACGGCGTGATGAACACCGACAATGTCGCGATCAGCGGCGAGACGATCGACTATGGCCCCTGCGCCTTCATTGACCGCTTCGCCGCGGATACGGTGTTCAGTTCGATCGATGCGAACGGTCGCTATGCCTACGGGCGCCAGCCGCAGATGATGCACTGGAACATGGCACGCTTCGCCGAAGCCCTGCTGCCGGCAATCCATGCCGTCGACGAGAGCGGGGTCGAGGAAGCGAAGGCGATCGTCGCGCGTATTCCCGATCTCTTCCGCGCCGCCTGGCTGGTGCGGATGCGCGCCAAGCTGGGGTTCGCGCACGAACGCGAAGGCGAGGGCGAGCTGATCGATGCGTTGTTCGCCGAGCTTGAACGGCATGGCGTCGATTTCACCGGCTTCTTCCGGGCTCTCGCCGCGCTGCTGCGCGGTGACGGCGATCCGCTCGCGGCGCTGCTGCCCGGTCCCGACGTGATGGCACCGTGGATTGCCGACTGGTGGCGCGCGATCGAGAGCGAGGGCGCCGATCCGATTGCGCGCGCGGCTGCGATGGATGCCGTGAACCCGCTGTATATTCCGCGCAACCACATGGTCGAAACCGCTCTCGGCGATGCCGAAGGCGGCGACATGGCGGCGTGGTCCGCGCTGCTCGAAGCGGTGCAACAGCCTTATGTGGAAAGAGCAGGGCTTGAAGCCTATGCCTGTCCCGCGCCGTCCGATTTCGGGCCCTATACGACCTATTGCGGAACCTAAACGGGGCGCCGGTGCTCGAGGCGTGTTGAGCGGCTCGGTTGAGCTTGCTAGGGGACGGCGGCTCCACAATTGACAGGATACAGACATTGCCCGACTCTCCCGCGCAAACGAGTTCCGGCCGCAAGATCGCGGTCGTCGGTACCGGCTATGTCGGCATTTCCAATGCGGTCCTGCTCGCGCAGCACAACCGGGTCGTCGCGCTCGATATCGATCCGCAGAAGGTCGAACTGCTCAACAACAGGACATCGCCCATCTCCGATCCGGAGATCGAGGAGTATCTCGCGAACAAGCCGCTTGATTTGACGGCCACCACCGACAAGTCCCTGGCCTATGACGGCACCGAGTTCGTGATCGTCGCGACGCCGACCGACTATGACCCCGATACCAACTATTTCAACACCACCACGGTCGAGGCGGTGATTTCTGATGCGCTGGCCATGGCCCCGGGGGCGTTGATCGTCGTCAAATCGACCGTGCCCGTAGGCTTCACCGAGCGGATGCGCGCCGAAACGGGCAGCGATACCATCGTGTTTTCTCCGGAATTCCTGCGCGAGGGCAGGGCGCTCTACGACAATCTTCATCCCTCGCGGATCATCGTGGGCGACACGCATCCGCGCGCAGCGGAATTCGCCGGGCTGCTGCTCGATGCGTCGCTCAAGCCCGACGCGGACGTCCTGCAGACGGGCAATACCGAGGCCGAGGCCATCAAGCTTTTCGCCAACACCTATCTCGCGATGCGGGTCGCCTTCTTCAACGAGCTCGACAGCTATGCCTCGCACCACGGCATCGATCCGCGCCAGGTTATCGAGGGAGTATGCCTCGACCCGCGGATCGGGTCCTTCTACAACAATCCGTCCTTCGGCTACGGCGGCTATTGCCTGCCCAAGGATACGAAACAGATGCTGGCCAATTACAAGGATGTCCCGCAGAACCTGATCCAGGCGATCGTATCCTCCAACACCACGCGCAAGGATTTCATCGCGGGTGAGGTCATCAAGCGGTCTCCGCGCGTCGTCGGCATCCACCGGCTCGCGATGAAGGCGGGGTCGGACAATTTTCGTGCAAGCAGCATCCTCGGCATCATGAAACGGGTCAAGGCCAAGGGGATCGAGGTCATCGTCCACGAGCCCCTGCTTAAGGAGGACCTCTTCTTCAATTCGCGCGTCGTGCCCGATCTGGACGCGTTCAAGCGCGAAGCCGACGTCATCATCGCCAACCGCGTCACCGATGACCTCGCCGATGTGGCGGACAAGGTCTATAGCCGCGACCTGTTCGGCGCCGATAGCTGACGCTTTCGGCGGGTTTTCGCGGCGTTCGGTTGACCGCAAAGGCGAGAGAATGATGTTGCGCTGCCGCTGCGGGCAGGTCACAAGGGCCGCACGGCAGAGACTTGATGCGATATATTGAAAAACCTTGGTTATTTTTCGGCTGCACGCGCTCCGTCGCGCGGGCGCTCCTTGCCCTGTCGGTGTCTTCGGTCGCGCTGTCTGCCCCGGCCATGGCGCAGCGGGCCGCGCCGCAATCCGAAGCGGAAAAGGCCGGTGCGCGCGGTCCGGGCGAAACTGCCGAACAATCCCGGGACGGCGACGAACCGGATCGCGACGAATCCGGCGCCATTGGCGCGCCCACACCCCCGCCGCCCGATGCCCCGCTTCCCGAAGTCGCACCGATCATCGGCGACGACGAGTTCGACGATGCGGTGCCCCCGATCGGTGCCGACGACGATCCGGAACTCGACCGCCCGCTCGAATCGATAGCCGATTTCGAACGCCGCCAGGCCGACGAGGCGAAGGCGGAGCGAGAGACGGCGTCCGGTGCGGGCAAGGACGCGGCCGCCGCGCCCGTGGGCGCCGCCGCGCCCGTGCCCGAACTGGCTGATGGCGATGCCGCCGAGGCAATCGGTGACGCACCGATCAGCGACCGCGAACTCGCAGCGCCGCTTCCCGCCCTGCAAGATTTCAATGTCGAGCCGGTGGAATTTGCCGAACCCGAAGAAGAAGGACGCGACCGCAGCGTCGAGTATAGCGTGCAGGTGACGGGGCTCGATGCGGTCGATCAATCCTCCGACATCGACCTCGACGATCTGTTCGAAGATCTTTCCGCGCTTCGCGATGGCGACGGCAAGGCGGACAATGTGGCGATGCTCCGGGCGCGGCTGGGCGCTGATGCCGAGTTGATGCAGCGGATCTTGTCGTCGGAAGGCTATTATGACGCGTCCATAGAGACGCGGATCGATCGCGCGCCGGTGGCCGGGGAAGATGACGCCGCCGAAACCGGCGAAGGGCGCCGGCGCCGCCGCGGCCCGTTGACGGCGGTCATCGCGGTCACGCCGGGGCAGCGTTATGCGTTCTCGTCGATCGACATCAAGGCCGATCCCACCGTACCGCCGCGGCTGATCGAGGATAATTTCCCGCTTGCCGTCGGTGAGCCGATCGTCGCCGAGCGCGTTCAGGGCGCGGAAGCGGCCATTGCGCTCAAGCTGCCCGAGGAAGGTTATCCTTTCGCCAAGGTGGGGCAGCGCGATATCCTGCTCGATGGAGCAACAGGGGAGGGCGCCTACACCCTTCCCGTAGACATAGGACCGCGTTCCCGGTTCGACGGATTTGAAACCAAAGGCGACCTGGCTTTCGATGCCGACCATGTCGGGATATTGTCGCGCTTCGAGCGCGGCGATCTGTACGATAGCCGGAAAGTCGACGATCTGCGCCAGGCCCTCGTCGCGACAGGGCTGTTTTCGAACGTCGCGGTCGAGCCCAAGCGCACCGGCGAAGACGCGGGCGACGGGACCGAATATGTCAGCGTCGACGTGACGCAGGATGCGGGACCGCCCCGCACGATAGCCGCGACCGCGGGTTATGGGACCGGACAGGGGATCCGCCTCGTCGGCAGCTGGACGCATCGCAACCTGTTCCCGCCGGAGGGCGCGCTGATCGTTCGCGGGGTCGCCGGGACGCAGGAACAGGGCCTGGGGGTCACGATGCGGCGATCGAATGCCGGCCAGCGCGACAAGACGTTCGAGCTGGTCGCCGAAGCGACGCGCAGCCGTTACGACGCCTATAACGCGCTGACCGGACGCGTTGGGGTACGCTGGGCTTATGATTCCACGCCTTTGTGGCAAAAGAAGTTCACCTATGCCTATGGCGCAGACCTGATCGCGACGCGCGAAGACGACTACGACTTTGCCACCGGCGAGCGCGTCAACGATTTCTACACCATCCTGGGTCTGACCGGACAGGTCGGGATGGACCGCACCGATAGCCTGCTGGATCCGACCAAGGGCTTTCGCCTGACGACGCTGATCCAGCCCGAAGGCTCGATGCGCGGCAGTTTTTCGCCCTATGTTCGCACGCGCATCGACGCGAGCGGCTATTATCCTGTTACGGACAATATCGTGCTCGCGGGGCGTGTCCGCGTAGCGTCGATCCTCGGCGCGGCGCGCGAGCGGCTTGCGCCATCGCGGCGCTTCTACGCCGGCGGCGGCGGTTCGGTGCGCGGATTCGGCTATCAGGAACTTGGCCCCAAGGATCCGAACAACGATCCCATCGGCGGGCGCAGCGTCAACGAAGCCGCGGTCGAGGCGCGGTATCGGTTCGGCAATTTCGGCGTCGTCGGCTTCGTCGATGCCGGGCAGGTCTATCGCGGCTCGACGCCGACCTTTTCCAACCTGCGTTTCGGTGCGGGTGTCGGTGCGCGTTACTACACGAACTTCGGCCCGATGCGGTTCGACATCGCGACGCCGATCGATCGCCAGCCGGGCGAGTCGAAGATCAGCGTCTATGTCTCGATCGGCCAGGCGTTCTGATGGCCGTCGAAACGCACCCGGAAACGGCGCCCAAGACGCGAGAGGCGGGCGGCAAGCCCTGGCCGCGCCGCCTGGCGCGCTGGACGGGAATCGCACTGCTGGGCACGATCGCGCTCGTCGCGCTGTTCCTGATCGGCCTGAACAGCGACGCTGGGCGCCGCTTCGTCGTAACCCAGATCGAAAAATATGACTTCGAAAACGGGATGAAGATCGGCATCGGCCGCCTCGATGGCTCGCTCTATGGCGAGATGGTCATCCGCGACCTTTCGATATCGGATCCGAAGGGGCGTTTTGTCACCTCGCCAGAGGTCAAGGTCGACTGGCGCCCATTCGCCTTCCTCGCCAATCACGTCGACATCCGCTCGGCGACCGCCCGGACGATGACCGTCGAACGCCTCCCCGCGTTCAAGGACGTGCCCGACACGGGCGAACCTCTGCTCCCCGATATCGATATCGATATCGGCAAGCTGCAGGTCGACCGGATCATATTCGAACCGGCGGTCGCGGGCGAGCGGCAGGAAGCGCGGCTGTCCGGCAAGGTCGCGATCGCCGACCGGCGTGCGCAGGTCATCGCCGAAGCCGAAACGATCGGCGCGAATGCGAAGGGTGACGCGGTTCGGCTCCTCCTCGATGCCGTCCCCGAAAAGAACCGGCTCGCGATGACGCTCGACCTTCGCGCGCCGCAAGGCGGCGTCCTCGCGGCAATGGGCGGGTTCGACGAACCGCTCACCGCCAGGCTCGACGGCCGCGGCGACTGGACGAAATGGGACGGGACGCTCATCGCGGACCTCGGTGCCAAACCCCTTGCACGCATCGGCCTCGCCGCCCGCGACGGGACATTCGCGGTCAAGGGACGGACAGAGCTTTCACGCTTGTTCGAGGGATCGGCTGCGGCGCTGCTCGGCCCCCGCACCGATATCGACCTGACGGCGAAACTCGCCGAGCGCAGCGCGGCGCTGGACGGCGGGGTGTCGTCGGACGCGTTCCGTCTCGACGTCGGGGGCGGACTCGACCTGGCGAACAATCGCTACAATGGGCTCGACCTGGCATTCCAACTGCTGCGGCCCGGTGCGATCGCGCCCGGAATGCGGGGCAATGGCGTGCGTGCCACCGCCCGGCTCGACGGAGCCTTTGCGACGCCGACGATCGAGTATCAGGCCAGAGCGAATGCGCTTGGCGTGAACGACATCCTCGTCGAAGCGTTGAGCCTCGCTGGCAAGGCGCGGGTCGATGCCGATCAAATCGTGATTCCGGTCGAAGGACGAGCGGCGCGAATCCGGGGGCTCGATACGGTTGCCGGTGGACAGCTGAGCCGGGTTCGTCTCGATGGCGACCTCGCCTATAGTGCGGGACGGTTGCTCAGCGACAATCTGCGGCTGCGCTCGCCGCGGATCGACGCGAAGGCGATCGTCGTCGCCGATTTGAACAAGGGCTTCTATACCGGCGCGATCGACGGGCGGGTCAACAATTACCGCATCGAAAGCGTCGGGGTGTTCAATATCGACACCGACATGGACCTGAAAACCGCCCCGCGCGGCGGGTTCGAGATTGCCGGCAACGTGCGCGCGCGGTCGACACAGCTGTTCAACACCGGCGTACGCAACCTGCTGGGCGGCAATGCCGTCACCACCGCGGCTGTCCGGTACGGAACCGACGGCATCGTACGATTCAGCAATCTGCGCCTGTCCGCGCCGTTACTGCACATCACCGGCGGGCAGGGGAGCTATGCGCCCGATGGCCGCATCCAGCTGGCGGCGCGAGCGCGTTCGGCGCAATATGGCCCGCTCGGCGTCGAGGTCGCGGGGACGATCAGCGATCCGCGCGCGGTGCTGCGCGCCGAGCGTCCGGGGCTCGGGATCGGCCTTGCCAATCTCGAGGCGCGGTTGACCGGCGCACCGAAAGGCTATCGCCTCGCCGCGACCGGCGACACCGATTACGGCCCGCTGTCCGCCGACGTGGTCCTGCTCACCGCGGCGGGTCCGTTGACGATCGACGTCGAGCGCGCCGACCTCTCCGGGATCGAAATGAAGGGGCGCCTCGTGCAGAGCGAAGCCGGCCCCTTCACCGGTCGCCTCGATGCGTCGGGGCAGGGGCTGGGCGGCCTCGTCCGCCTGAGCGCGGATGGGCAATATCAGGCGGCGGCCATCAATGTGCGCGCCAATAATATGACCCTGCCCGGGCCAGCCGGCCTGACCGTCGGTTCGGCGGTGGTCGACGCCGACGTCACCCTCTACGATCAGCCGCGCGTGGTGGCCGATATCCAGCTCGCCGATACCCGGCTTCGCGAAATCGACATAGCGGTCGGGCGCGTGAAGGTCGACTATGCCGGCGGCAAGGGGCGCGCGCAGGCGCTTGTCGAGGGGACGAGCGGTGTCCCGTTCCGCATCGCGGCGAACGCCGACCTCGCCCCCGATCTCTGGCGCGCCTCGATCAAGGGACGCGCGACCGGGATTGCCTTCGAAACCAAGTCGCCCGCGCGCATCGTGCCTGGCGCCGACGGCTATGAGCTGTTGCCCACCACGATCGATCTCGGGCGGGGGAGCAGCGCACGAATTGCCGGGAAATACGGCGATGGCATCCTGTTGCAGAGCCGTCTCGACCGCGTAAACATGGCGCTGCTCAACGCCGTCTACCCCGACATGGGACTTGGTGGGCGCGCGACCGGCAGCCTCGATTTCGAGCAGGCAAGCGCCGACGCCTTCCCCCGCGCCGATGCGCGCCTGACCATCGACAATTTCACCCGCACGACGGCGGCGCAGGTGAGCGATCCCGTCGACATCAATTTCGCCGGCAAGCTGCTCGCCGACGGCGGCGAGGCGCGCGCCGTGATCCGCAAGCGCGGCAGCGTGATCGGACGGCTACAGGCTTCGTTGCGGCCGCTCGGCCCCGGGGCGGGCGCGTGGACCGAGCGGCTGCGCGCCGCTCCGCTCAGCGGCGGCATACGCTACAACGGTCCCGCCGAGACGCTGTCGTCCTTTGCCGGCATGCCCGACCAGCGAATTGCGGGCCCGGTTGCGGTGGCAGCGGATTTCAGTTGCAGCGTGGCCGATCCCTGTCTCGACGGTGTCGTGCGCGGGACAAAGCTCACCTATGAAAATGTCACCTACGGCACGCGCCTCACCGACATGAGCGTAAACGGGCGCTTCAGCGGCAATCGGCTCGAGATCGAGCAGTTGGACGCCACCGCGGGCGACGGTACCATCAAGGCGAACGGCTATGTCAGCCTTGCGCAGGCCGACGGATATCCGATGAGCCTGACCGCTACCCTCGACAATGCCCGGCTGGCGCGCAGCGACAATATCGCGGCGCGCGCGACCGGAACGCTCAAGCTCGAAAAGGTGAAGGGCGAAGCCGCATTGCTCTCGGGCGAATTGCGCCTTCCCGAAACCCGCTATCGTTATGTTCGCGAAGGCGCCGCGCAGGTGCCGACGCTGACCGGGGTCAGGCGCAAGCCGCCGACCGGACGACGCAGGATCAGCGGAGAAGGGCTGGCGGCGGTGGGCGGCAGCCTGTTCGACGCGCTGCGCCTCGATATTCGATTGCGGGCACCCGACGAGCTGTTCGTCAGCGGCATGGGGCTCGAGTCCGAATGGGAAGCCGACATCGCGCTCAAGGGCACGACGGAGGCTCCGCGCGTGACCGGCACGATCGACCTGGTCCGCGGGACGCTGGGTTTCGCGGGACGGTCCTTCGAGCTTGAGGAGGGCCGGATTACCTTCCCGACGGGCAATGCGTACGACCCGTCGATCCAGCTTGCCGCGACCGACACGATCGAGGACGTCGACGTCACGATCAATGTCGCCGGCCGTGCGCTCAATCCGCAGATTACCTTCTCCAGCACGCCGGGGCTCCCGCAGGATGAAATCGTCTCGCGGATATTGTTCGGCAGTTCGATCACGTCGCTCTCACCGCTGCAGGCGGTGCAACTTGCCTCGTCGCTCAATACGCTCAGCAGCGGCGGGGGCGGACTTAGCCCGCTCGGATCGCTGCGCTCGGCCACTGGCATCGACCGATTGCGTATCCTGGGTCCCGACGACACGCAGGGCCGCGGCACCGCGTTGGCCGCAGGGCAGTATATCTCCGACGATATCTATATCGAGGTCATTACCGACGCGCGCGGCTACACCGCGACCCAGCTCGAGATCAGCCTGAGCCGGGCGCTGTCCATCCTGAGCCAGGCGGGCGGGTCCGGGCAGTCGTCGCTGTCGGTCCGCTATCGCAAGGATTACTGAAGGTGCGGGGCGCCGCGCTGCTGCTCGCCGGCTTGCTGCTCGGCGCATGCCACGATGAGCCCGACTTCGATACGCGGTACGACAAGGCGGCGCAGGAAATCGACGCGCGCGCCAGGGCGCTGGACGCCGATGTGGCGGACACCGAGGCCGAAAAGCCCGACGCGCGGACGCCGGCGCCTCCCCCCAGCTGACGTGAGAGTGACACAGAATGCGGTGGCCTGATCGGGCCTTGCCAGCAAGGCTGCGCGCCGCTACCCCGCCAAAGTCATCTGGGGAGTAGCCAGCTGCCACCATCGTGGCGGGCCACCGTATCAACATACTCGGTCGAGAGGCCGTGGTACGGCGGGAGCGGGATCACCGTTCGGGCGAGACCAATGGCATCGCGTCTCCGTCCGGGCCGGGCGGCGGGCCCGGTGCTCGTTGGAATCGCAAGCCGCCCGGCCCCGGAGTTTGTTCATGGAAGCCCTGTTCACCTCGACCGCAATCGTCGCGCTCGCCGAGATTGGCGACAAAACCCAATTGCTGGCGATCTTGCTCGCGACGCGCTTCAGAAAGCCGGTGCCGATCATATTGGGCATATTTGCTGCAACGATCGCGAACCACGCCCTTGCCGCCCTGATCGGGGCGCAGGCTGCGGCTTTCCTCGACAGCCCGCTATTCCGCTACGTGATCGGCGCGTCGTTCATCGCGATGGCCGCCTGGACGCTGGTGCCGGACAAGCTCGACGAGGACGAGAGCCCCGCCCCCCGCTTCGGAGCTTTCCTGACGACGCTCGTCGCTTTCTTCCTGGTCGAAATGGGCGACAAGACGCAGGTCGCGACGATCGCGCTCGGCGCGCGCTTTCATGACGTCATCGCGGTGACCACCGGAACGACGATCGGCATGATGATCGCCAATGTCCCCGCGATTTTTCTGGGGCACGCGCTGCTCAAACGCATCGACCTCGCCAAAGTGCGCCTCGTCGCCGCAACGCTTTTTCTCGTGATCGGTCTGTGGGTGCTCGTGCAAACGGCGGGCTGGGCCGGTTGAGCGTAACGCATTGATAATGGCCTTCGGTCCGCCGCTCGAACGGTGAAGTCCATCGCAATCCGCCAGGACAAGGGGAACATTCGAACCGCTCGCCGGTCTGTGCCTGTGACCTGTGTCTGAACTGACAGGTCCGGTGCGATCGAGACGGCTTGCCTGCGGTCCGGTCGCTGAATGATCAGGAGATATTATGCGTAAGATTGCTATTCTGTCCGTTGTGACCGCAAGCGTCCTTGCCTCGCCGCTGGCAGTCGCGGCGCAGGACACCACGCCGCCGGCCCCTACCGAGGATCCGGCGCCCGCGCCTACCGATGAGCCCGCGCCGATGCCTTCGGACGAGCCGGCACCTCCCCCTTCGGAGGATCCGGCGCCGATGCCGGGTGAAGACCCGGCGCCGGCCTCGTCGGAAGACCCGGCTCCGGCGCCGACCGACGATCCGGCACCGGCTCCCGCCGACGAGCCGGCTCCGCCTCCGCAGAGCTGAGCACTCCCTTACGGGATGTGATTGGGGCGGCGGGATCTCCTGCCGCCCTTTTCATTCGTCGAGCACGCGGCCCTCGGGATCGTTCAGCTCTCGCTGTCGCTTCGCGCGTTGCGCATCGCCAGCGTTCTTTCGAACGTCCAGCTTGATCCGCACATATCGTCGAGGCCGCGCTTCGCCGTCCAGGCAAGTTCGTCGCTCGCGCGATCGGGGCTGGCGTAGCAGCTTGCAACGTCACCCGGCCGGCGAGGGGCGATACGATAGGGGATTTTGACCCCATTCACGCGCTCGAAGCTCGCCACCATGTCGAGCACCGAATAGCCTTCGCCGGTGCCCAGATTCCAGATGCCCAGCGACGTATCGCCCGCGGCGATGCAATCCAGCGCCGCAACATGGCCTTCGGCCAGGTCGACCACATGCACATAATCGCGCACGCCGGTTCCGTCGGGCGTGTCGTAATCGTCGCCGAACACAGAGAGTTGATCGAGGCGGCCTGCCGCGACGCGGCTGATGAACGGCATGAGGTTGTTCGGCACGCCGCTGGGGTTTTCGCCGATCAACCCGCTGTCGTGCGCCCCGACGGGATTGAAGTAGCGCAGCACCGCTATCCGCCATTCGGGGTCGGAGGCGGCGATATCCGCCAGCATCTCTTCGATCATCAATTTGGTCCGGCCATAGGGATTGGTGGCCGATGTCGGGTGCGATTCGTCGAGCGGCAGATATCGGGGTTCGCCATAGACGGTGGCGCTCGACGAAAAGACGAGCGTTTTGACGCCGCAGTCGCGCATGGCCTCGATCATCGACAATGTGCCGCGGACGTTGTTGTCATAATATTTTATGGGCTCCGCGACCGATTCGCCAACGGCTTTCAGGCCCGCGAAATGAATTACCGCCTCAACGCCGTGCTGCTCGATCGCGGCCCGCACGGCCTCGCGGTCGCGGATGTCTCCGACAACCAATGGAACCGACCGACCGGTGATCGTTTCGATGCGCTCGATCACGTCGGCCTGGCTGTTGGAAAGATTGTCAAAGCAGACGATGTCATGGCCGGCTGCGGCGAGCGCAACCGCGACGTGGCTGCCGATATAGCCGGCGCCACCGGTCAGGAGAGTCTTCAACGTTGCACCTCTTGCTCGTTACGGGCGGCTTCGATTAGCGGCTTTGGCGTCTCGCTGCAAAGTCTGCTTTAGCGAATCTGCCGCTTCTCCAGCTTTCGCGCCAGCGTGCGCCGATGCATGCCGAGCCGCCTGGCCGTTTCCGATATGTTGAACCCGGTTTCGACGAGCGTCTGGTGGATATGTTCCCATTCGACGGTCTTGATGGAGGTCGGGCGGGCGTCGAGCGAGGCGTCGACATTGCCTTCGGTGCGCTCGAACGCCGCCTCGATGTCGTCCGTGTTCGAAGGCTTTGCGAGATAATAGGAGGCGCCGAGCTTAATCGCTTCGACGGCGGTCGCGATGCTCGCAAAACCGGTCAGGACGACGATTCGCGTCGTGGAGTCGGCGGCACGCAGCGTCTGCACGCACGCGAGGCCCGAGGCGTTGCCGAGCTTCAGATCGACAACCGCATAGGCGGGCCGATAATCGGCCAGCAGCGCATCGAGTTCGTCGGGGCCGTGGGCGACGCGGACATCGTAATCGCGACGTTCGAACGATCGTTTGAGCGTGCGGGCAAAGACGTCGTCGTCTTCGACGATCAGCAACCGGCGCTGGTCGCTCATGGCGTCTCTCCTTCGTCGCGCGCGATGGCGGAAATGGGCAGGGTGATGCGGACGAGGGCTCCGCCCGCGTCCCGGTTCGCAACGCTTGCGCCGCCGCCCAGCTTGCGAACGACATTGACGAGCAGGAAGAGCCCGAGCCCGCCGCCGGGCCGGCCCTTGCTCGAACGGTAGGGCTGGCCGAAATGCTCCAGCATCTCGGCACTGAAACCGGGGCCGCGATCGGCGATTTCGATGACCGCCATGTCGCCGTCGCGAGAGGCCGTCACGCCGATCCAGTCGGGCGACACTTCGGCGGCATTGTCCATGACGTTGCCGATAACCTGGCGCAAGGCGGGATCCGAAACGATCGCCACGTCCGGACCGAAAACATCATTGAACTCCACGGTCCCCGGCATCCGCCCCGCCCGCGACGCTTCGACTACGTCGCTCAGAAAAGCGCGCATCGTTGTAAGCTGTGGTGCTTCGCCGCGCGCTTCACCTGCCGACATCAGGATGCCGCTGACGATCGTCTTGCAGCGCTGAACGGCCGCGTCCATATCGGCAAGATCGCCCTGCAACTCGCTGTCGCGGGCGGTGGCCGTGGCATTCTTCCAGTCGCCGATCAGCACCGATAGCGTCGACAGGGGCGTTCCAAGTTCATGAGCGGCGCCCGACGCCAGCAACCCCATACGGACGATATGGTCTTCTTCGGCCGCACGCTGACGGGCAGCCGCCAGCGCACCATCACGGTCGCGCAAATTGCGGCTGATGCGGGTAACGAACGCGACGAGCAGGACGGCAATCAGCACGAAGCAGACCAGGCTGCCTTTCAGATAGAGTCCGAGCGGATCGATCGCATAGCGTTCGGGCAGTAGCAGCGGCGTCGGGTCGAACCGCAAGGTGGCAAGACCGGCAAGCGTCGCCGCCACGATCGCCCAGGACGAACGCGGGGTCAGCAGGATCGCGCCGATCACCACTTGCAGCAGGAAGAGCGAGGCGAATGGGTTGGCAAGGCCGCCGCTATGATGAAGTTGCCATGCGAGGGCGGCGACGTCGAAGAGAAGCGCGGCGGTCAACTCGGCATTTGTGACCGCGCGCCCACGGCCCAGCAGGGCAAGGCTGGCGAGGTTGATCGTCACCAGGACGACGAGCGCCGCGAGCAGGGGGGGCAACGGCAGGACGATATCCATAAACCCGCTGACCACGGCAATCGTGGCAAGTTGACCGCCGACGGCGAGCCAACGCAACTGGATCAGCAGCGTCATGTTGCGGCGACCGGCATCGGCTTCCGGCAGCGCAGTCGTCGGGTTCGGGGCCGTCATCAGGGAGCTATATTGGACCGAAGGCGATCGAGATTCCACAGGCGCCACGCAAAAAACAGCGAAAGGCCGGCAAGCGCGAACCAGGTGAGCGCGTAGACGAGATGATTGTCGGGGAATCGAACGACGGTAAGGCCGCCGACGGGGTAGCCGCCCTCGTTTGCGGACGCATCGGCATCGATGAAATAGGGTGCGACCGGCCCCAGCCGGCGTGCGCTGGCGATCGCGGCGACGTCACGCGAAAACCAGCGGTCGCCAGCCGGGTCGTTGGCGCGCAAAAAGGCGCCGCCAGGCTCCGAAAATCGTAGCAAGCCGGTTACAGTGACCTTGCCCGCAGGATTTCCGCCAGGACGCGTGGCGGCGTCGCGTCGCGCGGGCGGCACGAAGCCGCGATTGACGAGGACGGTGAAGTGCCGCGTTTCAAGCGGGGTCATCACCCAATAGCCGCCGCCTAGCTCGGTAACAGCCTTGACCAGCACTTCGCGGCCATGACGAAAATGGCCGGATACCCGGACCCGCCGATAGGCGTCCTTTGCCACCGTCAGGTCGCGCGATGCCGCCGGGCCGGGAGCGGCGACGGCGCCGGCATGGATGCGCGCATCGACGGCGGCGATCAGGTCGTGCTTCCACGCGCGGCGCTCGACCTGCCAAACCCCGAGCGCCAGGAAAGCGGCCGCGAACAGCAGCGCAAGCCCCGTCGACAGGGCGCGTTTCACGGCAATTGGTTCATGTCGTGCGGCATCGGCATCATGTTGGTGTTGAGGTGGTGCATCACCCACAGCGACCCCGCGAGCATGATCCCGACGACGATAATTGTGAAGACGAGCGAGGTCAGCGACCATCCACCTTCGGCCTTTGGCGTCATATGGAGGAAAAAGACCATATGGACGACGATCTGGACCACTGCGAACGCCATGATGATCGCGGCGGTCGCCGACGCGGACAGCGGCATCGTCATCACCATCCAGAACGGTACGGCGGTCAGGATGACCGACAGGACGAAACCGATGGCATAGTCGCGCAGCGAGGCGTGCGGCATCTCGATTTCATGAGGGTCGTGGTTCGCGCTCATCGCAGCATTCCCATGAGGTAGACGATCGTAAAGACGCCGATCCAGATGACGTCGAGAAAGTGCCAGAACATCGACAGGCACATGACGCGGCGCCTGTTCGCCGCGACCAGTCCGTGCTTGCCGAGTTGAACCATCAATGTGATCAGCCACACGATGCCGAAGGTCACATGCAGTCCGTGCGTACCGACCAGCGTGAAGAAGGCCGACAGAAACGCGCTGCGCTGCGGCGTGGCGCCGATTTCTATTAGGTGGTGGAATTCGTAGAGTTCAATGCCGAGAAAGGCGAGGCCGAACAGGCCCGTAATCGCTAGCCAGAGCTGGGTTCCGCGCACCTTGCCCTGCTGCATCTGGAGCACGGCAAAACCGTAAGTTATCGACGAAAACAGCAACATTGCGGTATTCAGCGCGACAAGCGGCAGTTCGAACAGGTCCTTTGGCGCCGGCCCCGCGGCGTAATTGCCGCCGAGCACCGCGTAGCAGGCGAAGAGGATCGCGAAGATCAGGCAATCGCTCATCAGGTAGATCCAGAACCCCAGCATCGTGCTGTGGCCTTCGGGATGCGGATGCTCGTCGAGATCGTAGAAGCGCGGCGCCGTGTCGTCGGCCGGGGAAAGCGTGGTCGTGCTCATGTCAGGCTCCGGCCGCCGCGAGCTGGCGGGTGCGCGCCTCTTCGACCTCGGCGACAGTGGCCGCCGGAATGTCGAAGTCGCGCTTGTAGTTGAAGGTGTGGAAAATCGCCCCGCCGACGAGCGACACGAAACCGAGCGCCGCGAGCCACCAGATGTGCCACACCAACGCGAAGCCCATCACCAGGTTGATCGCGGCGAGGATGAAGCCCGCCCCGGTGTTGCTCGGCATGTGAATGTCGCGAAAGCCGCTGGTCGGCCGGCCCGAACCGCGTGTTTTCATGTCGTGCCAGGCATCGAGGTCGTGGATGACCGGCGTGAAGGCGAAATTATAGTCGGGCGGCGGCGAACTGGTCGCCCATTCGAGCGTTCGGCCGCCCCACGGATCGCCGCTTTCGTCGCGCAATTCCTTGCGCTTCCAGATGCTCACGGCGAACTGCACCAGCATCGCGCCGATCCCGGCCGCAATAACCGCGGCCCCGATCGCTGCGATCACGAACCAGATCTGAAGGCCCGGATCGTCGAACACACGCATCCGCCGGGTCACGCCCATCAGGCCCAGGATGTAGAGCGGCATGAAGGCGAGCCAGAAGCCGACGACCCAGCACCAGAAGCTGACTTTGCCCCAGAAGACATTGAGTTTGAAGCCGAACGCCTTGGGCCACCAATAGTTGATCGCCGCAAACAGGCCGAACAGCACCCCGCCGATGATCACATTGTGGAAGTGCGCGATCAGGAACAGCGAATTGTGGAGCACGAAGTCCGCCGGCGGCACCGCCAGCAGCACCCCGGTCATTCCGCCGACGACGAACGTCAGCATGAAGGCAACCGTCCACATCATCGGCAGGTCGAAGCGGATGCGCCCGCGATACATGGTGAAAAGCCAGTTGAAGAGCTTCGCGCCGGTCGGGATCGATATCACCATCGTCGTGATGCCGAAGAAGCTGTTCACGCTGGCGCCCGAGCCCATCGTGAAGAAGTGGTGCAGCCAAACCAGATAGCTGAGAATGGTAATGCACACCGTCGCATAAACCATTGAGGTATAACCGAACAGCTTTTTACCCGAAAAGGTTGAGGTGACTTCGGAAAAGACGCCGAACAGCGGCAGGATCAGGATGTAGACTTCGGGATGGCCCCAGATCCAGATCAGGTTGACGTACATCATCGCCGACCCGCCGAAGTCGTTGGTGAAGAAATTGGTCCCGACATAGCGGTCGAGGCTGAGCAGCGCGAGGCACGCGGTAAGCACCGGGAAGCTCGCAACGATCAGGATGTTCGCGCACAGGCTGGTCCAGGTGAAGACGGGCATTTTCATCAAGCCCATGCCCGGCGCGCGCAGCTTCAGGATGGTTACGATCAGGTTGATCCCCGACAGGGTCGTGCCGACCCCCGCGATCTGAAGCGACCAGATATAGTAATCGACGCCGACATTGGGGCTGTAGGCAATCCCCGACAGCGGCGGATAGGCGAGCCAGCCCGTCTGGGCGAATTCGCCGACGAACAGCGAGATCATGCACAGGATCGCACCCGCCGTCGTCATCCAGAAGCTGAAATTGTTGAGAAAGGGGAAGCTGACGTCGCGCGCGCCGATCTGGAGCGGTACGACATAGTTCATCAGGCCGGTGATGAAGGGCATCGCCACGAAGAAGATCATGATCACGCCATGCGCGGTGAAAATCTGGTCGTAGTGATGGGCGGGCAGATATCCTTCGGAGCCGCCGAACGCCATCGCCTGCTGCAAACGCATCATCACCGCATCGGCAAAGCCGCGCAGGAACATGACGAGGCCCAGGATCATGTACATGATCCCGATGCGCTTGTGATCGACGGTGGTGAACCATTCGCTCCACAAATAGCCCCAGAGACGATATTTGGTGATCAGCCCGAACACCACCAGTCCACCGACAGCAACGCCGAGGAAGGTGAAGATCAGGATCGGTTCGTGCAGCGGGATCGCGTCGAGCGACAGGCGACCGAGGAAGGGGCCGGTTTCGGGAGCGGGATGGGGGGTCATGTCGATGGTCTCAGCCGATCAGGATCTGGGCGAAGGGGCGCGGCGGTCGTTGAGCGCGGTGACCGCGCGCGCGGCGCGTTCGTTCGGAGTGGGCAGGCCGGCACCGGTGAGCGGTGCGAGGTCGACCGGGGTCGCATCGGGGATATCGCTGCTCGCCATCAGCGGCGAACTGCAGAGCGCGCCGACATACCGCTTGCCCCAATAGCCGGGTTCGGTGCCGCGCGCGGCGAACTTGTCGTAGGTCAGGCTGCGCACATTGCGGATACCCGCTATACCCGCGCCCCCCGCGGCGTCGATCGACATCATGTCGTGCATGCACATCTTGCCGGGTTCGACGCACAGGTTGACAACCGCGTCGAACAGCTGCGGCTCGACCGAGGCGAAGCGCTGCACCGGCACCTTTTCGCTCGGCTTTTCGAGCGTCAGATAGCTGTTGCGGTCCAGCGTCCCGCCGCTTGCCCGCGTCTTTGCGACCCATGCGGCGAAATCGGGCTCGCTCAGGCTCTTGACCGCAAAGCGCATGTTGGAGAAGCCGGCGCCCGAATAATTGGACGAGAATCCCGTGAATTGTCCGGTCTCGTTGAAGACGCCGTGAAGTTTGGTTTCCATCCCCGGCATCGCGTAAATCTGTCCTGCAAGGGCGGGAATATAGAAACTGTTCATCACCGACGAGGCCGAGATGCGAAATCGCACCGGATGGTCGACCGGCAGGGCGAGTTCATTGACCGTGGCGATTCCCTGTTCGGGGTAGATAAACAGCCATTTCCAGTCGAGCGCGACGACCTGGACGTCGATCGGCTTCGCGTCTGCGGCGACCGGGGCGCCGGGCGCCGTGCGCGCCAGCGGGCGGTAGGGATCGAGCAGGTGGGTCGCGACCCAGGTGACGGCGCCCAGGCAGATGATGATCAGCAGCGGCGCTGCCCAGATTACGAGTTCGAGCTGGGTCGAATGGTCCCAGTCGGGCTTGTAGGTCGCAGCCTTGTTGGCGGCGCGATAGCGCCAGGCGAAAAAGATCGTCAGCGCCATGACGGGAAGGATGATCAACAGCATCAGCGCGGTGGAAACGAGGATCAGATTGCCCTGCTGGCGCGCGACATCACCCGCCGGATCGAGCACCACCAGATTGCAGCCGGCGAGCAGGGGGATTGCCGCCGCGGCGGAAAACAGCCGGATTCGGCGCAAGAGACGGAAGGCGGGACTAGGCATGCGGCGCGCCTAGGCCGACTTTGCTGCACTGCACATAGGACATTTTGTCCAATCCCTTGATCGCGATCAATGACGCAGAGGGCGTTTCATGTGTGGGGCCGATGCCCTAATATACCGACTCGCGCCGGGGCAAGTTCGACTGCCTCCGCGCCAGATGCAGGAACCGAGTTTCATGTCCGCCGATACCGCGCCCCTAGAGCAGGCCGAACACGACGCGCGCGCGCTGCACGACGATGGCCACCCGATCTCGCCCGCCGAGATTGCGATCGGGGTGGTCATCGGCCGCACGTCCGAGTTTTTCGACTTCTTCGTCTATGCGATCGCCTCGGTCCTCGTATTTCCCAAGCTGGTTTTTCCGCATCTCGATCCGCTGACCGGAACGCTCTGGTCGTTCGCGATTTTCGCGCTCGCCTTTTTTGCGCGGCCCGTGGGGACGGTCATCTTCACTGCGATCGACCGCGCCTATGGCCGCGGCGCGAAACTGACGATCGCGCTGTTCCTGCTCGGGGGCTCGACCGCGGCGATCGCCTTTCTGCCCGGCTATGATTCGATCGGCCTCGGCGCGGCGGCGTTGCTGGCGCTGTTCCGCATGGGGCAGGGCGTCGCGCTCGGCGGGTCGTGGGACGGGCTGGCCTCGCTGCTCGCGATCAACGCGCCCGAAGGAAAGCGCGGATGGTATGCGATGATCCCGCAACTCGGCGCCCCGCTGGGGCTGATCGTCGCGAGCCTGCTCTTCATGTTCCTGATCTCTGCGCTGCCGGCGCAGGACTTTCTCGACTGGGGCTGGCGCTATCCTTTCTTCGTCGCGTTCGCGATCAACGTCGTCGCGCTGTTCGCCCGGCTGCGTATCGTCGTGACGCCCGAATATGAACGCTCGTTCCAGCACCGCGACCTGGAGCCGGCGCCGATGTCGGAAACGCTGCGATCGAACTGGAAGGTGATCGCGACGGGGGCCTTCGCCCCGCTCGCGTCCTTCGCGATGTTCCACATGGTCACCGTATTCCCGCTGTCGTGGGTGTTCCTGTTCACCGACGAGACCCCGGCCCGCTTCCTGCTGATCGAAGCCGTCGCGGCCTTTGTCGGCGTTCTTGCCATCATCGCGTCCGGTCGCCTTGCCGACCGCGTCGGACGGCGGACCATGCTGGGCTTTACCGCGGCCGCGATCGCGGCGTTCAGCGGGTTTGCTCCCCAACTCCTGGACGCGGGCGAGGCCGGCGAGGCGGCCTTCATGCTGCTGGGCTTTGCCCTGCTCGGCCTGTCGTTCGGTCAATCGTCGGGCGCGCTGTCGTCGGAGTTCCATCCCCGACACCGCTATACGGGTTCGGCCTTCACCTCCGACCTGGCCTGGCTGTTCGGTGCGGGTTTCGCGCCGATGGTCGCCCTGTGGCTGTCGAGCCAGTTCGGTCTGCTCGCGGCCGGCGGCTATCTGCTCTCCGGAGCGATCGGCACGCTCGTCGCGCTGTGGCTCAACCGCGAGCTCGCCCGCAACATCGGCTGAACCGGCGTGAGTCCAAAGCCGCGGGTCCACATCGGATTTATGCGCGAAATAGGCGCCCGCGCGCCGGTCACTTCCCGAACTTCACGCCGATCCAGAGCGTGCGGGGAGTCCCGAGGTCGATCGAACCGCCCTGGTTGCGCGTCATCACGCGCGCGCCGGTGACGTTCTCGGCGCGAAGCACGACGCCCATGCGGCGCGTCACCGGCAGTTCGGCATAGAGATCGAGCGTCGTCGCGGGCTTCAGTACGTCGCTTTCGAGATCGTCTTCATATTGAGCCCCGACGTGCCGCAGCGTGCCGGCGAATGTCCAGCCGTCCGCGGGGCGCAGGTCGAGCGTCGCGCTTGCCGCCCAGCGCGGCGTTTGCGCCGGCCGGTTGCCGTCGAGAGCCGCGGCGAGGCCGCTGCCCCGCGCCTTGGCATCGGTGTAGGCCGCCGAGCCGCGAAATCCGACGATCCCGCGCGTGATACCGGCCGACAGTTCGATGCCGCGGGCGCGGATCGCATCGATGTTGCGGCGCTGCCGCAAATTGGTGCCGATGGTGACGTTGGCCACGGCATGCCGGACCTCGTTATCGAACATGGTCGCCGAGAGATCGATGCCTGGCGCCGGCGTCATGTCGATGCCGGCTTCATAGCCGATCAGACGTTCGTTGCGCAGCGCCGCGTTCGCCTGGGTCGTTACCGGGAACACGACGAAGGGGCGGTAAAGCTCGTTGAGCGTCGGGAGGCGTAACCCGCTGTACGCGGCGGCGCGCAGCCGCAGCGCGTCGCTGGCCCGCCACGTTGCGCCGCCGCGAAACGAGCCCTGCCAGCCCGCGCGGCTGGCGAAGCGATCGTCGGCCACCAGAATGTTCGCGCCGCTGCGTTCCCGATAAAAGCCGTCGGCCACGACATAGCGATCGGCACGTGCGCCGGCGGTCAGGGTGAGGGCGCCTATGCTCCAGTCATCTTCGACGAACAGGCCCAGGTCGCTGTTGGTCCCGCCGGCGTTGCGGCGCGCGGTAACATTGCCGGTCATCGCGCTCAGCGCGGTTTCGAACAGTTCGCCGTCGGACCGCCGATAGTCCAGGCCCAGCCGCAGGACGTGGGAGCCGCCAACCGGCGGGCGCAGTTCGACCTTGCCGCCGAGGCCGGTCGACGGTGTATTGCGCTGGTCCAGGACGGGGGTGAAGCTGCTCGACGAAATCACGACATTCGTGAAATTGCGGGCCTGGACATAGGCCAGCGCATCGAACTGCCAGTCGCCGCGCCCGACGATGCGCAGGCTCGCTTCCTGCCCTTCGCTCGTCGAGGCCGCGCCGTCGAACCGCAAGGTCCGCTGGTCGTCGAACGCCATCGCACGCGCCTGAAGCTCGACCGTGTCGGTGAGCGGTGCCACGAGGCGGATTTGGGTCGACCAACTGTCATAGGCCGCGCGCGCGGTAGCGGCGACGCGCTGGTCGGCGGGGGTGGTATGGAATNGCCATCGCACGCGCCTGAAGCTCGACCGTGTCGGTGAGCGGTGCCACGAGGCGGATTTGGGTCGACCAACTGTCATAGGCCGCGCGCGCGGTAGCGGCGACGCGCTGGTCGGCGGGGGTGGTATGGAATCCCCGCCCGCGATCCCAGCGCCCCGAGACGACGGCAAAGCCTGCGCCGAGCGGCGCAGCGAGCGTGGCGCTGGCTTCGGTTTCGCCGCGATCGTCGACAAGCAGCGCGCCGCTCAGCGGTCCGAGCGTCGCGGCATCGGCGCTCGTCAGCTCGATCGTGCCGGCCAGCGCACCGGCGCCGAAGGGCCCCGACCCGCCACCGCGCGTGACGCGCACGCTCGCCAGCCGCTCGGGCGCGAGCGCCGAAAGCGGGATGTAGCCGAAAAAGGGATCGGCAACAGGCACGCCGTCGAGCAGCATCTGCGCCCGGCTCGTCGCGTTGCCGCCGAGCGCGCGCAGCGTGATCCCCTGGGCCGAGGGGTTGGCGGCGCGGCTGTCGGAGCGGCGAAACTGCTGGAACCCGGCCACCGAAGCGAGCGCGTCCTCAAGGCGTCCCGATGCGGTCGTGGTCAGCGCGTCGCGCTCGATGATGCCGATGTCGTAGGCGGGCGTCGCGGGCGTGTCGGCAAGGCCGGTCCCCGTGACGACGATCGGGGCCTGGTCCTGCGCCGCCGCCACCCCGGGCAGCAGGACGAGCGCGGCGAGTGGAAGGCGGGCGGCTGTCATTCTCATTATCGGCACCGATCCCCGGCTCGCTGTTGTTCGGTCGGCGTCGGGAGTGGAAATCGCAAGCGCGAAATGCTCTAAGGGATGCTTCCACAACGCCGGGACGACGCCATGGCCGACCGCAAGCCGCACTACAAGACCTACACGTCCCCCGCCGGCGGATGGGGCGCCGCCGCCGCGACCGCGAAGGTCCTGCTCGAACAGAGCGTGGTGACGAAGGGCTCGCGCGCGCTGCTGTCGATGAACCAGCCGGGCGGCTTCAAATGTCCCAGCTGCGCCTTTCCGGACCCGACCTGCAAGAAGACCTTCGAATTCTGCGAGAACGGCGCCAAGGCGCTCGCGCACGAGGCGACGAAATTCCGCGTCACCCGCGACTTTTTCGCGCGGCACAGCGTCAGCGAACTGATGGAACAGTCCGACTATTGGCTCGAAATGCAGGGCCGTCTGACCGAACCGATGCGCTATGACGCGGCGAGCGATCATTATGCGCCGGTGAGCTGGGACGACGCCTTTGCGCTGATCGGCGATCACCTGCGCGCGCTGGAACGCCCGGACGCGGCGGAATTCTATACCTCGGGCCGCACCCCGAACGAGGCGGCCTTCCTCTATTCGATCTTCGTGCGCGAGTTCGGCACCAACAATTTCCCGGACTGTTCGAACATGTGCCACGAACCGACGAGCCGCGGCCTGCCGCCGGCGATCGGGGTCGGGAAGGGGACTGTCGTCCTCGACGATTTCGAGCATGCCGAAGCGATCTTCGTGATCGGGCAGAATACCGGCACCAACGCGCCGCGGATGATGACCTGCCTGGTCGAAGCGCGCAAGCGCGGGGTGCCGATCGTCGCGGTCAATCCGATGCCCGAACGCGCGCTCATTCGCTTCACCGAGCCGCAGGACGTCGTCCAGATGGCGACCTTTGGCTCGACCCCGGTTGCGAGCGAATTCGTGCATGTGAAAATCGGCGGCGACCTTGCCCTGCTGAAGGGCATGATGCGCGTGCTGTTCGAGCGCGAGGCGGCGGGGGAGGCGGTGCTCGACCACGCGTTCATCGCCGAACATACCGAGGGGTTCGAGGCGTTGCGCGACGACATCCTGGCACAGGACTGGGCCGAGATCGTCGCCGTGTCGGGCATTTCGGAGGAGCAGATCCGCCGCTGCGCCGAAATCTACATCCGCTCGAATGCGACGATCATCTGTTACGGCATGGGATTGACCCAGCACCAGCTGGGTTCGCAGCTGTTGCAACAGGTCGCCAACCTGCTGTTGCTGAAGGGGCAATATGGCAAGCCCGGTGCGGGCATCTCGCCGATCCGCGGGCATTCGAACGTCCAGGGCGACCGCACGGTGGGGATCGACGAACGACCGAGCCAGACCTACCTCGATCGCGTGCGCGACGTCTTCGGCTTCGAACCCCCGCGCGTCCACGGGCATCATACGGTCGAATCGGTCGAAGCGATGCTGGCGGGGACGGCCAAGGTCTTCATCGGGCTCGGCGGCAATTTCGTTCGCGCGGTGCCCGATACGCCGCGAGCCTATGCCGCAATGGCGAAACTCGACCTGACCGTCGGTATCGCCACAAAGCTCAACCGCGGACATCTGATCCATGGTCGCGACGCGCTGATCCTGCCCGTCGTCGCGCGATCCGAGCGCATCGAGACCGCCGCGGGCGAACAATTCGTGACGATCGAGGATTCGATGTCGAACGTCACGGCGTCGCGGGGGGTGCTCGATCCGGCAAGCGAGCATCTGATGCCCGAGGTCGAGATCGTCTGCCGCATGGCGATGGCGACATTGCCCGAAAGCCGGGTCGACTGGATGCGCTACATCGACGATTATGACGCGATCCGCGACAAGATCGCCGAGGTCTATCCCGCGATCTACGAAGATTTCGCGGAGCGGATCAAGGCGCCGCAGGGATTCCACCTCGACGTCGCGCCGCGCCGCCGTGTGTGGCTGACTCCGAACGGCAAGGCCAATTTCCTGATCCTTCCCGGCTTGCACGTCGACGCCCCGGTCGACGATCCGGACATGCTGCGGCTCGCCACCGTGCGCTCGCACGATCAGTTCAACACCACGATATACAGCTATAACGACCGCTATCGCGGGGTGTACGACGACCGGATGGTGATCTTCGTCAATGCAGAGGATCGCGAAGCGCGCGGTTTTGATGCCCGCGAAAAGGTCGCGCTGGAGACGATCGCCACCGACGGCATCGCTCGCCGGGTCGAGGGGCTGACGCTGATCGACTATCCGATGCCGCGCGGCGCGCTGGCAGGCTATTACCCCGAACTCAACCCGCTGCTTCCGCTCGATTACTATGATCGCGTCAGCGGAACCCCGGCCGCGAAGTCCATCCCGGTGCGGATCGTCCGCTAGGGTCCTGACCCTAGAGTTCGGGATCACCGCTGACCAGCAGGGCGGAATCGGCGCGGGCAAGCGTCAGCAGCGTCAGCCCTGCGGTTTGAGCGCGCTCGGCGGCTAGGCTTGTCGGCGCCGATATCGTCACCAGCATCGGACAGCCTGCCCGTATCGTCTTTTCGACCAGTTCGTAGCTGCACCGCGCGGTCAGGACGATGAACCCCTCGGCCGGCCGGCGTCCGCTCCGCGCGAGGGCGCCGATCAGCTTGTCGAGCGCATTGTGGCGCCCGACGTCCTCGCGCAGGCAGAGGATGTCTCCTCGAGTCGAACAGAAGGCGGCCGCGTGGGCCGCCCCGGTCGCGCGTCCGAGCGATTGATGATCGGGCAACGCGGCGAGCGCCTTCGCGACGGCGTTGCGGTCGCACACCAGGCGCGCTGTAATCGGCGGCAGGGGCCGCAGCACCTCTGCGATATTCTCCATGCCGCAAAGCCCGCAGCTACTTTCGGACACGCGTCGCCGGACACGGTCGAGTGCCACGCGGGCGCGGTCGGGCGCAAGCCAGAGGCGAAGCGCAATTCCGCCTTCGATCGGCTGGACATCGACCCGGTCGATGTCCGACGCGTCGGCGACCAGTCCCTCCGACAGGGCGAAGCCCGCGGCATAGTCCTCCAGGTCGGTAGGGGTCGCCATCATCACCGCATAGGCAAGGCCGCCGATTTCGATCGACACGGGCGTTTCGACCGCGACCTCGCGTATAAGATCGGAATCGGAGCGATCCGCAAATCCGATTTTCCGAGCCCGAACCGGTGTCGAGGGTCCCTCGGGCGTCACCGTGCGGCCGTCGCGTGCATGACCGGCCGCCCATCCCCGGCGAAGGCGCCGAGCTCGATCGCGTCCCCGTCGCCGCGGATCGCGAGGTGCAGCGGTTCGTCCGCGACCGCCGGCGACACCCCGCGAAAGGCAAACCGGGACAGCGCATTGTCGCCGAAGCGCCGCCGCGCGAGGTCGAGCAACAGCGTGGCGGTCAGCGGTCCATGGACGACGAGTCCCCGATAGCGTTCTTCGTCGATTGCATAGGGTCGATCATAATGGATCCGGTGGCTATTGAACGTCAGCGCCGAATAGCGAAAGAGCAGCGCCGCCGATGGTTCGATCGCGCGGTGCCCATCCCACGCGCCGACGTCGAAACGGGTGTCCTCTGGCGGCGGCGGCGACAGCGGCGCGTCGGGAGCGGCGGCTTCGCGAAACACGATCGACTGGATTTCGCTGATTGCCACGCCGGTGCCGTCGCGGGTTTCGTGGGCCACATCCACAAAGACGAGCGAGCCGCTGCTGCCCTGCTTGGTCGTCACGGCCGCGATCCGCGACCGGCGTGCGATCGCATCGCCGCAGCGAAGCGGGCGCAAGAATTCGATTTTGCTCGACGCCCACATGCGCCGGGGCAGGGGGATGGGGGGCATGAAGCTTTGCGCGTCGCCGGTGCGGCGTGGATGGCCGTCGGTCCCGAGCGATGCGGTTGGCGCATCGGGCAGCGCGAGGCACCAGTGAAAGCCCTGCGGTACCGCGCCATCGCTGGTGGCTTCGCGATCGAGCGTCGCGAGCCAGCGTGTCAAGGCGCTCTCGTCGATCCGGTCGCGACGCTCTTCCTCGCGGCCCACCCATTGCTGCCATTCGCTCATGCGTTGCCTTCCTCGCTGATCCTACGGAACGACGCGCCCCTCGTCGCGGCGGGGCATCGGTGCCGCATAGCGCAGCACGGTGGACGAAAGCAGAAGCCATATGGCCGCGGAAAAGATCGCGGCGGGCAGGGACCATATATCGGCAAGTGTGCCGAGTAGCCAGGCGCCGAGCGCCATGCCGCCGAAGGTCACCGCCTGGTAGATGGACAGGCAGCGGCCGAGGATCGCCTCCGGCGAACGAAGCTGCATCGCGACGTTGAGCGTCGTCATCGTGCACACCCAGCACATTCCGGCGACGAAGGCCGCGGCCATGACGGGGGGAAGGCTGCGGGACAATGCTATCGCGCCCAGCGATGCCGCAAAAACCAGCGAGGAACTGCCGATCAGCGCGTCGCTGCCCCAGCGATGCCGGGCCTTGCCGACCCACAGGGCGGCGAAGATCGATCCGGCCCCGAACCCCGCCAGCGACAAGCCGTAGGTCAGTTCCGTGCCAAGCAGGCGGTCGCGAACCACCGAAGGAAGGAGCGCCTGGAAACCTGCGGCTCCGAACCCGAAGGTGAAGCCGCGGATGAGGACGCGCCGAACGGGGTTCGACTGGGCGCAGAAGCGTATGCCGGTTGCGATCGCCGACAGGATCGGCGACCGTTTTGGTGGTGTGATTTCGGGATGCCAGCGCAGGAGAACGATGATCAGAGCGACGTAGCTCAACGCATTGAGACCGAAGCCGACGGCAGGACCGGCGAAGGAAATGAGCAGCCCGCCAAGCGCCGGGCCGACGCTGCGGGCAAGGTTGAAGGCGATCGTGTTGAGCGCGATGGCCTGTGGAAGATGTTCGTGCCCCACCTGCAAGCGCACCGAAGCCTGCCACGCCGGGGCATTGAGTGCGGTGCCGCAGCCGACGGCGAGGGTGAAGCACAGCAGGAGGAATGGAGTGATGGCGCCCGACCAGGTAATCAGCGTGAGAACGGCCGAAACCACGAGCATGCCGGTCTGCGCGGCAAGCATGACCCGGCGCCGGTCGAAATTGTCCGCGATGGCGCCCGCAAAGACCCCGATCAGCATGATGGGAATGGTCGCGCTGGCCTGAACCAGTGCGATATAAAGGTGCGAAGGCGTCAGCTCCGTCATCAACCAGGCGGCCCCGACCGCCTGGATCGTCGAGCCCATGTTCGAGGCGAGATTCGCAATCCAGATCGCGCGAAAAGCGGGAAAGCGAAACGGAGCAAGCGCGGAAGGAGCGGAGGACGTGTCGGGACTCACGAGAATGCGACTAGACCCGCGACCGCGGCCGGGCAAGCCTGTGCCGTGCGCGACGGCCTCAGCAGGTAAGGGCCGCCTCGAAGAGGCACCGGAAGCGGTATTCGCATTCGGCGCGCTGTTCGGTCGAGCCGTCGAGGGCTTCGACTTTCATGATCGTGCGAAGCACGCCGATCCCCATCAGGATCGCGAGCAGCATATTGGCGCGCATGTCGGCATGGTCGTCGCCGATGATTTCGGCAAGCGGTCCGAGAACGTCGAGGTGGACGAGGTCGCGAATAATCTCTCCCGCCTGGGGCGAGGAGGCCGACCGCAGCATGATCACGAACATCTCCATCCGGTGATGCCGGTGTTCGTCGCCGTCTTCGACGACGAGTTGCGCCAGATAGGCCGGCAGTTCGGCGGCGGTCAGGGGTTCGCGGATCAGCCCCTCGTCCTTGTCGGCAAGCACGACCTCGCGGAACAGACCTTCCTTGCCGCCGAAATAGCGGCCGATCAGCGCGACGTCGACGCCGGCGTCGCCCGCGACTTCGCGCAACCCGACATTGTCGTAGCTTTCGCGCAGGAAGCGCTGGTGCGCCGCTGCCAGGATCGCCGCGCGCGTTGCCGTAGCGTCGCGCTTTTTAACCGTCGTCATCTTTGCCATGCGCGCCATTTATCGCGGCTGAGAAATAAATCAACAGCTGTTGACTTGCTCGCTGATGCAGATTAGTCGGCGCAACGGTATCGCGCGGTGCCCCTCCCCCCTCCCTACGCCGCGCGATGCCGAACCGCCTTGAAAGAAGAGAAATATCCATGAACAAGCGCGCCTTCCTTGCGCCCGTGCTCGGCCTTTCCATGCTGCTTTCCGCCTGTTCGGGCGGGGGCGAAGGGCAGGGCGGTCCGCCGCAATTGCCGGTCACGGTCGCCAGCCCGCTGGTGAAAAAGGTCACCGAGTGGGACGATTATGTCGGCCGATTCGAAGCGATCCAGAGCGTCGAGGTGCGTCCGCGCGCCTCGGGCTATCTGACGCGAACCCATTTCACCGACGGGCAATATGTGAAGGCAGGGCAGCTTCTGTTCTCGATCGACGCGCGGCCGGCGCAAGCGCAGCTCGACCAGGCGCGCGCGCAGCTCGCCAGCGCGCAGGCGACACTGGCCAATGCCAGAACCGAGCTGGCGCGGTCGCAGACGCTTGCCGCGTCGCAGGCGGCGAGCCAGGAAGAAGTCGAACAGCGCCGCGCCGCGCAGCGCACGGCGGAAGCGAATGTCGCGGCGAGCCGGGCGGCCGTCCGGGCGGCGGAACTGAACGTCGGCTTCACCCGGGTTACCGCGCCGATATCGGGCCGCGTCTCGCAGCGGCTCGTCGATCCGGGCAATGCCGTGACGGCCGACCAGACGGTGCTGACGACGATCGTGTCGACCAACCCGCTCCATTTCAGCTTCCAGGGCTCCGAATCGAACCTGCTCGCCTATGAGGATCGGGGCGACACGCTAGAGGGTGCGCCGGTTCGCATCCGCCTTCAGGGCGAGGACGCCTATCGCTACAACGGACAGATCGACTTCGTCGACAATGCGCTGAGCACCGGATCGGGCACGATTACCGTCCGCGCCCGCGTGCCCAATGTCGATGGCAAGCTGCGCCCCGGTCTGTTCGGGCAGCTCCAGCTTGCAGCCTCTGCCCCGCATGATGCCATCATGGTTCCCGATACCGCGATCGTCACCGACGCGGCCCGCCGCCTCGTCTATGTCATCGGCCCCGAAAACAAGGTGCAGGCGCGTCCCGTGACCCTCGGCCCGGTGATCGACGGGCTGCGCGTCATCCGGTCGGGTCTTACCGGCAAGGAAAAGATCGTCGTCGGCGGTATCCAGCGCGCGATGCCCGGCCAGCCGGCGAAGACCCAGCCCGGCCGCATCACGGCGAACGGCAAGGTGGTGACCGAGCAGGGCCAGGCGCCGGCCGCCGCGAAGGGAGCGGCGGCACCCGCCAAGGCTTCGGCCGCGAAGAAGGGCGCCGACCAGTGAAATTCAGCCGGTTTTTCGTCGACCGCCCGATCTTCGCGGCGGTCATCGCCATCTTCATCACCCTGATCGGGGCGTTCGCATATCCGCAGCTTCCGCTCGCCCAATATCCCGATATTGCGCCGCCGACGATCAGCATTACCGCCTCTTATCCCGGCGCATCGCCCGACACGATCGCCGAGACGGTGGCCTCGACGCTCGAGCAGGAGATCAACGGCGTCGAGAATATGCTCTATCTGCAATCCTCCTCGACGCAGGGGATGGCGCAGATAACGGTGACATTCCAGCCCGGCACCGACCTCGATGCCGCGCAGGTGCTGGTGCAGAACCGCGTCGCGCTCGCCGAACCGCGTTTGCCCGAACAGGTGCGCCAGATCGGCGTACAGGTGAACAAGCAGGAAACCGGCTTCCTGATGATCGTCGCGCTGACGTCGACCGATCCCGCGATCGATACCGACTATGTCGGAAACTATGCCAATTCGACGTTGCGTGATCGCCTGTTGCGGCTCGAAGGCGTTGGCGGCGTCCAGATTTTCGGCGGCGGTTTCTATTCGATGCGGGTGTGGATCGATCCCGACAAGGCCGCGGCGCGCAACCTGACCGCGAGCGAGATCGTCGCGGCGCTCCAGAGCCAGAATGTCCAGGTCGCCGGCGGTTCGGTCGGCGCCCCGCCCTATGGCAAGGGGAACCCCGCCTTCGAACTGCCGCTCGAGGTCCAGGGGCGCCTGGTGTCGCCCGAGCAATTTTCCAACGTCGTCATCAAGACCGACGTCCAGAATGGCGCGATCACGCGTCTGAAGGATGTCGCACGGGTCGAGCTCGGCAGCCAGGACTACAGCGTTCGCGGCGTGTTCAACGGCGAACCCGGTGTCGGCATGGCGGTCATCCAGCAGCCGGGCGCCAACGCGCTCGATGCGGCGAACCTCGTCCTGAACGAGGTCAAGGATGCGTCGAAAGACTTCCCTCCGGGGCTGGAATATCAGATCCCGTTCAACCCGACCGAATATGTCGCGGCCTCGGTCGAGGCGGTGCAGCATACGCTGTTCGAAGCGCTCATTCTTGTCGTGCTCGTCGTTCTCGTCTTCCTGCAGACCTGGCGCGCCGCGATCATCCCGATCGTCGCCATCCCGGTTTCGCTCGTCGGCACGTTCGCGGTCCAGCTGGCGCTGGGCTATTCGATCAACTCGCTTTCGCTTTTCGCGCTCGTGCTCGCGGTCGGCATTGTCGTCGACGACGCGATCGTCGTGGTCGAGGCGATCGAGAAGCATATTCGCGACGGGCTCAGTCCGCGCGAGGCGGCGCACCGGACAATGGACGAAGTGTCGGGCGCACTGATCGCCATCGGGCTCGTGCTCGTCGCGGTGTTCGTGCCGACGGCGTTCGTTCCCGGCATCCCGGGGATCTTCTACCAGCAGTTCGCGGTGACGATCGCCGCGGCGACGGTCTTTTCGTTGCTGACGTCCCTGACCCTGTCTCCCGCGCTCGCCGCCTTGCTGCTCAAGCCGCACGAAGAGGGGCATCACGCCGAGTCGGGGAATGCCATCATGCGTTTCGGGCGCCGCGCTGCGGACAAGTTCAATGACGGTTTCGACAAATTGTCGACCCGCTACGGACACACGACCGCAAAGCTGGTTCGCAAGACCGGGCTGATGCTCGCAATCTATGCGGTGCTGCTCGCGCTGACCGGGTGGCGCCTGACCGACACGCCGACGGGCTTCATTCCCGACCAGGATCAGGGCGTCCTCATCGGCGTCGTGCAGCTTCCCCCCGGGGCGTCGCTCGACCGCACGAGCGAAGTGCTGGCCCGCGCCCAGCAGGTGATATCGAAGGTCGAAGGCGTCGACAGCATCGCGACCTTCGCCGGGCTCGACGGATCGAGCTTCTCGCAATCGTCGAATGCCGGCACGATGTTCATGCGCCTGAGCGACTGGAGCGACCGGGGCAGCGAATTGAGCGCGACGGCCCTGTCGCAGAAGCTGTCGGGTGCGCTCGCGATGGCGCTGCCCGAAGCCAATGCGTTCGTCATCGCGCCGCCGGCGGTGCAAGGCCTCGGCAACGGCAACGGCTTCATGATGATGATCGAGGCGCACAACGGCCAGAGCTATCGCGAGCTTGAAAAGGCGACGCAGGCGATGATGGGCGCCGCGGCGCAGAGCGACCAGGTGAGCCAGGTCTTCTCGCTGTTCAATACCGGCAGCCCGCGCATCTTCGCCGACGTCGACCGCGACAAGGCGCAGATATTGGGTGTCGATCCCAGCCAGGTCTATGCCGCGCTCGGCACCTATCTGGCATCGACCTATGTCAACGACTTCAACTATCTTGGTCGCACCTTCCGCGTGACCGCACAGGCCGAGCCGACCGCACGCAGCCGGCTCGAGGATGTCGGGCGGCTCCAGGTCCGTTCCTCGACCGGGGAGATGGTGCCGCTGTCGTCGGTGGCGACCTTCCGCAACGACAGCGGGCCGACGCGCGTGGTACGCTACAACCTGTTCCCCGCGGTCGAATTGCAGGGACAGGCTGCCCCCGGCGTGTCTTCCGGCGCCGCGCTCACCGCGATGGAGGATATGGCGGCCAAGACGCTGCCCGACGGGTTCGATTACGAGTGGACCGCGCTCGCCTATCAGCAGAAGGCGGCGGGCAACAGCGCGGTGCTGATCTTCCTGCTCGCGGTGGTGTTCGTCTTCCTTGTGCTGGCGGCGCAATATGAATCGGTTCCGCTGCCGCTCGCGGTCATCCTGATCGTGCCCATGTGTATCCTTGCGGCGATGCTGGGAGTGAACCTGCGCGGCATGGATAATAATATCCTGACGCAGGTGGGGCTTGTCGTCCTGATCGCGCTGGCCGCGAAGAACGCGATCCTGATCGTCGAATTCGCCAAGCAAGCGGAGGAGGAAGAGGGGATGAACCCCATGGATGCCGCGGTTCATGCCGCGCGCTCGCGCCTGCGGCCGATCCTGATGACCAGCTTCGCCTTCATCTTCGGTGTGATCCCGCTCGCGATCGCGTCGGGTCCGGGACAGGAAATGCGGCAGGCACTCGGTACGGCGGTGACGTTCGGCATGCTCGGCGTGACCTTCTTCGGGCTGCTCTTCACGCCGGTCTTCTATGTTGTGTGCCGCGATCTCGCCGCGCGCGGCAAGGCCTGGGTGAAGAGCCGGCGTCGCCGGCCCGGCAGCGAAACGAGCGTGGAGGCTCAATAATGATCCGTTCGATCCTTCTCGCCTCGGCCGGGGTGCTGACCCTATCGGCTTGCGCCGTGGGACCCGCCTATCGTTCGCCGACGCCCGCCGCGCCGTCGCAGTCGCCGTTCATCGAGGCCGGCAAGTCGCCTGCCTTTACCGGCGACCAGCCCGCGGGCGAATGGTGGAGCCTGTTCGGCGATCCGACGCTCGACGCTCTCGTCGAGCAGGCGCTTGCCGCGAACACCGACTTACGCGTCGCGGCAGCGAACCTCGCGCAGGCGCGCGCGGTGCTCAAGGAAGCGCAGGCGGGCCGTTTGCCGACCACCAGCGTCGGTGCGAGCGGCACCTATGCCCGCCAGTCGGGCGCGACGACCGGAATAGGTCCGGTCGAGGGAGAGAGCTATGATGTCGGGCTCGACGTCGGTTATCAGGTCGATCTGTTCGGGCGCGTCGCCAGCGCCATCCGCGCGAGCCGGGCAGACGCCGATGCCGTGCAGGCGGCGTTCGACCTGACACGGATTACCGTCGCCGCCGAAACCACGCGTGCCTATTCGGATGTCTGCTCGTACAATCGCCAACTTGCGGTTGCACAGGAAACGCTGAGGATTCAGGAACAGACGTTCGACCTGACGCGTCGCCTGTTCGAGGGCGGCCGCGCGACGCGTCTGGATACGGGCCAGGCGGGTGCGCTGCTCGAACAGACGCGCGCGACGCTGCCGACGCTGGAGGCCCAGCGTTCCGCGGCGCTCTACCGGCTCGCCGTGCTGACCGGCAAACCGCCGGCTGAAGCGCCGGCTGTGGTCCTCCATTGCCAGGCGCCGCCCGAGCTCGACCGGCCCATTCCGGTCGGTGACGGTGCAAGCCTGCTCGCGCGTCGGCCCGATATTCGACGCGCCGAGCGCCAACTCGCGGCCGCGTCGGCACGGGTCAATGTCGCGACCGCCGATCTCTACCCGAGTATCAGTATCGGCGGCTCGATCGGCTCGACCGCCGCATCGGTGTCGGGGCTGGGCGATTCCGACAATTTCCGCTTCTCGATCGGGCCGCTGATCTCGTGGAGTTTTCCGAACATGGCGGTCGCGCGCTCGCGCCTGCGGCAGGCCGAAGCCGGCGCCGATGCGGCATTGGCTACCTTTGACGGCACATGGCTGTCGGCGCTTCAGGAAACCGAAAGTGCCCTTGCCAACTATGCTGGCGAACTCGACCGGCTTGCGGCGCTGCGCCGGGCTGCCGACGAGGCAGGGGAGGCGGCGCGCATCGCGCGGCTCCGCTATCGGGCAGGACGCGAGAATTTCCAGGTCGTGCTGGATGCCGAACGCTCGCTCGCGCAGGTGCAGGCGACGATCGCACAGTCCGAACAACAGCGTTCGACCTATCTTGTCGCACTGTTTCTGGCGCTGGGTGGCGGCTGGCAGGACGCGACGACGAACGGCTGATCGATGAACGGGGCGGGACGCACCCCCTGTCCGTCCCGCCCCGTTCGCGCTCCGCCGAAAAGCGGAGCGGCTATGCGACCTCGATCCGGTTTCGTCCGGCTTCCTTGGCGCGATACAGGGCTTCGTCGGCGGCTTTGAGCGCCGCGCGCGGATCGGCATAGCCGAACACGTCCGCGACCCCTCCCGAAAAGGTAATGACCCCGAACGGCTGGTCGGTCTTGCGGTTGATCAGCCTGCGGTCGGCCATGCGCTCGCGTGCTTCGTCCAGCTTCTTTGCCGCCTCGGTGGGCGTCAGCCCGCTGAACAGCATGACGAACTCCTCGCCGCCATGCCGTGCCACATGGCAATTATCGTTCGAAATCTGGGCGAGCGTGTCGGCAATCACCTTGAGCACCCGGTCGCCGGCGTCGTGGCCGTGGGTGTCGTTGATCGCCTTGAAATTGTCGATGTCGCAAAATGCGACGCTGAGCGCGATCGGGCTATGCTTCGCTTCGCGATACTGGCGGTCGAGCAGGGTTTCGAAGGCGCGGCGATTGGGAAGGCCGGTCAGATAATCGAGGTCGGCATCGCGTTTGGCGCGGGCAAGGTTGCGGCGGAGCGATTTGGCCTCATCCTCGCTCTTGCGCATGTCGTCTTCGGCTTTGCGCGTCCGTTCGAGCATCGCCTTTGCAAGGTCGGCGAGGCTGGAGACGATCTGGCCGGTCTTCTGCAATTGTTCGAGGTCGGTCAGATGGTCTTCGAGCTCGCTGCCATAGTCGCGCGTCATCTGATGCGCCGCTTTGGTACGGGTCTGAAACGCTTCCAGATTGGTTTCGAGCTTTGCCATCAACCGTTCAAGGTCGGCCTGGCCCTTCGCGGCGGTCTCTTCGCCGCACATCTCGTCGATCCATTGCTGGGTCACGCCCTCGGGCGACCCGGCGCGCGCCGCGATCTGACGCGCGAAGGCCGGATTGCTGCCGGAAAAGGCGCCATGGGCGATGACGAGATTGGCGGGCGACACCTCAAGGTCGTTGTCGATCAGGAAGCGGCCGATGGCGTCGACAAGGTCCGCTCGCGCCTCGCGCGCTCGGTCACCGGCATGGCCGGGGTCCGGGGCGGCATCCGGACAGGATGTGCCGTCGCTTCGGGATTGGCGCAGTCCCAGCCAGCCAAGGAGCCGCCCGACCGGCTCGCTAGAAGATGTCGCTCTTGTGGTCATGCGGAGATTAACGGGCGCGAATTGACGCGTTTAAGCGGGCGATGCGCCAAATTTGCTCGCGGGTCCCGGCGCGCGGAGCAAGCACCTATTTTTCGGGCGAACTTTACGTCGCCGGCGCTTGCTCCTAAGCGATCGGTGCGATGGTTTCGATCCTGTCCCTCGGCCGCTTGCGTTTGGCGACCCTTCTTGCCTGGCTTGCCGTCGCATCGCTGGGCGCGATGGGCGTTCCGTCTGAATCCGCGGCGGTCGACGGATTGCAGTCGCATGCCGTGGCCCGCGCCGCGACCGATGGGCCGGGACCGATTGTCCGCGTTGCAGCGGCGAAGATTGCGACGGCGTTACGCCACGGCGACGACGATCCCCGAGGCCCGGGTCCTGCGGGCGCGGCCGACGTGCCGCGCGCGATCGCGATTTCTGCGCCGGCAAAGGATTCCGCGATCAAGCGGTCCCGCCACGTGCATACGCCGCCGGTCCGGCGGATATATCCCTATACCGCGCGGGCACCGCCGCTCCGTCGAAGCTGATCCCCTGCCGCGACGCGCCGCCCGGCGCGTCGGAGATCGATCGCTCCCCGTCGTTCGGGGGGCCAGAGACGGATTTACCATGACAGATGAACCTAACGGCGCTGCATCGCAGTCGCCGCAAGCAGCGCGTGCGGAAGCCATTTTTCGCCGTTATCCCGCTATTTCCGCGGAAGAAGCGCAGGAAGCGCTGATCTTTTTGAAGACAGGCCGCCACATAGACGTTGGCCGCGTCACGGGGATTCCCGAACTCGAGGCGAGCATCGAGGCGTTCCGCCACGAACATCGGCGCGCGCTCGGCGTCAGCATCGGCGAATATGCAATGTTCGTCGGCGGTGTGCTGCTGTTCATGGGCGGGCTTTTCTGGCTGCTTGCCGGCTGACCGCCTACCTATTCACCGCGGGCGTCTTGTGGTGCCCGCGGCTTCGCCTTATCGTCGACCCCATGCCCATAGCTCGTCTTTTCAAAGCCCTGCCGCTTGCGATTGCTCTCGCCGCGGTGCCCGCCGTAGCCCAGGATACGCCGACCCCCGACGCGAAGGCCCAGGCGCCGCGGTCGATCCTGTTCATTGGCAACAGCTTTACGCAAGGGGCGCATTCGGCCGCGGTTCGCTATGGCGCCGCGTCGGTGACCGACCTCAATGGCAACGGGATCGGGGGCGTCCCGGCGCTCTTTCATCGTTTTGCCGAGGAATCGGGGGAGGCATGGACCGTCTCGCACGAATTGCGCGGGGGACGGACGCTGGCCCAGCATCTCGTCGATCGACCCGATGTCTTTGCAAAGCCCTGGGATGTCGTCGTCATGCAGGAATTCAGCGTCCTGGATCCCAAAAATCCGGGAAATCCGGCGGCTACGCTGAAAAGTGCGCCGGCGATCGCCGGGGCCGTAACCCGCGCCAATCCCCACGTGCGCGTGTACATGACCGCGACCTGGTCGCGCGCCGACCTGACCTACAAGCCCGATGGTCATTGGTACGGCCAGCCGATCGACCGCATGGCGCGCGACCTGCGTGTCGCCCTCGACAGCGTCGATGCAGCGTCTGACGACATCGACGGAGTCATCCCCGTTGGCGAAGCCTGGAACAGGGCGATGGGCGAAGGGGTAGCCGACCCCAATCCCTATGACGGTGTCGGTTTCGGAAAGCTCGATTTATGGACCTACGATCAATATCATGCAAGCGCCGCCGGCTATTATCTGGAAGCACTGGTCGTTTTCGGCCGCGTGACAGGCATCGACCCGCGCACGCTGGGCGACGAGGAAACCGCCGCCTATGACATCGGCCTGTCGCCGCACAGCGCCGCGGCGTTGCAGCGGGTGGCCGCCGAGCAGCTTGGACTACCGGCCGCGCCCGATAGGGTCAGGACCCCTTAATTGCACGGTCGAGGCGTCGAAATGGCGAAGATATCGGGTTCGGGCGGGCGCAGCGGGTAGCATCGCTACCCGCAAGGCCGCGCGGGCCTGAGATCGAAGCCATTTCGACGTCCCTTCGGGATTTGACCGATTTTGTCCATTGCGTCGTTGGAAAGACTGGAAATATCGACATATTCCTTCGCCTTTCCGCCTCGCACTGAACAAAATCGCTTCAAACCTCGATCGTGCGATTAACGGGTCCTGACCCTAGTTCAACGGTGCAGCGACCGCCGGGCCGTCGGTATCGCCATATTGGCGGCGCAGCGCGGCCAGGCGCTGCTTCATCGCCGCGATCCGGCGCTGCATCGCCGGATCGTCGATGCGGTTGTGCATCTCGTGCGGATCGCTCTCCAGGTCATAGAATTCCCAGGCGTTGATGTCGTCGCTGTAGAAGCGGACGAGCTTGTAGCGGTCGTCGCGCATCCCGTAATGCGCGCGGACCGAGTGAAAGCCGGGAAATTCATAATAGTGATAATAGATGTCCTTGCGCCAATTGGCCGGCGTCTGTCCGCCGAACAGCGGGACCAGCGAGCGCCCCTGGATCGTGTCCGGACCCGATAGCCCCGCAAGCGCGAGGAAGGTCGGCGCATAGTCGATGTTCTGGATCGGCGCGGCGATCCGGGTGCCGGGTCGAATATGCCCCGGATACTGGATCAGGAAGGGGGTGCGCAGCGATTCCTCGTACATGAAACGCTTGTCGAACCAGCCGTGCTCGCCGAGGTAGAAGCCTTGGTCGGAGGTGTAGACGACCACCGTATTCCTGGCGAGGCCGCTGTCTTCCAGATAGTCGAGCACCTCGCCCACGCCTTCGTCGACCGACGCGATGGTCGCGAGATATTGCTGCATGTAGCGCTGATACTTCCAGAGCGCGAGGTCGCGGCCCGACAGATGCGCTGCGTTCATCCGGTCGTTGTCGGCCTGCATCGCGGCGTCCCATTGCGCCTGCTGGTCGTGCGTCATCCGGTCGAAGGCGCCCGGCCAGCGATTGTAGCGCAGCCGCGCCGACCCCTCCGCCACCGTCATTTTCAGGTCGTGCCCTTCGTACATGTCGCGGTAGATGTTCATTTCCTGCGCCGCGGCGGCCTGGCGCCCCGAATAGTCGTCGAAATAGGTGTCGGGCACGGGGAAGGTGACGCCCTGATATCTGGTCAGATGGCGCAGCGCGGGCATGAAGTTGCGGTGCGGCGCCTTGTGGTGGATCAGGATGGCGAAGGGCTTCGACTTGTCGCGACCGTTTTTCAGCCAGTCGAGGCTGTAGCGGGTGATCAGGTCGGTCGCATAGCCCGCGACGATGCTGCGCCCCTTGGGGGTGATGATGTCGGGATTGTAATATTCGCCCTGGTCGTCGAGCACCTTCCAGTCGTCGAAGCCGATGCCTTCGGGCGAATGGTTGATGTGCCACTTTCCGAACATCGCGGTCGTGTACCCCGCCTGGCGCAAGGCGCGCGGCCAGACCCAGCTGCTGTTGTCGAACCGGTTGCCGTTCTGCTTGAAGCCGTGGGCATTGCTCTGCCGCCCGGTCAGCAGCGTCGCGCGGCTGGGCCCGCACAGCGAATTGCCCACGAAGCTGTTCGTGAAGATCGCACCATTTCGCGCGATCCGGTCGATGTTCGGCGTCGGCGCGAGCTTCGACAGCGGCGACCCATAGGCAGAGATCGCCTGATAGGCGTGGTCGTCCGACATGATGTAGACGATGTTCGGGCGCGGGGCAGGCCCGTCCTTCGCGCTCGCCGCACCCGCGAGCATCAGCGGAAGGGCGAGCGCGGCGATCGAGAGATGGGGGCGCATGGTTCGGATCCTATTCGGTCAGCTCGAAGCCGGCTTCGGACCCCTCGGCCGACGATGGCCCCACCCACAATTTGAACTGTCCCGGCTCGCTGCCCCAACTCATGTCGGCGCGGGTAAAGGCAAGATCGGCGTCGGTCAGCGTGAAGGTCACTTTGCGCGATTCGCCCTTTTTGAGCATCAGCTTTTCAAAGCCCTTCAATTCCTTCACCGGGCGCGTCACCGATCCGACGAGGTCGCGGACATAGAGCTGAACCACTTCTTCGCCGTCGCGGCCGCCGCTGTTGGTGACCGTCACGCTCGCCGTCAGCGGTTCGCCCGGGCGGATGCTCTTCGTGCTCAGCGTCACCGGCGAATAGGTAAAGCTGGTGTAGCTGAGACCATAGCCGAACGGATAGAGCGGCGTGTTCGGGGTATTCAGATAGCGCGAGACATATTTCGCATTCGGATCCTCCGGCTTGATCGGCCGACCGGTGTTCTTCATGTCGTGGAAAATCGGCACCTGCCCGACATTGCGGGGAAAGGTCACCGGCAGTTTCCCAGAAGGATTATAGTCGCCGTACAGCACGTCGGCGATCGCATGGCCGCCCATCGTCCCGGGATACCAGGCCTCGACGATCGCATCGAGGTTGTCGTTCGCCCAGTCGATGCTGTTCGGGCGTCCGCTCATCAGCACGAGGATGATCGGCTTGCCCGTCTTTTTCAGCTCTTCGAGGAGCGCCTGCTGGTTGCCGGGAAGGTCGAGCGACGTGCGGCTCGCGGCCTCGCCCGTCATGTCCCAGCGTTCGCCCATCGCGGCGACGATGACGTCCGATTTGCGGGCAAGGGCGATCGCCTCGGCAAAGCCGTCGGTCTTGCCGGCGTCTTCGAACGCATAGCTCGCGCCCTGGGCGTAGGTGACGGTCTGTCCCTTGGGCGCGCGCGCCTGCATGCCTTCGAGCAGGGTGACCGGGCGCGTCTTGCGGTCGCCGGCCGCCGACCAGCTGCCGATCATGTCGGCCTTGCTGTCGCCGAGCGGACCGATCACCGCGATCGATTTCGCCGAGGCGGCGAGGGGCAGCGCGCCGTCATTCTTGAGCAGGACCATCGATTTGCGCGCGACGTCGCGCGCCGCTTCCAGAAAGTCGGCGCGGTAAACCGTCGCCTTTTCGCGCGCCTCGTCCGAATAGCGATAGGGATCGGCAAACAGGCCGAGGCGATACTTCATTTCGAGGATCGATTTCACCGCGGCATCGACGCGCTTCACGTCGACCTTGCCCTCGGCAACCGACTTCGCGAGATGTTCCATGAACACCGCGCCCTGAAGGTCCATGTCGACCCCCGCGTTGATCGCCTGCTCGCCCGCCTGTTGCAAATCCTTCGAATAGCCGTGCGCGACCATTTCGTTGATCGACGTGTAATCGGTTACGACGAAGCCCTTGAAGCCCCATTTGTCGCGTAGCACGTCGGTGAGCAGATAGTGGCTGCCCGACGCGGGGACCCCGTCATATTCGTTGAACGCGGTCATGAACGTCGCGGCGCCGGCATCGGCCGCGGCCTTGAAAGGCGGCAGATAGACGTCGCGCAGCGTCCGCTCCGAAATGTCGACGGTGCTATAGTCGCGTCCCGCCTGCGCGGCGCCATAGGCGGCGAAATGCTTGGCGGTGGCCATCACCGTGTCGGTCGCGGCCAGGTCGTCGCCCTGGAATCCGCGCACGCGGGCTTCCGCGATCCGGCTGCCGAGATAGACGTCCTCGCCCGCGCCTTCGGATATCCGGCCCCAGCGCGGATCGCGGGCCACGTCGACCATCGGGGCGAAGGTCCACTGAATCCCTTCGGCCGATGCTTCGGTAGCCGCGATTCGAGACGCTTTTTCAATAGCATCGAGGTCCCAGCTTGCCGCTTCGCCAAGCGAGATGGGAAAGATGGTGCGGTGGCCGTGAATGACGTCATAGCCAAAGAGCAGGGGGATTTTCAGGCGGGTTTCCTCGACCGCCAGACGCTGAAGATCGCGCGTATATTTGGCGGTGAAGGCGTTGAAGATCGATCCGATACGGCCCTTGCGAATATCGTCCTGATAGCCTTGCCGGATCGTCGGGCCGGTCGAATCCCAGTCGCTGGTCAGCAACGACAACTGGCCGATCTTCTCTTCCAGCGTCATCTTTGCCATCAGGTCGGCAATGAACCGGTCCATCTTCGGGTCGGGCTTTTCCCAGCTCGCCGAATCGACCGCGACCGATTCGCCGCCCGTTTTCGCCAGCAGCGGCGCCGGGGCGAGCGTCCCCGCAAGCAAAAGCGTCGCGAGCGTGAGGTGCGTAAGATTGCGCGGCATCGGCGGCATGATTCGTCCTTCCCAAATAGTGTCTTGTGGCATTTCAACGCGAAAATCCGCTGAAATCCATCCCTTTGGGGTCGAACGAACTCTCGTCCGCCCCTGTCGCTTGCCCCCTATACAGCGATTGTGAAACCGGTTACAAACCCAAAAAACGACAACAGGTCGTCCCGCGACTCGTCGTCATGCCGGTGGCAAGACCGGCAGGCACAGCGAACGAGATCGGGACCGCCGGGGCAATAAAAAGGGAGGATGCCGTGACGTCAGTTCAGCTTAATCAATCCAATAGTTCGCGCCGTTCGCGGACCCGCGCATTCGCCGCGGCGCTCGCGTGGAGCAGCGCCGCGGGCGCGCTTGCGATCGGCGTTGCGGTTCCGGCGCACGCGCAGGTTTCGAACGCGTCGCTACGCGGCACGGTCAAGGCCGAGGGCGGCGTCAGCCAGGTCACCGCGATAAACGTCAACACGGGATTTCAGCGCAGCGTTGCTGTCGACGCTGGCGGCACCTACAATTTCGCGTCGCTGCCGGTGGGGACGTATCGGCTTGAGCTTACTACTCCTGATGGTGTGCGCAGCACTGACGAATTTACGCTGCGCGTCGCGCAAAATGCGGTTCTCGATTTCGACTTTTCCGCCCCCGACATCGCCTCGGCCGATGATGACGCGATCATCGTTACCGGAAGCCGCATCCGCACGATGGAGGGCGGTGAAGTCGGGGTCAATATCAGCCAGCGCCTGATCGAGCAGCTTCCTCAGAACAACCGCAATTTCCTGGCGTTCGCCGACTTGGCACCGGGCGTCCAGTTTATCACCAACGGCAGCGACCAGTCGCGTTTGCAGGGGGGCGCGCAGGGTAGCAATGCCGTCAATATCTTCATCGATGGCATCGGACAGAAGGACTATGTCCTCAAAAACGGCATCACGGGCCAGGATTCGACACAAGGCAATCCGTTTCCGCAGCTTGCGATCGGAGAATATCGCGTTATTTCATCAAATTACAAGGCGGAGTTCGATCAGGTCAGCTCGGTTGCGATCACCGCAGTCACCAAATCGGGAACGAACGAATTTCACGGTGAAGGGTTCATCGACTTCACCAATCAGGACCTGCGCGAACGGCGGCCGAACGAAATCTACCCGACGACGATCGACAAGACCCGGACGCGTGATCTTCAGTTCGGCGGCGCGCTGGGCGGGCCGATCATCAAGGATGTGCTGCACTTTTTCGCAACCTATGAAGGCAAGCGTCGCATCAATCCGCGTGAGGTAAACCCTGGGCTGGATTTGCCGGTGAGCTATTTCCCGTCGGAATATCAGGGCTATTTCGGCCCGGCGAACGAGACGTTCAACGAGAATCTCTATTTCGGAAAGCTCGATTTCACGCCCACCACACAGGACCTGTTCGAGTTCTCGGTCAAATATCGGGATGAATCGGGCGAAACCTTCAACAGCGGGATATCCGCCTTCGACACGCGCACGATCGCCAAGGTCGAAGAATGGCGCGGCCTCGCGCGGTGGGAGCATACCGCCGACACCTGGATCAACGATTTCAAGGTCGCTTACGAAGATGTGACCTGGGGGCCGCGCCCTGTGCAGTTCGGCAACGTCAGCGTGTTCAACGCAACTATCCCCGATGCCAGTGGAACGGGAACGCGCCGCGGCGACATTCTGCGTTTCGGCGGCGGCACCAACTATCAGGACAAAGGCCAGTCGGGCTGGCAAGTGTCGAACGACTTCACCTACATCGGTCTGGAAGGGCACACCTTCAAAGTCGGAGCGAAAGCCAAGTGGGTGACGCTTCACACGACCCAGCTCAACGGCGTGAATCCGGTTTTCACCTATAATGTCAATTACGATCCCGACGGCGATGGCAGCTTCAACGACAGCATTCCCTATCGCATGGCGTTCGGCGCCCCCGTCGGTGACGCGGATCCGGACATTCGCTCAAAGAATTTCCAGCTTGGTCTTTATATTCAGGACGATTGGGAAGTGTCCGACCGTTTGACGCTCAACCTCGGCGTGCGTTGGGATTATGAACGGACGCCGGCATTCCTGAATTTCGCGCATGACCCTGCAATTGCTGCGTTTGTGAGCGGGCAATCTTCCTATACGGCCCCGGACGGGACGGTGACGCCGGCCTATACCAATCTCGCCAACGCCAATTACGACATCCGCGATTATATCTCGACGGGAAGCGAACGAAAGGCGTTTACCGGCGCATGGCAGCCGCGCGTGGGATTCACTTATGAAATCGATGATGAAGGTCGTTTTGCGGTCTTCGGCGGTTACGGGCGCTCTTATGACCGTACCCAGTTCGACTTCCTGCAACAGGAATTGAACCAGGGGCGCTATGCGACCCGCACCTTCAACTTCAACAATCCCGGCGATGGCGACAATGTGTGTACGCCGAGCGCAACGTGCATCGACTGGGATCCGGTTTACCTGACCCAGGCGGGACGCGACGCGCTGGTCGCCGGCTTGCCAGCAGGCGCAGGTGGTGAACTTCGTTTCATCAAGAACGACCTCAAGATGCCATATTCGGACCAGTTCAGCTTGGGCGTGCGCGGTCGCTTCAACCTGCTCGAAGCCGAAGTCGGGTACAGCTATGTCGCCAGCCATGACGGTTTCGCCTATCTTCTCGGCAATCGACAGGAAGATGGGAGCTTTTTCGTCATCAATCCGACGACGGGTATTCCGGGGTCGCCGTTCGGCTTCAATCCGTCGCCGTTCGGCAGCATCATTATTGGGACCAACGGGATCGAAACCCGCGCCAACACCGCGTATCTGAAGCTGACCAAGCGTTATACGGTGGCGTCGCCGTGGAGTCTGGATGCGACGTATACGTTCACCGATGCGGAAGAGAACCGGCAGTTCGGAGAAACGTTCAGCCTCGATTTTCCGAGCATGGACGATTATCCGTTCATTACGTCGACCGGCGTCCGCAAGCATCGCTTTGTCGTCGCGGGTACGGTCGATATCCCGGGCGGGTTCACGCTTTCCGGCAAGTTCCAGATTGCATCGCCCAAATATCTTGCCCGGCTTGTATCGACCGCAGCTGACGGCGACACGCCGGCGTCGCGCGACGTGATTTCGACGGAGACGAAGGGTAATGGCGATCTTTGGGGCTATCGCCAAATGGACCTTTCGATCACCAAATATGTACCGATCAAATTCGTCAGCGATGAGGCGCGGCTGCGCTTCCGTATCGACATCATCAACCTGTTCAACGACCGTAACTATAACAGCTTCGACGCGGCCACCGGTCTGCGCAACTGGGACAATGTCAGCATTGACGGTCAACCGCGAACGATCAAGCTTTCGGCCGGCTTCCAATTCTGACCGGCTGAAATTGCGGGCGTCCGGTCACACCCCCCTCCCGTGACCGGCCGCCCGCTTTTCTATATGTGGAGTATCGAATGTCTTTCCGGCTCGGGTCGCTCGCCTTGCCTCTTTTCGCGCTGGCGGCCTGCACCGCGACCAGCGCGCCGCCCACGGGCGTCACACCCCCGGCACAGGCGCTTCCCGACCTGACCCAGGCGCAATTTTCCGAAGAGCTTACGAAGCGGACCTTCGATTATTTCTGGGACACGACCGACCGCACCCATTGCCTCGCGCCCGATCGTTGGCCGAGCAATCCCTTTTCGTCGATCGCATCGACCGGATTTGCGCTGACCGCCTTTGGAATTGGCGCCGAGCGCGGTTATGTCGCGCGCGACGAGGCGGCGAAACGGACGCGCGATTGCCTGGACTTCTATTGGAACGCGCCTCAGGGCGCGGCGGTCGGCGGCGTCACCGGCTACAAGGGGTTTTTCTATCACTTCCTGAACAACGAGGACGGGACGCGGCACGGCAAGACCGAGTTGTCGACCGTCGATACGTCGCTTTTTCTGGGCGGCGTGCTGTTCGCGCAAAGCTATTACGATCGCGATACGCCGGTGGAGGCGGAGATCCGCGACCTGGCGGAGAAGATCTACGCCCGCGTCGACTGGAGCTTCGTCCAGCGCGAAAACAGCGACATCCCGTCGGGGAACGGCGGCGGGCCCAAGGCGATTGCGATGGGATGGTACCCCGAGCGCGGCAACGGCGGCGATTTCGGCACGCATGACTGGGTGGGCTATAACGAAGGGATGCTCGTCTATATCCTGGCGCTCGGGTCGCCGACCCACGCGTTGAGCAAAGAGGCGTGGGACAAGGGCTGGGCGGCGCATCTCGACAAGGACTGGGGCAGCTTCTACGGCCAGCAGTTCCTGCAGTTCGAACCGCTCTTCGGACATCAGTACAGCCATGTCTGGGTCGACTTTCGCGGCATTCGCGACGACTTCATGCGCCGGAAGGGCATCGACTATTTCGAGAACAGCCGCCGCGCCACGCTGTCGCAGCGTGCCTATGGCGCCGACAATCCGAACCGCTGGACCGATTACAGCGCCGACATCTGGGGATGGACCGCCTCCGACGGGCCGGGCTATTCAAAGGATGAATACAGCGTCAACGGCCGCCTGCGCAGCTTCAACGGCTATATGGCCCGCGGTGTGAGCAGCGTTCGCATCGTCGACGACGGTACGGTCGTGCCGACCGCGCCCGGCGGCTCGGTCGCCTTCGCTCCCGAGGTCGCAATCCCGGCGCTGATGGCGATGCGGGCGAAATATGGGGCGCGCCTTTACACCCGCTATGGTTTCAAGGATGCGATCAACCCCAGTTTCACCTTTCCCCAGGCGCAATCGCGGTCGGGCGCGGTCGATCCCCGCCAGGGCTGGGTCGCGAACGACTATTTAGGCATTGACCAAGGGCCGATCCTCGCGATGATGGAAAATCATCGGAGCGGATTAATATGGCAAATCATGCGAAAGAACCCGCATATCGTTCGGGGGCTCAGGCGGATCGGGTTCGAGGGCGGCTGGCTCGACGAGGCGCAAGCCGGCGGCGAGGCGCGCTGACGAAAGCCCGCGTCGCGGCTGCCATGCTGGCGGCTGCGTTGCTTGTCCCGTCCTTGCCCGCCGCGGCGCAGGACGCTTGGACGCGCGCCTGGACGTCGAGCCTATGGCAAGCTCCGCCCGACAAGGCGATCGACCTCGACAATCAGACGATCCGTATGCAGGCGCGGGTCGGCGCCTCCGGGACCGCGCTCCGCATCTGGCTCGCCAATGATTTCGGGACGATGCCGGTCCACTTCGGTGCCGTCACCCTTCGCCTGGCCGACGGGCGGACCATGCCGGTGCATTTCGGCGGCAAGACCGGAGGGCGCATTGCGATCGGCGCTCCGCTGGTCAGCGATCCGGTGCGGGTTACCGTTGCAGCGTTCGATGTGATCGACATTTCTGTCCATCTGCCCGGGCCGACGACTCTCGCCGGCATCCACGGCGATTATGGCAATCCGACGCGCATCTCCGGCCCCGGCGATCATAGCGGCGCGGGCGACTGGTCGGCGATCGCCACAACGCCGTTACGCCCGCTCGTCGCCGGGATCGATGTCGGCGGGGCTGCGGCGAAGCCTGTCGTCGTGGCCTTCGGCGATTCGATCACCGACGTAGCCGGCTGTGCCAACGCCGATGCGCTGCCGTGTCGCTGGAGCGAAACGCTCGGGCGCCGGCTGAAGGCCGCGGGCAAGCCCCATGTCGTCGTGAACCAGGGGATCGGGGGCAACAAGATCCTGACCCCCGGGACCGGCCCCGATGCCCTCGCGCGCTTCGATCGCGACGTGCTCGCCATTCCCGGTGTGACGCATGTCGTGCTGCTTGAAGGTGTCAACGACATGGGTACGTCCGGCGACACCGGCATTACCGCGGACGAACTGATCGAGGGCTATCGCCAGCTGGTGCTGCGCGCGCATGGCCGGGGGATCAAGGTGATCGCGATGACCGTGCTCCCCTTCAAGGGCGCGCGCTATTACCGGCCCGAGCGTGACGACATCCGCGCGAAACTCAACGACTGGATCCGCACCGCGGATATATTCGACGGCGTCGTCGATCTTGAAAAGGTCGTGGCCGATCCCGCCGACCCGCTGCGCTTGCGCGCCGACCTGGCGCACGACGATCATCTGCACCCGAATGCCGCGGGGCAGCGCGCGATGGGAGAGGCGATCCCGCTATCGCTTTTCGACTAGCGGAAGCCCGGCCCGGCCATCAGCAGGCCGCACCGACGCACAGGTCGGTCAGCACGGGATAATGGTCGGACGGCAGGCGGCCGCCGGTCTGCTGGGTAATCGTCGCATGGCGCAGCACGGCGACGCCATCGGTCACGAAGATATGGTCGATGGGGCTGTCGGGCAGGGCGTCGATCCGGAAGGCCGTAAAGGTGCCCTGGGGACCGAAATGGGGCGTGCGGCTGAGATCCTGTGTGTCATGGAGCGCGATGAGGCCGGCGATCGGAGCCAGCATGGCCTTGTAGGGCGCGCTGCCTGTCGCGCTGTTGAAATCGCCCATCAATATGACCGCGTCGCCGGGCCGACGATGCGTTCCGACCCAGCGCCGGATCAGCTTCGCGCTTTCTATGCGCGCGATCTCTCCGATATGGTCGAAATGCGTGTTCACGACGAGAAACACCTGCCCCGTCCCATCGCGGAGGCGCGCCCACGTCGCGATCCGGGGCAGGGCGGCGTCCCACCCCTTGCTGGGCACGTCGGGGGTCGGCGACAGCCAGAATGTGCCCGAACCGAGCGGTGTGAACCGGTCGGTCCGGTAGCCGAGCATCGAATATTCGCCCGCCTGCCTGCCATCGTCGCGCGCCACGCCAACGAACTTATAACCCGGCAGGTCGGCCTCGACGTCGCGCTTCTGGTGCAGCAATACCTCCTGCATCCCGACGAAATCGGGGCCATAATAGGCGACGAGGCTGGTCAGCGCCTTGCGCCGGTGCGGCCAGGCATCCTCGCCGTCGGAGGCCAGGTCGAGGCGGATGTTGTACGTCATCGCGCTTACGCGGTCGGCCTTGCCCTTTGCCGCAGCGGGCAGGGAGAGGAGCGCGGCAAGGCACAGGATTGCCCAGCGTTTCATGCCAGATTTCCGCCGTTGGCGGCGATGATGTTGCTGTAGAAGCGGGCGCTGCGCTTGGGTGTGCGGATCTGCGTTTCATAATCGACGTGGACGATGCCGAAACGCTTCGAATAGCCGAGCGACCATTCGAGATTGTCGAGCAGCGACCACACCATATAGCCGCGCACATCGACGCCCTTCTTGATGGCGTCGCCGATCGCCGAAATATGGGTGCGCAGATAATCGCAACGCAGCGGATCGTCGATCCCGTCGGGGCCGGCCTGCGGGGGGTCATAGAAGGCGGCGCCATTTTCGGTGATATAGACCGGGATGTCGCCATAACTGTCCTTGAACCACAGCAGCATGTCGGTCAGCGCAGGCGGATAGACCTCCCAGTCGGTCATCGTGTGCGTCGCATTCTGCCGCACCGGTGAGGCGCCGACGGGCCATTGGTTCGGGTCGTCCTTCACGACGTTGCGCGTGTAATAGTTGATGCCGACGAAATCGAGCGGCTGGCGGATCGTCGCCAGATCCTCTTCGGGCCATTCGCGCCAGGCTTCGCCGAATATCTCCGCCATCTCGGCGGGATAGCGCCCCTTGAGCGCCGGATCGAGATACTGGCGGTTCATATAGGCATGCGCGCGTTCGGTCGCGGCGATATCGGCGGCGCTGTCGCTGGCGGGATATTTGGGTTCGATATTGACCACCAGCCCGATGTCATGCGCGCCTTCCGAACGATAGGCGGCGACCGCCGCGCCATGCGCGCGCATCAGATTGTGGCTCGCGATCGGGGTTTCGAACAGGTTGCGATGCCCGGGGGCGAGCGCACCGTGCAGATAGCCGCCGTCGGTGATGACCCACGGCTCGTTCAGCGTGACCCACTTCCGCACGCGGCCGTCGAGCGCGCGGTACATCACCCCGGCATAATCGGCGAACCAGTCGGCGCTGTCGCGGTTGAGCCAGCCGCCCCGGTCGTCGAGCGCAACCGGCAGATCCCAGTGATGGAGCGTCAGCAGCGGCTCGATATCGTGGTTCAGCAACTCGTCGACGAGCCGCTTGTAGAAGTCGAGCCCCGCTTCGTTCACGCGGCCGACCCCGTCGGGCAGTATCCGCCCCCAGTTGACGCTGAAGCGATAGGCCTTGAGCCCGATCGCCTTCATCAGGGCAACGTCGCTCTCCATGCGATTATAGTGATCGCAGGCGACATCGCCGGTGTCGCCCTTCGCCGCCATCAGGCGCGGGTCGTGACAGAAGCGTTGCCAGATGCTCGCGCCCGCACCGTCGGCGAGCGGAGAGCCTTCGATCTGATAGGCGGCTGTCGCGGCGCCCCACAGGAAATCGTCGGGGAAAGCGGTGCTTGTCATTCGTCGTCCTTATCGTTTGGGGAGGGAAAGCGGCTCATCCCTTGACGCTCCCGGCAAGGAGGCCGCTCAGGTAGAAGCGCTGAAGCGCCAGAAAGAGGATGAGAACGGGCAGGGTGGTCACCACCGCGCCCGCCATCATCAGTTCGTTATCCTGCACATGCTCGCGACTGAGCGCGGCGAGCGCGACGGGAAGGGTGTAAAGGTCCTGGTCGGCAAAGACGATCAATGGCCACATGAAATCGTTCCAGCTCGACAGAAAGACGAACAGCGCCAGCGTGACCACCACCGGGGTCAACAGTGGCCATATGATCCGGCGCAGGATGGCGGCTTCGCTAGCGCCGTCGATGCGGGCCGCCTCCAGCATCTCGTCGGGGATCGACAGGCAATATTGCCGGACCAGGAAAATTCCGAAAATGCCGGCAAGCCAGGGCACGAGGGCGCCGGCATAGCTGTTCACCAGCCCCATCGCCTTCAACTCGAGAAACAGGGGCAGCATGCCGATCTGGCCCGGCACGACGAGCGCGGCGACCAGCAGGCGAAACACCGCGTCGCGACCGCGAAAGCGCAGCTTGGCGAAGGCATAGCCCGCCGGCACGGTGAACAGCAGCGCGAGCAGCGTCGCGAGGGTCGAGACCAACAGGCTGTTGGCGAGGAATCGTCCGACGCCATAACTTCCGAACAATTGCCGGTAGTTTTCCAGACTCGCATGGGCGGGCAACAGCGGCGGCGGGAAGCGGGCCGCCTCCCCGGGCGCCATGAAGCTGACCGACAGCATCCACAGCAAGGGAGCGATGGTGACCAGCGCGACGAGCCCTGCCAGGGCGGTTACGACGAGACGGCGCGTCATATCGCGCCTCCGCGCTTCGCGAGGCGAAGCTGGACCAGCGTCACGCCGAGGATGCACAGGAAGAGCAGCACGGCCACCGCGGCGCCCGAGCCCAGGTTCCACCATTTGAACCCCTCTTCATACATGAAATAAAGGACGGTCACGGTCGACTGCGCCGGCCCCCCTTCGGTCATGACATAGGGTTCGGTGAAAAGCTGGAACATCGCGGCGACGGTGAGCACCGACACGAGCAGGACGGTCGGCGCAATCGCCGGCAGGGTAACATGGCGCAGCCGGGCGAGCCGTCCCGCCCCGTCGATCCGCGCCGCCTCTTCCAGCTCGCGCGGGACCGTCTGGAGCGCGGCAAGAAAGATGATCATGTTATAGCCGAAGGTCTTCCACGCAACGAAGATCAGGATCGCCGGCAGCGATGCCGTCGGGCTGCCGAGCCAGTCGATCGGGCCGGCGCCGAACAGCGACAGCAGGTAGTCTACAAGGCCATAGCGCGTGTTGAGCAGATAGCGCCAGACGACGGCGGTTGCGACCAATGTGGTCACATAGGGCGCGAACAGCGCAACCCGCCAGAGGGGACGCCACGAAAGCCAGCGCGAATGGACGAGCATGGCCGCGCAGAGCGACAGCGCGACGACGAGCGGAGTTCCGATCGCGACGAACAGCACACTGTTGCTCATGGCTTTCCAGAACAGCGGATTTTCGATCAGGCGCGCGTAATTTTCAAAGCCCACGAAGCGCAGGTTCGAAATGTCGGCGAGCGCGTAAATGTCGAAATCGGTGAAACTGAGGAACAGCGACGCAAGCGCGGGAACCACGAAGAAGAGCAGGATCGCCGCCAGCGCGGGCGCGGACATCGCCCAGCCGGCGCGCACCTCGTCCGCCCTGCGCTTCGCGCTCACAGCGCGCGCCCCTTGTCGAGCATCCAGCGGCGCTTTTCGAGCAGGCGGTCGGCGCGCACGTCGATTTCCCGTGCCGCCTGTTCGACCGTGAACTGTCCGCGAACCATGCGTTCGGCGACGATCTGCATTTCGCTGACGATCCGTTCCCATTCGGGGACCTTGGGCAGGGCGCGTGCACGCTCGAGCTGGGTTGCAAATGGCGCGACGATCGGGTCGGCGGCAAGGCCGGCGCGTCGCCAGGCCGATCGGCGGGCGGGCAGGTCGCCGGTCAGGTCGTGAAAGCGCATTTGCGCCTGGGGGGCGAGCAGGCGCGAGATGAAATCCCAGGCGTGGGGATTGGCGCGGTGGTCTGCAAAAACCACCAGACTCGATCCCCCGGGGGCCGCCGAACCGATACCGCGCGGTCCCGGATTGGGCGCGGTCGCCCAGCTGTCTTGTGCGGCGGCGGGAAGCCGCGATTTCAGATCGCCGATCGTCCAGGGACCGGAGGTGAAGGTCGCGAACCAGCCACGCGCGAACTCGTTCCAGATATTGGCGACCTGGGTCGCCGATACGGGCGGAGCAAGGCCTTCGTCGAACAGCGACTTGTAGAATGCCAGGGCTTCCAGAAATTCGGGCTCCGAAAACGCGCCGCGGCCGTCCTCGTCTCGCAGCAGCCGCGCGCCCGCGGACAAGGCGATGGTCAAGAGCTGCTCGAATTCGTTGAGCGGAAGAAACAGGGCATAATTGCCGTCGCCCGCGACACGCTTCACATCGTGCAGCGCCCGCTTCCACGCCGACCATTGCAGCGGCGGCGCGGCATGGCCGGCGCGTGCGAAAATATCGGTGCGATAATATTGAAGACGTGTGTCGACATACCAGGGAACGGCCCAGACCCTGCCGCCGATGCGGTTCGTTTCGACCACCGCGTCGAATTGATCGGCCAGAAGATCGTGGACCGCCCGGGGGACCGGGGCGATGGCGCCGATCGCGGCCATTTCCGCGATCCAGCTGTTGCCGACCTGGCCGATCGCGGGAAGCGATCCGCCGGCAAATCCGGTGAGCAGCTTCTGATGGGCCGCAGACCAGGGGAGCGGCTGCACCGCTATGCGGGGCGCATCCGGGACGCGCTCCATCTCGCCGATCAGGGTCGGCAGGGCGGCGGCTTCATTGCCCATCGCCCATATGGTAAGCTCTTTCCCGCCATGCTGCCCGCATCCCGCAAGAGCGGGAAGAAAGGGTAGCGAGGCGAGGCCCCCGGCAATCTGGCGCCGGGTCAGTTCCACGCCGCTGGCCGTGCCGCGGGTGTCATCGCGCGATCGCCTCGCGCACCGCGAGCGGCACTCCGGTGGTGCCGCGCTCGATCAGCGTCGGGGTCAGGATCGTCGCGCTCGCCGCGCCCAGCGTTTCGCCGCGAAGCAGCCGCAGCAACATCATCATGCCCGTCGATCCGAGCTGGTCGATCTTTACCTGCATCGTAGTCAGCGCCGGGCTGACATGCCGCGCAAGCGGGATATCGTCGAATCCGGCGACCATCAGGTCGCCCGGCACCGACTTGCCCGCCGCGACGAGCTGCATGATGCAACCGACTGCCATCAGGTCGTTCGCGGCGAAGACGGCATCGGCGGGCAGTTGCCCCTGAAGAAGCAGGCGCGCCGCTTCGACCCCGGCTTCCTCCGAAAAGTCGCCGGGCAGGATCACCGGGCTGCGCTCGCCCGCGATCTTCGCCATCGCATCGACGAAGCCGCGCTGGCGGTCGCGGGCGTCGCGATTATGCTTCGGCCCCGCGATATGGACAATGCGCCGCGCGCCGCGCTCGATCAGCGCTTCGGTCATCAGCCAGGCGCCGCGATAATTGTCGACCGCGACATAGGGCAGGTCGAGTGCCGCCGCGTCATAATTCAGCAAGACCGTAGGCAGTACCGGATCGAGGTGCGCTGCAAGCGTTTCGGGTTTGAGTTCGGGCGGCATGACCAGCAGTCCGTCGACCCGCCCGCGCATCGCGGCGATTGCGGCTGCGGTTTCGTGCGCGCTGCCGTGCATGTTGCCGAGCAGCAGGTGCATCCCCGATTCATGCGCGACGAGGTCGATGCCGCGAATGATCTCGGAAAAGAATTCGCCGAACAGATCGGGCAGGATCACGCCCACCGTATCGCTTTTTCGGCGGGTCAGGCTGCGGGCGCCGCTGTGCGGAACGAAGTTCAGCTTCTTGACCGCGGCGAGCACCGCGGCACGCGTCGGGGCGGTGACATTGCTGTGGCCGTTGATCGCGCGCGACGCTGTGGCCACCGATACGCCCGCCTCGCGGGCGACGTCCCTCAATGTTGCCATATCCGCTTCCCCCTCTTTCCCCAACGACGCTCGGCCGCTTTTGCGACTCCGTTCTTTCGGCTTGCCGGGCATGGAAGATATCCAAAGTAACCGGTTACACAGGCCGATGGCAAGTTCATTCGGATGCTCCCTCCGCAATGCGGCTTTCGCCCGCATCGAACAGGTGGATGCGCTCGGTCCGAAAGGTCACGGGGACCGCGTCGGCCTCGCGCAGCGTCCCGTCGTCGCGCAGCTGGCACGCGATGCTCTGGCCGTCGGGGCCGCGAAGATGCACGGTAGCCAGACCGCCCAGCCGCTCGACGAACGCGACGGACAGGTGGAGGGCCGCCGCCTCGTCCCCGACGACGACGTCTTCCGGGCGAATGCCGATCGAAACGGGTGTGCCCGGGGCGAGCGGTGCGGCAGCCGGAATGGCGACCGATCGCCCGTCGGCGAGTATCGCGGTCGCGGCGTCCGCCACCGTCGCGGGCAGGATATTCATGCGCGGGGTGCCCAGGAATTGCGCGACGAAGACGTTCGCGGGCCGCTCGTAAAGCTCGCGGGGCGAACCGGTCTGTTCGACCCGTCCGTCGCGCAGCACGATGATGCGATCGGCCAGCGTCATCGCCTCGGCCTGGTCGTGCGTGACATAAAGAGTGGTCGTGCCCAACGTGCGGTGCAATTGAGCAAATTCATATCGCATCCGCACGCGCAGGTCGGCATCCAGGTTCGACAGGGGTTCGTCGAACAGGAAGATTTGCGGCTGACGGACGATTGCGCGACCGATCGCAACGCGCTGCCGCTGCCCGCCCGACAGGGCCGCCGGCTTGCGATCGAGCAGGCTTTCGATATTCAGGATTTCGGCAGCCTGCCGGACGCTGCGATCGATTTCGGCGGTGTCGGTTTTGGCGATGCGCAATCCGAACGCCATATTGTCGAACACCGACAGATGCGGATAAAGCGCATAGCTTTGAAACACCATTGCGATGCCGCGCTGCGACGGCTGCATGTCGGTGACGTCGCGCGATCCGATCCGGATACGGCCGCTGGTCAAATCTTCCAGGCCCGCGACCGAACGTAGCAGGGTCGATTTTCCGCACCCCGACGGTCCGACGATCACCGCGAATTCCCCGTCGGCGATGTCGACCGAAATGTCGTTGAGGACGCCTATCGCGCCAAAGCGCTTTACCGCGCGCTCGATCGAAAGGCCTGCCACAATCAGTGGGCCGGGATGAGGGTCATGGCAAAGCCACCCCCGGCTTCCATCCGAACGGGCCACCGGCTGTCCGCCGTCACGTCCCGTTCCTCGACCGTCATGGCGAACGGATTGCCTCCGATGCCGCCGCCCGCCCCGTCGCGCCATATCTTGGCGCGAAAATGCTTGCCCTTTGGCAGAAATCCGAAATCCACGGTGAAATCGCGCGGCTGCTCATCGGTGACGCCGCCGATATACCAGTCCTCGCCGCCGCGCCGCTGGCGTGCGAAGACGGCATAGTCGCCGACGGCGCCGCCCAGCATGCGGGTGGCCTCCCAGTCGACCGGGACCGCTTCGATGAAGGCCAGCGCGCGCGGGTGGGCGGCATAATTATCGGGCAGGTCGGCTGCCATTTGTACGGGGCTGTAGATCACGACATAATTTGCGAGCTGCTTCGCAAGGGTCGACGGGATGCGACGCCCGCCCTTGCCGGTCAGGCTGACGATGCCGGGCGTATAGTCCATCGGTCCGGACAGCATGCGCGTGAACACCAGATTCGCTTCATGGTCTGGCGGATTCGGCGGATCGCCCCACGCGGCATACTCCATCCCCCGCGCGCCCTCGCGGCTCACCCAGTTGGGATAGGTCCGCCGCAACCCGCTATCCTTGATCGGTTCGTGGGTATTGATCGCGATGTGTCGCTTCGCCGCCGCCTCGACCACGGAAAGATAGTGGCGGGCCATATACTGGCCATCGTGCCAGTCCCAGATATTGGCGCCGTCGGCTCCCCGATGCAGGACCCCGCCGGCGTCGGCGACATAGCCGGTCTTCACCGCCGGTACGCCGTATCGCCGGTAATAGTCGAATGCCGCCTCCATCTGCCGGGCATAGCGCCCGGCGTTGCCCGCGGTTTCATGGTGTCCCATGATGGCGACGCCCTTCGCTTTCGCATAGGCGGCGATGCGATCCATGTCGAAATCGGGATAGGCTTTGGCGAACTCGAAATTCTGGCCATGATCTCCGATCCAGTTCCCGTCCCAGCCGATGTTCCACCCTTCGGCCAGCACGGCATCGAAGCCGTGCTTCGACGCGAAGTCGATATATTCGATCATGTTCGCCGTGGTCGCACCATGCTTCGGCCCGCTGTGCCAACTGGCCTTGTCGAGGTGCATCGCCCACCAGATGCCGACATATTTGAGGGGTTTGACCCAGCTGACATCGCCGAGCCTGTTGGGCTCGTTCAGATTGAGGATGATGTCGGAGGCCGCGTAAAGGCCCGGTGCATCCCGGGCGATCAGGATCGTGCGCCAAGGGGTTTCGAACGGCGCTGTACGATGAACCTTCGCGCCCTGCGACGACGGGGCCAGACGGGTACGAAAGCGTTGCCCGTCAAGCCGCTGGAGCCAGAAACCGGCATAGTCGACGAGCGAAGCCTCGTGGATCGCGATATGCAATCCATCCTGGGTTCGAAAGGTCAGCGGCGAATGCGCCGTACCCACCTCGTTCGCCGGGGTGCGATGATACAGATATTCATAGCGGTTCCATTCTCCCGCCGGAATCCACCATGCCTCGGCTTCCGGCGCGATGACGAACTCGGTCAGCTCCTCGTCGATTTGCACATCGCGCAGGGACTGCTGGTCGGGAAAGGCGAACCGGAAGCCGATGCCGTTGTCGAACGCGCGCGCGATCAGGTCGATGCGACGCTTCCCGCCGATCAGTTCGACGATCGGTACCCGCATTTCGCGATAATGATCGCGAACGAACCGGTTCTCGCCCCACGGTTGTTCCCAGCGACTGTCGGCATCGCGATAGCTCGCGTCGCCCAAGGCGGTGCTATGCTCGAACTTGCCGGCGCCGCGGAGCATGAAGCCCAGCTTCGATGGGGCTATGACCGCTTTGCCGTCGCGCGTGACGCTGTAGGTCGGGATTTCGCCGACCGTCGTCAGTTCGAAACACAGGCGTTCGTCGGGGGAGCAGACGCGATGCGTCACATCGTCGCGGGCCGCGACGGGCACGGCCGATAGCGCGCTTCCCAGGGCGAGCAGCGTCAGAAGCGATCGGTCGATCAATGGACCGTCGCCGAAGCCGCCGCCTGCACCGGCGGTGTGCGCGCCGCTGCCAGCGCGAAGACGCAAAGCACCGCATAACAGAGTGCTGGCAGGATCAACGCCGCTCCATAGCCGAGCGCGTCGGAGAGCGCGCCGACCAACACCGGAATGGCCGCCCCGCCGACGATTGCGGTGCACAGCAGGCCCGATGTCGCCTCGGCACGCGCGCCGGCGCGTTCGAGTGTCAGGGTGAAGATCACCGGGAACATGATCGAATTGAAAAGCCCGATCGCCAGCGCGACAAAACCGGCGCTTACGCCCCCGACGGTGACGACATAGAGGCAAAGTGCGCAAGCGATGGCCGTGAAGACGGCGAGCAACTTCGTGGCCGATACGCGCGCGAGCAGTGCAGAGCCTATGGCGCGGCCCACCATCGCACCACCCCAATAGAAGGCGACGGCCTTGCCGGCTTGCTGAAGCGAAACGCCGGGAACGCCGTCGCTACCCATCGCGAAGCCGAGCAGGGGCACACCCAGCGGTGCGTCGGATTGTCCCCAAATCGCGTCGCTGTTCAGGAAGAGCGCCATCTGGGTTCCGATGGCCACTTCGGCGCCGACATAGAGGAAGATGGCAAGAGCGCCGAGCTTGGCCCAACGCGACGCGAACGCCTCGCCCATCAGCTCGAAGATGTTGGCGCGCGCGGTTCCCAGCGGTGGCGGCGGCACCGCGGCGTCGACGATCCGCCGGCTGACCCAGAAGAAAAGGAATAGCGCCGCAATCAGCCCGCATATCCAGAAATAGGCCGAATCGATCCCTGCAAGTGCTTGGTTGCGCACCGCATCGGTCACGACAACGCCCTCCTTTACCTCAACCCCCTGGAGGAACAGATGGGCGCCGATCAGCGGGCCGAGGAAAGTCCCGAAGCTGTTGAACGTCTGGCTCAGGGTCAGGCGCAAATGGCTGCGTTTCGGGTCGCCGAGCGCCGCGGCGAGGGGGTTGGCCGCGACCTGGAGCACGGTGATCCCGCTCGCCAGCATGAACAGCCCGAGCAGCACCAGCGGATAGACCGCGAGGTTGGCCGCCGCCAGCATCACGAGGCAGCCGCCGACCATCGTCGCGAGCGCGATCAGGATTGACGGGACCGAATGGACGCGCGCGATAAGCGCAGCCGCCGGAAAGGACATCAAGCCATAGGCAATGAAGAAGGCCGAGGCCGAGAGTTGTGCTTCCGCGTCGCTCAGCGCGAAGATGCCCTTGACCGCGGCGACCAGCGGATCGATCAGCGAGGTTATGAAGCCCCAGGCGAAGAACAGGACCGTTACGGCCGCGAAGGCGGCAAGGGCGGTCGACCGGCCGCCGGGCACGGCGCGCGTCTGGTTCGGCAATTCCATGCGGTTGGTCCTCTTCCCCTTATATGCTATGAGGTGTCAGGTCTAACGGGCGCCCGCATCCGATGCAACCGGTTACATCCGGCGCGCGCCATCCCTCCTGTCCGGTGCGGAAATATTCCTTGGGCGCCCACTGGCGCGTCGCGTCGCGACTGGTTACATGGGCCGCCACCAAACGAATCGCGCGCGCCGCCCCCTCGCTGCCGGGGCGGAAGCCGCGCCGCAGCAGAAAGTGGCACCTCATGCAGATCAAGACCGGCCTCACCTTCGACGATGTGCTGCTGGTGCCGGGGCCGTCGGATATTCTTCCGTCGGACGCCAATCTTGCGACAAAGCTGACGAGCGAGATCAGCCTCAATATCCCGATCCTGTCTTCGGCGATGGATACCGTCACCGAAGCCGACATGGCGATCCTGATGGCCCAGATCGGGGGCATCGGCGTTCTCCACCGCAACCTGACGATCGAGGAGCAGGCGGCGGCGGTGCGGCAGGTCAAGCGGTTCGAGAGCGGCATGATCGTCAATCCGATCACCATCGCGCCCGATGCTTCGCTGTCCGATGCGACCGCCTTGATGGCGCAGCATAATATTTCGGGCATTCCTGTTGTGGAGGCGGGCGGGAAGCTTGTCGGCATCCTGACCCATCGTGACGTGCGCTTCGCGGAAAATCCGAAGCAGCCGGTGCGGGAATTGATGACCGCCGAAAATCTCGCGACGGTCCGGCCGGGCGTCGGCCAGGACGAGGCGCGGCGGTTGCTCCACCAGCGCCGTATCGAAAAGCTGCTCGTCGTCGACGACGCCTATCATTGCGTGGGCCTGATCACGGTAAAGGATATGGAAAAGGCCGTGACCTATCCGGACGCCACCAAGGACGCGAGCGGCCGGCTGCGCGTCGCCGCGGCCACCAACACCGGCGACAGCGGCGTCGAGCGCGCCGAGGCGCTGCTCGATGCCGAATGCGACCTGATCGTCGTCGATACCGCGCACGGTCACAGCAAGATGGTCGGTGTGACGGTCGAAAAGATCAAGAAGCTGTCGAACCGCGTTCAGGTGCTGGCAGGCAATGTCGCGACCGGCGAGGCAACCCGCGCGCTCGTCGATGCGGGCGCCGACGGTGTCAAGGTCGGCATCGGTCCGGGATCGATCTGTACGACGCGCGTCGTCGCGGGCGTCGGTGTGCCGCAACTGACCGCCATCCTCGACAGCGTCGAGACGGCAGAAAAGCTGGGCGTGCCGATTGTCGGCGACGGCGGTCTGCGCACCTCGGGCGATATCGCCAAGGCGCTCGCGGCGGGCGCGTCGAGCGTGATGGTCGGCTCGCTGCTGGCCGGCACCGCGGAGGCGCCGGGCGAAACCTTCCTGTACCAGGGGCGGACCTACAAGAGCTATCGCGGGATGGGCAGCGTCGGGGCAATGGCGCGGGGATCGGCCGACCGCTATTTCCAACAGGATATCAAGGACCAGATGAAGCTGGTGCCCGAAGGTATCGAGGGACAGGTCCCGTTCAAGGGTCCGGCCAAGGATGTAATTCACCAGCTCGTCGGCGGCGTAAAGGCGGCAATGGGCTATACCGGCAGCCGCACGCTCAAGGATCTGCGCGAACGCGCGACCTTCGTCCAGATTACCGGCGCCGGCCTGCGTGAAAGCCATGTCCATGACGTCGCGATCACGCGCGAGGCGCCCAATTATCCGGTCGGTTGACCGGTCATCAGGTACAGCGCGTCTTTGTTTCGCAAAGTCCCTCGCGATGACGCGGGAGAAAGGTCGATACCATGACCCCTGCCGCGCGGGTTCAGACCGCGATCGAGATCCTCGACGTTATTGCAGCCGCGGCGCGAGAGGGCGGTCCGCCCGCGGACGCCATATTCGCGGAGGCGATGCGCGCCCGGCGCTATGCCGGATCGAAAGATCGCCGCGCGATCCGGGCGCACGTATATGATGCGATCCGTGCTGTCCGCACGGCGCCGCCGACCGGACGTGCTGCGATGCTCGCCCTCGCCGATCGCGATCCCGACCTGGCCGCGTGCTTCGATGGATCTCCTTACGGACCTGCCATCGCGGATGCCCAGGAGGCGCGAGCGGAAACCGGGCTTGCGTCTCCGGCGCTGATCGATCTGTTCGATCCCTCGATCGACGAAAGCGAAGCCCCCGCGATGCTTGCGCGCGCGCCCCTCGACCTTCGCGCCAACCGCCTCGTATCGAAACGCGACGCGCTCGCCGCCCTCTTCCCCGAAGGGCAGCCGATCGCGGGGGCTCCCGATGGCTGGCGCCTGCCGCCCGAAACCGCCGTAACGCAGAGTCCGGCCTATTCGGAGGGCGCGTTCGAGGTTCAGGACGCGGCCAGCCAATATGCGTCGGCCGCGCTGGGCGCTGGTCCCGACTCGGCCGTTGTCGACCTTTGCGCCGGCGGTGGCGGCAAGACGCTTGCGATCGCATCGCTCACCGGAAATGCAGCAGAAATCCTCGCCTGCGACGCCAGCCGTGCACGGCTTCAGCAGTTGTCGCCGCGGGCGGATCGCGCGGGCGCAACGCGGATCGAGACGCGGCTGCTCAACCCCGGCCAAGAGGCCGAGATGCTCGCCGACTGGCGGGGGGAGGCGACTCACGTATTCGTCGATGCCCCCTGTTCGGGCAGCGGCACGTGGCGGCGCAGCCCTGAACTGCGCTGGCGGTTGACCCCGGCGCGGCTCGAACGCCACATCGCCGATCAGGCGCGGCTCGCCGATATCGGCGCGGCTTTGGTGGCCCCGGGGGGTAAGCTCCTCTATGCTGTTTGTTCGATCATCGAACGCGAGGGGCGGGCTCAGGTGGCTGATTTTCTTGGCAGGCATCCCGGCTGGACGGCCGATAGCGGCGTTCTTCCCGAGGGGGTTGGGCGCGCGGCGGGCGGAGGATTCCTGCTGACTCCGGGCCGCGATGGCTGCGACGGCTTTTTCCTCGCAAGGCTGACGGCGCCATGTTAGCATCTTCGGGCATGAAGAAATGGGAGAATGCAATGCGCGTCAGCTTTCTGGCTCTCTCCGCCGGCCTGATCCTCGCCAGTCTGCCAACCGCTTCGGACGCGCAACGCGCCGACAACGACATATTGCCGACATCGGTCGCGCTGCAACAGCAGGGCGAGGCCGCCCAGCATCAGGGCGACCTCGACGTCGCAGTGGGCTATTATGAATCGGCGCTTGCGGCCGATCCGCGGAACCGTTCGGCGATCATCGCGCTCGCACAGGTCGCGCGTGCGCAAGGCTTGCCGGGCAAGGCGGTCGGTCTTTATCGAGAGGCGCTGCTTCTGGAACCGAATGACGTGATCGCGCTGGCGGGGCAGGGTGAAGCGCTCGCCGACAAGGGGGCGATTGCGGTCGCTCGCGAAAAGCTCGCCGATGCGCAGCGCGTCTGCAAGGGGACCTGTCCGCAGGTCGCGGCTTTGGAAAAGACAATCGCGGCTGCCGGGGACGCCAAGCGCGTCGTTGCAGCCGAGGCGATCGCGCCAAAGCCGGTTGTGACAACCGCGACGACCGGCCAGAACTAGCTAGGGTCACGATCCTGGCTCCGCGACACCGTGCCTCGCGAATCACAACGCCCGGGCCTCTTTCGAGACCCGGGCGCCTGTGACGAACGTCGCCATCCCCCTATATGCAGGCCAGGCGAATGGCCTACACTCCCTGGAGCCGGGCCTTTGGGCCGCGTTGAACCAGAAACCAAGGGCTAGGGTGCCGGCGGGGCTTTGTCACGCCTCGGAACGGGGTAAGTGATGCTTTTGCGCCGCCCTGTGTCCGATCGGCAACATATTTTGCGAATCACTCGCAGCTTGATCGCATCCGCGACCATTGCCAGGTTCGGCTCGCGTCCCTAAAGCAGCCGCCTATGTGTGACTGCGCATGCGTTCTGAAGGACCGATCGATCCCATGATATTGCGTCCCTACGAACGCGCCATCTTCAAACGTTATCTGCTTCCGCAGCGCGGCGAGGGATTTATCTTCGTGGCCGCCGCTTTCAGTTTCATTGCCGTTACGCTGGGTGTTGCGGCGCTCGTGATCGTGATGAGCGTGATGAACGGCGTGCGCTCCGACCTTTTCGACAAGATCGTCGGGATCAACGGCCATGCGGTTGTCCAGGGCTTCGGCGGCAGGCTCGACAACTGGCAGGATGTGCTGAAGGAGGCGCGGGCCACCCCTGGCGTGACCTCGGCCACCCCGATCATAGAACAACCGCTGCTCGCGACGTCGAACGGGCGGGTCGAAGGCGTTCTCGTACGCGGGATGCTGGTATCCGACATCCTCAAGAATCCGTCGCTCAACGCAAAGGTTCTTCAGGGCAGGCTCGATACGCTGTCCCCCGGGGCGGGCAATGTCGCGATCGGCAGCGAGCTCGCGCGCAACCTCGGCGCGCAGGTCGGTTCGACGATCAGTATCATCAACCCGTCGGGCCGCTCGACGCCGTTCGGAACGACCTATCGCGAAATCGCCTATCGCGTGTCGGCCGTCTTCGAAATCGGCGTGTATGATTTCGACAAGGCCTATGTCGTCATGCCGATGCAGGATGCGCAATTGCTGCTGCTGTCGGGCGACCAGATCGGGATGATCGAGGTGCAGACGACGGACCCCGACAAGGTCGGCGAGATATTGGAGCCCCTGCGTCAGAAGGTCGCGGCGCAGGCGGTCATATCCGACTGGCGATCGATGAACAGCAGTCTTTTCGAAGCCTTGTCGGTCGAACGTGTCGCGATGTTCGTGATTCTCTCCCTGATCGTGCTGGTGGCGGCGTTCAACATCGTGTCGTCGCTCATCATGCTGGTTCGAGCCAAAACGCGCGACATGGCGATCCTGCGCACGATGGGCGCGCCCAGGGATTCGGTTTTGCGCATCTTCATGGCGATCGGGCTGTCGATCGGCATCTCGGGCACGATCGTGGGCATGATCATCGGCTTTTCCTTGCTCTATTTCCGTCAGGGAGTGCTGCGCGGGGCCGAGTTCATTACCGGGCAGCCCTTATGGGATCCGTCGATACGCTTCCTCACCGAATTGCCGTCGAAGCCCGATCCGGTAGAAATCGTCGGTATCGCGGTCATGGCGGTCGTGTTCAGCTTCCTCGCGACGCTCTACCCGGCATTCAAGGCAGCGAATACCGACCCTGTGCAGGTGCTGCGCTATGACTGACGCGACGCTCGAACTTGCGGGCCTCAAGCGCAGCTTTGTACAGGCCGGCGTTACGATCGACGTGCTGCGCGGCATCGACGCGGTGCTGCGGCGTGGCGAGATCGTCGCGCTGCTCGGCCCGTCGGGATCGGGCAAATCCACGATGCTTCAGGCCGTCGGGCTTCTCGAAGGGGGCTTCGAAGGAACGATCCGCATCGATGGCGAGGACGTCACGCGGCTGGGCCAGGGCGACAGGACGAAGACGCGGCGCGAAAAGATCGGTTTCGTCTATCAGTTCCATCACCTCCTCCCCGATTTCAACGCGATCGAAAACGTCGTTCTGCCGCAGCTCATCCGCGGGACGCCGCAGCTGGAAGCCGAAGAGCGCGCGGCCGATTTGCTGGGACGGCTGGGCCTCGCCGAGCGGCTTCACCACAAACCAAGCAAGCTGTCGGGCGGCGAGCAGCAGCGTGTCGCCGTTGCCCGCGCGCTGGCCAATCGCCCGCTCCTCGTCCTCGCGGACGAGCCCACCGGCAACCTCGACGAGACGACGGCCGACCGCGTATTCGACCAGTTCGTGAAGCTGGTCCGCGATCATGGCTCCGCCGCTCTGGTCGCGACGCACAACGAGCGGCTCGCATCCAAAATGGATCGCGTATGGCGCTTGCACGAGGGGCATATCGAGCCGTAGGATCGGGCATCCCATCGACCCGACTTTCAACCGACAGGGGAGGGAATCATGGCACTTTACGATCTTTCGGCAAAACTGCCCGGCGGCGGCGCGCAATCGCTGGCCGACTACAGGGGAAAGGTTCTGCTTATCGTCAACACCGCTTCGAAGTGCGGGTTCACGCCGCAATATGAGGGGCTCGAAGAGCTGTATCGGGATTACAAGGACCGCGGCCTCGAAATCCTGGCCTTTCCCTGCAACCAGTTCGGGGCTCAAGAGCCCGGCGATGCAGAGGAAATCAGGAATTTCTGTTCGCTGACCTATGATGTCAGCTTTCCCCTGATGGCAAAGATCGACGTCAACGGCGACGATGCCGATCCGATTTTCAAGCATCTGAAAAAGCAAAAAACCGGTCTGCTCGGCAGCGCGATCAAATGGAATTTCACCAAATTCCTCGTCGATCGCGACGGCAAGGTCGTGTCGCGGCACGCGCCGACGACCAAACCCGAGGCGCTGAGGCAAGAGATTGAAGCCTTGCTCTGAACCGCCGCCCTCGCCTTTGCGAGTTCGACGGAGCGCAATCGGGCCTTCCCCGAATCGTCGCATGTGCCTAGCGTCCCGCGATGGCCTATAGCCCCTTTGTCCCTCTCCGCGTCTTTTCCAGCTACACGATGCTCGAAGGGGCGATCGACCCCAAAGCCATTGCGAAAGCGGCGCGCGAGCGCGGTTTTCCTGCGGTTGCAGTTGCCGATCGCAACGGGCTGTATGGCGTCATGGCTTTTGGCGACGCGTGCAAGGCCGCAGGGGTTCAGCCCATCGTCGGCGCCTTTCTCAGCGTGGCTCGCCCCGGACAGCGGCTTGCCAGCGGCGCCCCGCTGATCGACTGGATCGCGCTCTATGCCCAAGACGATGTCGGCTATGACAATCTTTGTGCCCTCGTGTCGGCTGCCCATCTCGACCGACCGATCGAACAGGAGCCGCATGTCGCATTGCCTGCGCTCGCGGGAAAGACCGATGGGCTGATCTGCCTGACCGGCGGCGGAGAAGGGGCATTGGCGCGGCTGCTGGCCGACGAGCAGAAAACGGCTGCCGATGATTATATCGAGCAACTCGAGGCGCTGTTCGGCGGGCGCCTGTATATCGAGTTGTCGCGGCGGGGCGATCCGGTCGAAAAGGCCGCGGAAGCTGCGTTGGTCGACATGGCCTATGCGCGAGCGTTGCCGCTCGTCGCGACCAATCCGGCAAACTTCGTCGAGCCGCAGTTCCACCCGGCGCACGATGCGATGCTGTGCATCGCGCAGTCGGCCTATGTCGAAAGCGAGGACCGGCGCGTCTCCAATCCCGAGGCCTGGCTGAAGCCGGCGGAGGCAATGGAGGACGCCTTTTCGGATTTACCGGAAGCGATCCGCAACACGCTGGTCGTCGCGCAGCGTTGCGCCTTCATGGCGCCGAAGCGCAAGCCGATCCTGCCAAGCCTTGCGGGGGATCGCGAGGGCGAAGCCGCGCAGCTCAAGGCGGATGCCCACGCCGGTCTCGAAACGCGGCTTGCGCTTTACGAGGGGCTTACCGCCGAAGAACGGCTGGCCTATGTCGAGCGCCTCGATTTCGAGATCGACGTTATCACCCAGATGGGGTTTCCCGGCTATTTTCTGATCGTCGCCGATTTCATCAAATGGGCAAAGACGCACGATATTCCGGTTGGTCCGGGGCGCGGCTCGGGTGCAGGGAGCGTCGTTGCCTGGGCGCTGACCATCACCGATCTCGATCCGCTGAAGCTCGGCCTGCTGTTCGAACGCTTCCTCAACCCCGAACGCGTGTCGATGCCCGACTTCGATATCGACTTCTGCGAAACCCGCCGCGGCGAGGTGATCCGTTATGTGCAGGAAAAATACGGACGCGATACGGTTGCGCAGATCATCACCTTCGGAAAGCTGAAGGCGCGCGCGGTACTGAAGGATACCGGCCGCGTGCTCCAGATGAGCTATGGCCAGGTCGACCGGCTCGCAAAACTGGTGCCCAATCATCCGACCGATCCGTGGACGCTCGAGCGCGCGCTGAACGGCGTGTCGGAACTGATGACCGAATATAAGCAGGACGACGGGGTACGCCGTCTGTTCGACATGGCGCGCCAACTGGAGGGCTTGCCGCGGCACAGCTCGACCCACGCGGCGGGCGTCGTGATCGGTGACCGGCCGCTCGACCAGCTTGTGCCGCTCTACAGGGATCCGCGCTCGGACATGCCGGTGACGCAGTTCGACATGAAGTTCGTCGAAACCGCGGGACTGGTGAAGTTCGACTTTTTGGGTCTCAAGACGCTGTCGGTGCTCAGGGAGGCACGGCGACTGCTCGCGCTGCGCGGGGTCGACGTCGATCTGGATACGCTCGCGTGGGACGATCAGGGGGTTTATCAGCTGCTCCAGCGCGGCGACACCGTCGGCGTGTTTCAGCTTGAATCCGAAGGGATGCGGCGGACGCTGTCGGCGGTGAAACCGACCAATTTCGGCGACATCATCGCGCTGGTGGCGCTCTATCGCCCCGGGCCGATGGACAATATTCCGCTGTTCGGCGCGCGCAAGAACGGACGGGAAGCGATCGCTTACCCCCATCCGCTGCTCGAGGGCATTCTTGCCGAAACCTACGGCATCTTCGTCTATCAGGAACAGGTCATGCAGGCGGCGCAGATTCTCGCCGGCTACAGCCTTGGCGGCGCCGACCTGTTGCGCCGCGCGATGGGCAAGAAGATCCAGGCCGAAATGGACGCGCAGCGCGAAACCTTCGTCGCCGGCTGCGCCGAACATAATGACATCGACGCAAAAAAGGCGAACGAGCTGTTCGATTTGATCGACAAATTCGCAGGCTATGGTTTCAACAAGAGCCATGCCGCCGCCTATGCGTTGCTCGCTTATCAGACCGCCTGGCTGAAGGCGCATCATCCCCATGAATTTTTTGCCGCATCGATGTCGTACGACAGCCATCAAACCGACAAGCTATCGATCTTTATCGACGATATGCGCCGGCTTGACGTCGCGATCGCGCCGCCGTCGGTGAATGAGAGCGAGGCCGATTTTTCAGTCAGCGAGACCGACGAGGGACTGGTGGTGCGATATGCACTCGGCGCGCTCAAGGGCGTCGGCGAAAAGGCGATGGAACAGCTTGTCGCCGAGCGGCAGGCGCGCGGCGATTTCGCCAGCCTCGACGATTTTGCAGGGCGGATCGACCCGAAATTGCTCAATCGCCGTCAGATCGAGGCGCTCGCCGCCGCCGGCGCGTTCGACGGTATCGAGCCCGACCGTCCGCGCGCCTTCGCCGGTGCCGAGGCGTTGCTTGCCTGTGCAAACAGTTCGGCGCACGAGCGATCGACGGGGCAGGGCGGGCTGTTCGGGGGCGACGTCGACCTTGCCCCCGTGCTTCAGCTGTCCGCCGCCGAACCGTGGACGCTGGCCGAGCGTATGACGCGGGAAAAAGACGCGTTCGGCTTCTACTTCTCGGCACATCCGGTCGAGCAATATGAGGCGATCGTCGCGGCGCGCGGTGCGCGAAGCTATGGCGACATCTGTGAAAATGTCGACATGGTACCGGGCACGCGCGTGCCCATGACGATGGCGGCGATGGTGGAAAGCGCGCGTCCACGCGTGTCGCAGCGCGGCAATCGCTTTCTGAACCTGACATTGTCCGACCGCAGCGGGCAATTTCAGTCGAGCTGCTTCGATGAGGGGGCAGGCAAGATATTGGAAACGCTTGCCGCCGAAGGGGGCTGCGCACTGCTTGCCGTCGAACTCGACCTGCTCGAAGGCGAAGAAACACCGCGTGTGACGGTGCGCGGCGCGCAATCGCTGACGGACATCGCCGCGACGGCGACGCTGCAACTGACATGCCGGGTGGACTTGCCCGAAGCGATCGGAGAAATGGCGGCGCTGCTCGAGCGCCGCGACGATGCGCGCGGGCGCGTCATCGTGGCCACCGGCGATGCGGGCACGGGTGAGACGATCCGCATCCGGCTCGGCCGCAACTTCGCGCTGAACCCGGACGTCGTCGCGCGGCTGGAGATGATGGCGGGCGTCAGCGAACCGGCGCTGTCGCTCTATACCCCGGGTGATTTCAGGGTCCGCGGCTGAGGCTAGGGTCAGGACTCTAAGGCTTGCACCCCGCAAAATCCCGCTTATCCCTTGGGAAACGCCAGAGAGGATGCCGATATGGGAATGCAGGGCCAGCCGTTACTCGTTACCAGCCTGATCGACCACGCCGCGCGCGAGCATGCCGGCCGCGAGGTCGTCACGCGCTGGGCCGACGGCAGCATGACGCGATCGACGTGGGGCGAGGTGGGCGTCGATGCGCGGCGTTTCGCCGCCGCGCTCACGAAGCTCGGCATTCAGAAGGGCGACCGGATCGCGACGCTCGCGATGAACCACGGTCACCACCTTGTCAGCTGGTACGGCACCGCGGGGATGGGCGGGGTTCTCCATACGGTCAACCCGCGGCTCTTCGACGAACAACTCGTCTATATCGTCAACCATGCCGAAGACCGGATGCTCTTTTTCGACGCCGCCTTCCTGCCGATCGTCGAGCGGCTGCGCGACCAGCTGCCGACAGTCGAACATTTCGTGCTGTTCGATGCGCCCGCGCGGGATGGCTATCTCTCGTACCGCGATCTGCTCGATGCCGAGGACGGACGCTTTGAATGGGTCGAACTCGACGAGCGCGACCCGGTGGGACTTTGCTACACCAGCGGCACGACGGGCAATCCCAAGGGCGTGCTCTATGAGCATCGCTCGAACGTCATCCATGCGATCACCGAAATCCAGCCCGACGTGTTCGACCTTTCGAACCGCAGCGTGGTGCTGCCGATCGTGCCGATGTTCCACGCCAACAGCTGGGGCGTGCCCTACGCCGCCGCGACCGTGGGCGCAAAGCTTGTCTTTTCGGCGACCAACGACGCGCAAGTGCTCTGCGACCTGATGCACGACGAAGGGGTGACGCACAGCGCCGGGGTTCCGACCGTGTGGATCGCCATGTTCGCGCATATGGACGCGACGGGGATCGGCTACGGCAAGCTCAAGCGCGTGATCATCGGCGGCTCGGCGGCGCCGCGCGCGATGATCGAGCGCTTCATGCGCGCCGGCATCGACGTTGGCCATGCCTGGGGCATGACCGAAACCAGCCCGATCGGAACGATGGGCAAGCGCCCGTGGAACTGGGACGAGATGAGCTTCGACGCGCAGGTCGACATGGTCTGCCGTCAGGGCTGTCCGCCGTTTGGCGTCGAGTTGCGGGTCGTCGACGACGAAGGCAACGAACTGCCGCGCGACGGCGAAACGAGCGGTCGATTGCAGATCCGCGGGCCGTGGATCATCCAGCGCTATTTCCGCGCCGACGAGGATGCGGTCGACGGGAGCGACTGGTTCGACACCGGCGACGTGTCGGTCATCCACCCCGACGGCGTCATGCAGATCACCGACCGCGCAAAAGATGTCATCAAGTCGGGCGGCGAGTGGATCAGCTCGATCGAGCTGGAAAATGCCGCGGTGGGTGCGCCGGGGGTGCAGGAGGCCGCGGCGGTCGGCGTCTATCACCCCAAGTGGGACGAGCGGCCGATCCTGCTGATCGTGAAGAAGCCGGGCGCAGAGGTGAGCGAGGCGAGCATCCTCGACTATTTGAAGGACAAAGTCGCGAGATGGTGGCTGCCCGACGAAATCGTTTTCGTCGACGAACTGCCACACACCGCGACCGGCAAGATATTGAAGCGCCAGATTCGCGACGATTACAAGGATTACAAGCTGAAGTCGCTGGTGGGGGCTTGAACCACCCGTCGCCCCAGCGAAGGCTGGGGCCGCTAGAGCATGATCCTCTTTCATTGAAACGCGTGTGCTCCCGCGAAGGCGGGAGCCCATCTGCTGCTGGTGCCAGCTTGAACCGGCCGGAGATGGGTCCCCGCCTTCGCGGGGACACACGCCCTTTGCAAACGCTTCACTCAAAGTTGATCGCGCTCTATCGCTTCAGCGCGACGCCAGCGGCCCCCGCCTTCGCGGGGGCGACGGGATTTTCAAAACAACTCCATCTGCCCGTCGCGTTCGGGCGGGCGGAACAGGTCGCAGCTGAGCGATGGAAAACTGCGGTCCATGCCATGTTCGCGCGCGGCGCGCTTGACGCGCTGGCGGATCAGCTGCGGCCAGATCCCGTGTCCCTTCATGCGAGTGAAGAAGTTCGGATCATTGTCGCGCCCGCCGCGAATGTCCTGCACCATGTTCATCACCTTTGCGGCGCGGTCGGGGAAATGCGCGTCGAGCCAGGCGCGGAACAGCGGCGCAACCTCGAACGGCAGGCGCATCAGAATGTACGAAGCACGAATCGCTCCGACCCCGGCTGCCGCCGCCATGATCGCCTCTATCTCGTGATCGGTGATCGCGGGGATGATCGGCGAGATGTTGACCTGCGTCGGCACCCCGGCGTCGATCAGCGTCCGTATCGCTGCGAGCCGCCGCTGCGGATGCGGCGCTCGCGGCTCGAGCGTGCGCGCGACCTTCGGATCGAGCGTCGTCACCGAAATCGCGACGCCGACCAGATTGTCGCGCGCCATATCGGCGAGAAGGTCGATATCGCGCAGCAGCCGGTCGGACTTGGTGGTGATCAGCAAGGGATGCCTTGTCTCCGCAAGCACCTCGATCACCGAGCGGGTGACGCGCCATTCGCGCTCGATCGGCTGATAGCCGTCGGTATTCGTGCCGATCGCGAGCGGAGCGGGTTTGTAGCCACGCTTCGCCAGTTCCTGTCGCAAGAGTTTCGCGGCATCGGGTTTCGCAAACAGCCGGCTTTCGAAATCGAGCCCCGGCGACAGGTCGTGGAAGGCGTGGGTCGGGCGCGCGAAGCAATAGATGCAGCCGTGTTCGCAGCCGCGATAGGGATTGATCGAGCGGTCGAAGCCGATGTCGGGCGATTTATTTCGCGCGATGATCGTCTTGGGGTACTCGACCATCACCGTGGTACGTAGCGGCGCCGCCGCGCCGTCGATCTCTTCGGCCGCGTCGAGCCAGTCGCCGTCCGCCGCGCGCTCGAGCGAGCCGGTCCGCGTCGGGCGCAGATTCGTCGGCGCGCCGCGGCCGGCGATCGGGGGCAGGGGCTTCGACGATTCCACCCGCCGAAGATAAGGTGCCGCCGAGAACAAAGAAAGAACAATATTCCATTTCGTCATTCCCGCGAACCCGGGGCCACCGATGTTATAACTCGGCGAGCCTCGGGTTGGGGGGTATCGTTTGCGAAGTCGAGAATCCCCATGAGCGAGCCGTGGAGGGTGGCATGAACTTCGCCGCGCTTCTCGCCGGGATGCAGGACGATCTTGCCGACGAGCGAACGGATGTCGCTTGAGGCATCGAGCTGCGTTTCGGGGTCTTTGAGCGTGTCAGTCAGCGCCGCGACCTTGCGCTTGTAGATTTCGGCGATGCCGGGATGGATATCCGGGATGCCTTGCGGCGCCACTGCAAGACGCGCGATGATTTCGGCGCGGTCGCGTTCAAGTTCGGCCATGCGCGCCTTCATCGTCGGCTGATACAGACCGTCTTCGATCGCCGCCATGATGCCCGCGACGGCTTTGTCTATCTTCGCCAGCGCGCGGTTGTCTGCGTCCGCCTGGATGCGCTGCTCGCGGTTCTCGCGATTGATATGCGCCGCATAGGCGGCCACGGCCGCCTCGATCTTGTCGGCCGATACGAGCCGGTCAGCAATGCCGGCGAACGCCCGGCGCTCCAGTGCCTCGCGCCGGATCGTCCGACCGTTGGAACAGGAGCGACCGCGATGGTGGCCGACGCAGCCATAGCGGTCGTCGACGACGATCGCATAGTTGTCGCCACAGATGCCGCATTCGAGGAGCCCGGACAGCAGATAGGCGGGACGCCGGGCGTTCAGAAGCGCACGCGCCTGTGCAGCTTCCTTGACGCCAGCATAGCGCTCGGCAAGCGTCGCCTGTTGGCGCTTGGCCGCTTGCCACATCTCATCGCTGACGATGCGAAGCTCCGGCACCTCGTTCCTGATCCATTCGGATTCAGGATTGAAGCGGGTGACGCTTTTACCGCTGCCCGGATCGGTAACATAATGTTTGTGGTTCCAGACCCGGACCCCGACATAAAGCTCGTTGTTGATGATGCCGGTCCCGCGCCGCACGTCACCGCGGATGCTCGTGTCGCGCCACGCAAGGCCTTTCGGGCCGGGGATGCCATCGGCGTTGAGATCGCGCGCGATCGCAAGCGGGCTCTTGCCGTCCGCGAACTCGCGGAAGACGCGCTCGACGATCAGCGCCTGCGCCGGATCGATTTCGCGTTCGCCGCGCACCAGTTCGCCTTCGCTCGTGAGGCGGCGGACCATGCGGTAGCCATAGCCGACTGCGCCAGCGGAGAAGCCCTGTTCGACCCGCCCGCGCAGCCCGCGATGCGTCTTCTTTGCAAGGTCTTTCAGGAACAGCGCGTTCATCGTCCCCTTGAGCCCTACGTGCAGCTCGGAGATTTCTCCCTCGGCGAGGGTGACGAGCGGTACCCGCGCGAACTGGAGATGCTTGAAGAGCGTCGCAACGTCGGCTTGATCGCGTGATACGCGATCAAGCGCCTCGGCGACGACGATATCGAACTTCCCGGCTTGAGCATCGGCCAGCAGCTTCTGGATACCGGGACGCAGGATCATGCTCGCGCCCGAGATGGCCGCGTCCTCGTAGCTGCCGACAAGCTGCCAGCCTTCGCGCTCCGCGCGCTCACGGCAGATACGCTGCTGGTCGGCGATCGACGCCGAACTCTGCTGATCGGAGGAATAGCGGGCATAGAGCGCGGCGCGGATCATCATGTCTTCCTTTGGAGTGGCGGAACGGAAGTCCCGCACGACTGACAAGACAGTGTCGCGCGCCGATACCCTAGCGTCAATGCTTCGGGGGCTTTAGGTTTTCCTCGCCCGGTTCATTGTCGTTGGCCGCTTTCCGCGCCCGGATATGTTCGCACGCGATATGCCGCCCGAGCGCCTCGGCGATGCGCGTCAGCGCCGCGTCAACCTGCGCGGCGCGCAGCATCGGCGTATTATCATTGGCGGCAGCGATGGCCCCTTTCGGGAGAGGATCATCCTCGTGCATCGCCGCGCTCCGCATCATTTTCATTGTCGGGGCGATAGGCGGCTGGGTTCGCAACCCAGCGATCGATCGCCGATTCATGCCAACCGGCCCCGTGGACGCCGATCTTCAATCGCGGCGGGAAGGTGCCTTCGGCCATCTTGCGATAAATGGTCGAGCGCGACAGGCCGGTGCGGTCGAGGACGGTCTTGAGGCGGATGATACGTTCAGGAGAGGGCACAGACATTATCTCCAACAGCCGATAGTTGACGACGCCCCCTGCGAGCAAATTTTGAACATGGACGTTTGCTGTGCAACTGCCTTTGCGCCGTCGTTCGCCGCAATCGAAGCATAGGATGCAAAAACAGGCGCCCGCGAACAACGTCGCCCAATCGGCGGCTCGCGGCGCCGACAAGCGGCAATGGGAAAGTCTGGAAACGAACCGCGTAGTGTCATGGCGAAAACGCCGACCGATGAGCCGTTCGCAATGTCCGTTCGCATATCGTCGCAGACTTCCTATCCTTGGTCTGCCCGCCGTGCGTCAGTCTGCATCACCTTGCCCGATCCCCGCAATGGGTGGGGCATTGCAGTGCCGATTGGGCTGATTATGGTGCCGCGGTATCGAAAATGGCGTCCCGCCTTCGGCGACCGCGCTCTATTCCGCTTCGCTCCACCGAGCCACCGCTTCGCGCCGTCTCGTCGGCTGGCGCCGTAACGATCGACTGACGCGAAGGGCCGGAGCCTGGTTCCAGCCCGAAGGACATCGCGCGTGCCGCGCGATGGCGATGGCCTCCGTCCGTGCGGTGGGAGCGTCGCTCTCCTCTGAGGCCCGCCCGGCAGCGGGCAACCCCTACGGGGTTCTCCTCTTTGTTCCGACCCTTCGGGTGCGCCCTGCCTCGCAGGCGGGCCTCTCCGGTCGCTCTCGCCGCTCCCCCCGCTCAGCCGGGGCTGCGGTGGTTTTGAGCAAGGAGAGAGACAATGGAATTCATCCATATCGAACTGTCGCGGCTTGTCGTGTCGCCCGCCAACATGCGCGGGATCGCCAAGAAACCCGACATCACCAATATCCTGCCGTCGGTGCGGGCGCGCGGTATCCTCGTGCCATTGATCGTCAGGCCCGGAGCAGAGGACGGCAACTACGAGGTCGTCGCAGGGAAACGGCGCTATTATTGTGCGCTGACCGTTGCCGAGGAACAGGACGGCATCGACCCGCTGCCCTGCGCAGTGATGAAGGCAGGTGACGACGCGGCGGCCTTGGAAGCCTCGCTGATCGAGAACATCGCCCGTTTGGACCCCGACGAGGTGAACCGCTGTGAATCCTTCACCCGGCTCGTTCGCGAAGGGCGGAGCATCGAGGACATCGGACTCACCTTCGGACTGACTCCGTTGCAGGTGAAGCGGACGCTCGCCATCGGCAATCTGCTCCCTCGCATTCGCAATATGTATCGCACCGAGAAGATCGATGCGGTGACGATGCGACATCTGACTCTCGCGACCAAGGCGCAGCAGCGCGAATGGCTGGCGCTGGTCGATTGTCCCGAGAAGCACGCGCCGACAGGAAGCCAGCTCAAGGCGTGGCTGTTCGGCGGCAGCGCGATTGCGGCCAAGGTCGCGATGTTCGATGTCGCGAGCTACAGCGGCGAGATCGTCTCCGACCTGTTCGGCGAGGACAGCTATTTTGCCGACGCCGAAGTTTTCTGGACCGCGCAGATGGCCGAGGTCGAGAAACAAGCCCACTTCTACCGCGATAGCGGCTGGAGCGATGTCGTCGTCATGGAGCGCGGGGTGTATTTCAATGGCTGGGAGCATGAACGCTGCCCGAAGAAGAAGGGCGGCAAGATCTTCGTAACCATCAGCCATCGCGGCGAAGTTGCTTTCCACGAAGGCTATATCACCGCCAAGGAAGCAAAGCAGCGCGCCAAGGGGACAGCGGGCATCGACACCACAAAGCCGGTCCGCTCCGAGGTCAGCGCGGCGCTCGGAAATTACATTGACCTTCATCGTCATGCCGCCGTTCGCGGATCGCTTCTGTCCGATACCGGCATTGCCCTTCGCATGATGGTCGCTCATGCCATCGTCGGATCGCAGCTATGGCGGGTCGATGTCGAGAAGCAGCGCGCGGCGAGCGATGCCATTGCCGAGAGCGTCGAGGTGTCGGCGAGCGAGGCGGCGTTCGATGCGAAGCGCCGCGAGATACTGGCGTTACTCGGGTTCGATCCCGAAGCACCGACCGTGGTTGGTGGCTATGACGGCGATCATGGTGTCGCGGGGCTACTCGTCCGCTTGGCGGCGCTGTCCGACGAGGCGGTGATGGGCATTCTGCCCGTCGTAATGGGCGAGACGTTGGCCGTCGCCAGCGCCGAGGTAGATTTGCTGGGCCAGACACTCGGCACTGACATGCGGACCTGTTGGGACGATACCACCGTTCTGCCCGACCTGATCCGCGACAAACAGCTTCTGACTGCCATCGTCGCCGAGGTCGCAGGGGCCGACGTTGCCGAAGCCAATGCCGACGCGACCGCCAAGGTGCAGCGCGGCATCCTCGTCGATTGCCTCACTGGCAGCAATGGCCGGACGAAGATCGAGGGCTGGTTGCCTCGCTGGTTCGTCTTTCCGCCGTCGGGCTACACGGATCGCGGCGGGATCGGCTGTGTCGAGCGCAGCGAACGCATCGCGGCCCTCACTGCCCCGGTCGAGGAGGAGCCGGAGATGCGCCAAGCCGCCTGACTCGTTCCCACTATCGTCATCGGGGGAGCGGCTTTGCCGTTCCTCCAGATTTTTGCCCGGCGCAGAGCGCCGGGCATTCTGCTCTTGCCAAGTCGCGGGCATTGCCCGAAGATTCCGGGCCCATGCGCACCGACGTCGATCATCTTCCTGCCGCCAAGCAACGCGAACTCGAGCGCATCGTCGAAATCCTCTTCGACGAGTTCGGGCAGGCGACGGAAAACGCGACCGGGCGCCGCAAGGGCGCCCGCATTTTAAAGATCATCCTGTTCGGTAGCCACGCCCGCGGCGACTGGATCGATGCGCCGCTGTCGGCGAACCAGTATAAATCCGACTATGACATCCTCGTCATCGTCAGCCAGAAGGAACTGACCGACCGCGCCGCCTATTGGGCGAAGGCCGAGGAACGGCTGATCCGTGCCTACACGATCGAGAAGACACTGCGGACGCCGGTCAACTTCATTATTCACTCACTGCATGAAGTGAATGATGGGCTCGCGCATGGGCGCGTCTTCTTCATGGAGGTCGCGAAGGATGGTATCGCGATCTACGAGGCTGACGGCAGCGAACTCACAACGCCACGCCCCAAAACTCCGGCGCAGGCGCTCGATACGGCGACAGAATATTTCGAGGAGCATGTGGCAAGTGCTGCCGAGCAAGTCGAAATCTTCAAATTCTGCATGGCGCGTCGGAGCTGGAAAAAGGCCGCATTCAATCTTCATCAGGCCGTCGAAAGCCTATACCAAGGTCTGCTCCTTACGCTGACCTATTACACGCCGTATAACCATAACATCGCCTTCTTGCGGTCGCTTGCCGAAGGGCTCGACCGCCGACTGTATGGCATCTGGCCCGAGACCAATCGCCGCGAACGCGCGATGTTCCAGAAATTGAAGGAAGCCTACACCAAGGCGCGTTACGCCAAGCACTACAAGATCAGCGAAGAGGAACTCACCTGGCTCGGCGAGCGCGTCGAGGAACTGGGCCGCGTCGTCCATCAGGTCTGCTCCGACAAGATTGCCGAACTCGAAAGGGCAGCGCGCGAATAGCCGCGCCGCCGCCCAGCTTGCCGGGACTCCGAGATTCTGGCATTATCCCACCCACGGGATGGAATGACTGGCGGCTATCCCGAGGAACATCCTGCCAGCATCATGCAGGTCCGGCCCTGAGGTCGGACAGTTGCTGTAGACCGCACTAGCGGCGCACAGCGGACACCGCTTGCCCATTCGCGCACGAACGCGCGGACCGCTGGTGCGTGAGCTTATTATGCCTACCCCAACGAACGACGTTTACGCGCGCGAAGTCGTGATGGCGCGCGTCGGCCATCTTATCCGCCGCAAACAGCAGGAGGTCGAACGGATCGCCCGCGTCCTGCGCGCGTCCTTCGATCCCGATCAGGTGCAGGCCCCCGAGCGGGGTGAGATCAGACGTATCATCCTGATCGGACCCTATGCGCGGAGAAGTTGGTATGAAGATCGATGGACGATCGACTTTTCCGATTACGAACTCTGGATCGTTGTCAATCATCCGCTGTTCACGGAAGAATGCTGCTGGACCCGCGCGCGTAACGTACTCCAGCGCGAGCTGGGCAATCGCTGCGCGGTCGACCTCTCCGTCTATTCCAAAGCGGACATCCGCATTGCCAAGGCCGAGCGGGACACCTTCATCCTCGACCGGATCGAGGCCGGCATCACCCTCTATCGCGCCTCGCGCGATGCGCCGCTGAACGTGCGGGAACAGAGGCACCGGCCATGATGCACCTTTACACCAACCGCGCCGAAGCGATAGAGAGGCTGCCTCCGCTCCCACGCGCCCTGTTCCTGCTCCACACCTTCTACGGAGTCGATCTCGGGACGATGGCCGAAACGCTCGGCGAGGATCGGGGGACGATTGAAGCCTGCCTCGCCGACGCGCGTGCGATCCTTCATGCTCGTATCTGCTACACAGACCCGGTTCCCGATCTCGGGCCATTGCCCCTGGCGTTGCAGGCGCGATTACAGCATGACTATCGGAACTCGCTCGAAACAGCCTTCGCCGAAGCCGGTTATCTGGGTGCAGTCGAATGGCCCATGCCCCCGGATGACATCACCGCCGACGAAGCCGCAGCCGCCGCATTCGTCGTCGCACTGTTGCCGACATCTATGCAGAGGGCGGTTGCCCGCTCGGGCCAGAGTGACGTCGCCACGATCGATCTTTGGCGCACCGTGTGGCCGTGGCGCCGCTATCGGCGCCGGCGCTTGCTGCGCGTCACGGATGCCTTGCGATGTTCGGGCTGGGAGCCGTTCGACGAATGGATCGCGGAGCGCCTGATGCCGGGTCGGAGCTATCCGCATGGCTATACGGACTATCGGCGGCGCAGGCGCCCGTTGCCCGAGGAAAGGCCGTTGACCGAGGCCGAAGAGAATGGCGCCGAGTTCGCCGACACGGTGCAGATACCCGAGCGGCTGGTCAATGTGCCTGAGCTTACCCGGCAAGTCTGGATACTCTTTCACCTCTATGGTCGCTCGTCCGAGGAGATTGCGCGGCGGCTCGGGATCGGCCGCCGGAGCGTCAGACGCCTTCGCGAACGGGCCGATTATGCGATCATCGGCGTACCACATCCGTCGCTCGCTTTTCGCATCCGCTTCGCGCTGATGCGGAAGCACCTGTTGCTCGCGTGGCGTTGGGACATCATCCGGTCCGCCTTTCGGGATTGAAGAACGGCGCGACCCTTGTCGCGACGACAACATGCGTGCATGTCGCGGATCGATAGAAATCTATCGAACCGGGAACGGAGACGCGAAATGGAAGATCAGGAAACGCTCGTCACGCTGACGGCTGATATTGTTGCCGCGCATGTCAGCAACAACAGCGTTGCGATATCGGATATCCCGCTCGTCATCCGCTCGGTTCACGAGGCGCTTGCGGGACTTGGAGCGAAGATCGAGCCCGAAGTGAAGCAGGAGCCTGCTGTGTCGATCCGCTCATCGGTCAAGTCCGATTACATTGTCTGTCTCGAAGACGGCAAGAAGCTTAAGATGCTGCGACGCCATTTGATGACGCATTACGGCATGACGCCCGAAGACTATCGCGCCAAGTGGGGCTTGCCGAAGGATTACCCGATGGTGGCGCCCAGCTATTCCGAGACGCGCCGCGCGCTTGCGAAGGAAATCGGCCTTGGCACCAAGGGCCGCGGTGGCGGACGCAAGAAAGCGCCTGCGCGCCGCGCGAAATTGTCTCCGGCCTTTCCCGCCAAATGATCGAGCGCCGCGGCGATCCCCGCCGCGCCCTATGGCAGGGGCGCCAGGCCGAAGGCCGGGGCGACGACGCTGTTCCAAAGGTCGCGCCCCGATGGCCCGCCGCGCTTCACGCCGATCTCGGCCAGCCTCTCATCGGGTAGCCGGATCAGGGCCGGAACGAAGCGCAGGTTTATATCCCGCATTATGACCTCGCGCGCCGGAAATGTCTGGTGGAATCCCCGCAGGCTCGGATCGATGCGATGATGCAACCAGGGGTCGTGCCAGCCCTCTACCTCGGCGAACAGCATCCGCACGCGGTCATCGACAATATCCTCAGCGCGCGCCTCGACTTTCGAGGCTTCTGAACCCGCCAGAATGATGTCCGGAATGCACGGCGCTATCGCTCCGTCCCAGCGTTGCAGCGCGAGGGTTATATCGACAACAAGGAAGGGCGGCGCGCAGACCCATGCATGACCAGCGGCGGCATCGGAGTCGGGGCCGCGTTTGCAAGCGATCGTCTGAATCGCTCGCCGGGTGCTCCGGTCGGGGGCTTCGATGACCACCGATCCGAACAGGCCGAAGCTCCAGACCTGCAAGAGGTCGAGCATCCGCACCATCATCGAACCGGCAGCGAGGCAGCGGCCGTGTGCATCATGGGCCGCGAAGGCGTCGCTCAGCAGATGCGCGAGCTTCGGAACGGTCGCCCTGACATGCGCCGCATACTCGGCAGACATCGGTCGCGTCAGCACCCACTCTGCATATCGGTCGAGATAGGCAGGGTTTTGATTCTCGCGAGCTAGAAAGCCAAGCTGATTATAGAAGCCGAACGTGCCCGGATCGATACCCGATGCTTCGAAATCGGCCGTCAGCAAAGCGTGCTGGCCCGCCGTGAATATCGTCTGCCCGTGGCTATCCCACATCGACTTGTCCTCGCGCCGGGATAGGTGAAGAATGCTCGCCGCGCGTCGCTTCCTGCTCCGCCTCGAACTCCCGCTTGCCCTTGCGCTGCCAGCGAGCAAGTGCGTAGTCGCGATCCTCGCCGCGCAGCTTTTCCGCGACCGCCAGGAACGCACCATAGAGCGTGGCGCGATCGTCGTCGGTGAGATCGACGAGCCCGGCCTTCACGACGAGCCCGCCGATTTCAATGAGCTGCTTGGTACGCTCGCGGCGCTTCACCATCCATTCGCGCATGTCGGTCCGGGCCTTTCGTGCGTCAACGCGATGCCGCGCCGCCTTCGAGCGGCAGAGTACCCTCCGGCTGGCGTTCAGATCGCGGTGCAGATTTGCGTGCCGTTCGCTGAAAGAAGGCCGCGCCCGTCCTGCGCCAGCCCTCCTTAACGCTCGCATCCTTGGCCGCGACCGCGCCGAGCAACACACCGGCGAGCGTGTCGGCGTCGAGCGCGTCAGCCCCCGTCGCAATGACGAGTTCGCCGAGCTGGCGCACACGGCGTTCCTTGATGGCCTTCGCTTTGTCGGCGAGTGCCCTCAGTTCCGAATCAAAATCCCGTGGCTTACGCATCGCAAGTCTCCATTGAGTGACGATGCAGCCATGATAGAAGAAGCGTGACGCCAGCGCAGTAGAGTCGCCGGGACAGTCTGACACCGCCTAGTCCCTGCCGAGAATTTATTCGAGGAGGGCGCGCTTATACGTCGTGCCGACGTGCGCTTCATGGCGTAGATGAATTGCCGTCATGGCAATCTTTCACTTCTCCGCGAAAGTCATCGGGCGCGCTGCCGGGCGCAGCGCTGTCGCCGCTGCGGCCTATCGTGCGGGCGAACGGTTGCACGATGAACGGCTCGATCGCGATCATGATTTTCGCGCCAAGTCGGGCGTCGAGCATAGCGAGATCATGCTGCCCGAAGGCGCGCCCGAACGGTTCGGCGATCGCGCAACGCTGTGGAACGAAGTCGAGGCAATCGAGAAGCGCAAGGACGCGCAGCTTGCCCGGGAGGTCGAGTTCGCCATTCCGCGCGAGATGACGCAGGCGCAGGGGATTGAACTGGCCCGCGACTTCGCGACTGCCGAGTTCGTCGAACGCGGCATGATCGCCGACCTCAATGTGCATTGGGATATCGGTGCGGACGGCATGGCGAAGCCGCACGCGCATGTCATGCTCACGATGCGCGAGATCGTCGTCGACAAGGATGGCGAAGCCGGGTTCGGCGCAAAGGTTCGTGACTGGAATCGCACCGAACTTGTCGAGCAATGGCGCGAGCGCTGGGCCGATCATGTCAACGCCCGCCTTGCTGAACTCGACATAGATGCCCGCATCGATCACCGTTCCCTGGAAGCACAGGGCATCGACCTTGAGCCGCAAGACAAGATCGGCCCCGCCGCATCGCGCATGGGCGAACGTGGGCTTGAGTCCGAGCGCATCGAGGATCACCGCGCGATCGCGCAGCGCAACGGCGACCGCATCATCGCGGAGCCGCGCGTCGCGCTCGACGCGATCACGCACCAGCAGGCGACGTTCACCAATCGCGACCTTGCGATGTTCGTGCATCGCCACACGGACGGGAAGGATCAATATGACCGGGCGATGAGTGCGGTTCGCGGTTCGCCCGATTTGATCGCGCTCGGCAAGGACGGACGCGGCGACGATCGGTTTACCAGCCGCGATATGATCGACACCGAACAGCGGTTGCAACGCGCCGCCGAAAGACTCGCCGAGCGCCGCGACATGTATGTCCCGGAGGCATTCCCGCAGGGAGTGCGGAACGCCGCCGGGACGACCGGCCTGGTGCTTGGTCGCGAGCAGCAGGCGGCGCTTGAACATATAACCGGCGAGGGCAGTCTCGCAATCGTGATCGGCTATGCCGGGACCGGCAAGAGCGCGATGCTGGGCGTGGCGCGGGAGGCGTGGGAGCACGCCGGGTATGAGGTGCGCGGCGTGGCCTTGTCCGGCATCGCGGCGGAGGGGTTGGAGAACGGCTCCGGTATCGCGTCGCGGACCATCGCCAGCATGGAACATGGCTGGTCGCAGGGCCGTGACCTTCTGACCTCGCGTGATGTTCTCGTCATCGACGAGGCAGGCATGGTCGGCACCCGCCAGATGGAACGCGTCATGTCGCACGCCGCAGACGCCGGCGCCAAGGTGGTGCTGGTCGGCGACCCGCAGCAGTTGCAGGCGATCGAGGCGGGCGCGGCGTTCCGCGCGATCCATGAGCGGCATGGCGGCGTCGAGATCACCGAGGTTCGCCGCCAGCATGAAGGCTGGCAGCAGGATGCGACGCGGCACCTCGCCACCGGGCGAACCGGCGAGGCGATCCATGCCTATGCGGAGCGCGGCGTGGTCCATGTCGCCGAGACGCGCGAGCAGGCGCGGGGCGAACTGATCGATCGTTGGGACCGCGACCGGCAGGCGAACCCCGACGCCAGCCGGATTATCCTCACCCACACCAATGCCGAGGTCCGCGAACTCAATGAGGCGGCGCGCAGTGCAATGCGCGCGTCGGGCGATCTTGGCGACGATGTTCGCCTCAAGGTCGAACGTGGCGACCGCGATTTTGCGTCGGGCGACCGCATCATGTTCCTGCGCAACGAACGCAGCCTTGAAGTCAAGAATGGCACCCTCGGAACGATCGAACGCGTCAGCGAGCAGCACATGACCGTGCGCACCGATGACGGGCGCCCCGTTGCATTCGACACGAAAGACTATGCCCATGTCGATCATGGCTATGCCGCCACGATCCACAAGGCGCAGGGCATGACCGTGGATCGCGCGCATGTGCTGGCGACACCCGGCATGGACCGCCACGGCGCCTATGTCGGCATGTCCCGCCACCGCGAGGGCATGGCGCTCCACTATGGTCGCGACGACTTCAAGGACGATGCTCGCCTTGTCCGCACCCTGTCGCGCGAGCGCACGAAGGACATGACGAGCGACTATACGCGCCTCGATCCCGCCAAGGAGTTTGCCGAGCGTCGCGGCATCGGCGAGCGCGTCGCGGACATGATCAAAGCCGTACCCGAGAAGGCGCGCGGGATCTTCGACGGCTTGCGCCTCGCGCTGCCCGGCCAGCAGCGCGAGGCAGGCATGTTCGCGGGGTTCCGTCCGCCGGAGCGGACGGGCGAACAGGCGCAGGCGGCGCCGTCGCATGCGAACGGCCAGCGCCGCGCCGTCGAGCGCTATGCCCGCGCCGTGAGCGAGATCGACCGGATGCGCGATCGGGGCTTGCCGGTGCTGCCGCACCAGCATGACGCCCTGAACAGGGCGGGAGAGGCACTGGACGCGATCCGGCCCCATGCCTCCGCTGACTTGGCAAATGCCCTCCAACGCCAGCCCGAGCTGATCCGCGCGGTCGCGGAGGGGCGTGGCCAGGGCGCGGTGCGCGCGATGAACAAGGAAGCCGAACTGCGCGCCGATCCGTTCCAGCGCGCCGACCGCTTCGTCGAGGGCTGGAAGCGGCTCCGACAGGCGCAGGATGATCTACGGCGCGACGGCGACTTCCGGGGCGCGAAGCGCGCCGGGCAGGCGCTGGCGGGCATGGCGAAGGGCCTCGAACGCGACGCGCAGGTCGAATCGCTCTTGCGCGGGCGCGGACGGGAACTGGGCATCAACTTCGATCCGGGGCGCAGCGTGGCGCGCGATCTCGCGGACTCGGTGCCGTTCGATCACGGGCGGAGCCTTGGCATGAGCCGATAGGAGGGCAATATGACCGAAGACAGACAGCTACCCCGACTGCCCTATGACACGCCCGCCCCCGATCCAGCGACGCAGGCGTTCAACCGGCTCGAAGGCGAAATGGCCCTCATGCGCCGCGCGGTCGAGCATCTCGCGACCGAGAAGGCCGAGATCGATATTCCGGATTACAGCCATACGCTCGGCGAGATGGCGAACCGGCTTGTCGGCATCGAGCACCAGCCTGCCATGCAGATGACCCCGGAAGACTTCGAGGCGCGGATGACGGCGGCGGCATCACGGGTGCGGCGCGATGAACAGGCCGCGCTAGCCCAAGTGAAGCGCGAGCATGGCGAAGCGGCCCGCGACTTGCGCGCGATGATCGGCACCGCCAACACCCTCTACGAACAAAAGCGTCTTCGTTGTTGGCATGTCGGCGGCGGCTTGCTCGCGGGTTGCCTCTTGTGGTCGGTAGTTCCCGGCTTTGTTGCGCGCATCCTTCCGACAAGCTGGTATCTTCCTGAACGCATCGCCGCCCGCACCGTTCGCGAGCCGACCCTATGGGAAGCGGGAATCCGGATCATGCACGCCGACAGCCCCGAGGCGTGGCAAGCCATCGCCGAGGCCGCAGAGATGCGCCGTGACAACCGCAAGGCCATCGACGCCTGCGTGCAGCAGGCCGCCAAGTCCAATCAGCCGGTGCGATGCACGATCAGGGTCAGGAACCGGCAACCTTGACCGAACAGGGCGCGGTAATCGCATCGCGACCTGGAAGATCGAGATGATCAGGCCGACGATCAGCGTTGCGACCAGCACCGGCGCCGCAAGCAGCACCGCCGCCCACAGCATCTGGTCGAGCAAATCGAGGGCCTGCCCCTGTTGCATTATTCCCCCGTCGCGTCCCCCGACCAGCCGGCGAGTCGGCGGCTGTTAACCATGATTTTCAGTCAGCCGAGCGGCGCCATAATGTCAATCGGATTGCGCCGCGCGAATCGACGAAATTGCCGGTCGAACGACCGATACGGATCCGGCGGAGCACAGCTTCGGGCGTGCGCCCTAAACATCGGAGCCCTTCGGCGGACTATAGTTCATGATCGGGTGTATCATTCTTTGCGTCCTGTGCTTTCTGTGCGGCCGGCTGGAGATGTGGGATCGCTTGCCGGACGCCATTCCCAGCTGGCATCGCAAGGCTTGGCGCCTGTGGTGGCGCCGCAAATCGCGGTCCTGCGGCGGACGGCCGCGGATCGACGCAGTGTTGATCGCACGCATCCGCGAACTCAGCGACGCAAACCCGCTTTGGGGAGCGCCGCACATTCATGGCGAGCTTCTGAAACTCGGCTACCGCGTCGCCCAATCGACGGTCTCGCGCTACATGCTGCCGCGCGATGGTCGTCCGGCTCAGGGCTGGGCCACCTTCCTGCGCAACCATGCAGGCGCCATGCGCAGCACTGATCGGCCTCTTTCTCTTGGCCCAGCCGGGATCTAAACATGTGGCGGCTTAAAATGACACTGGCGACTTTGATGCCGTTCTAATCCCCCCTTCGCGTAGCTCCAACGAGTTCGAACGCCTTCAACGGGAACAGCTTGTCGCACGCTTTGGCCGAGAGCGGCCCGTCAGGTTTGCATGATGGAACCGGAAAAAGGAGACGCTGGGTGGCCACCAACTCGCATTTCTCGGTCGGAGTGATGCCCGTTTCTTCGAGCTTCCGTTTGACGCCGCTCACAGAGGCGCCATACTCACGCAAATCAATCATCAGCTGACCACGCTAGCGGTCACATAGTGGAGCTTTCACGAAGAAGCGGTGCTCTACGGAAATATCCTGTGGCGAAGAGTTGCACCTATTCTCCTGCGGGCTCCAGCAATGTCAGCGGGATCTGGAATAACTTCGCGCGAAGATATTCGCCCAAGGCCTTCGCCTGCGGATCGAAGCGCAGCGTCTCGGTAGCGCCGCCGTCAAGCAATCCCCTGATGACAAAATTGAGCGCACGAAGATTGGGCAGTTCGTAACGTTCGACAATCAGGTCGCGAGCCTCCGGTAGAAGAGCGCGCAAGCGATCAGCGGTCAGTGTTGCTGCCAGCCAGCGATAGCCTGCTTCGTTTCTGGACCAAACTCCCACATTGCCGTTACCGCCCTTGTCGCCCGATCGTGCGTCGATGACCAGTCCCAACGGAGCATGTCTCGTCTCACCCAGGTCTTCGATCTCCACCGTCGAGCGGTGCGTCCGCTGTTCAATAGAACCGAACGACGCCGGACGAGGCGCCTTTAGCCGCGTGCCGTCTTCAAGCACTGCCACATGATCGAGTACATCCTGGTCCAGCACGGCGGGCCAATATACGCCAAAGGCACTCGCGCTGCGTGCATCGGCACGGATGGAGAATAGTCCCGGATAGCTGGCCAGGCCCAGTTCTACGGACGCATCGAAAAAGCTCCGCCCCACCGCTTTTTCCGAACCCTTCGCGCTGACCTTTAGGAAGCTCGACGCTGCGAGCTGGTCGGCCGGATCGGCGTCGAACCCGCCGATTAGATCGAACCGCAACTCGCTGATATCCGCATTTTGCAGCTGCGCGCGAAACCCTGCCTCGATCAGTTCCGCCTTACCCATAGGATCGAGCCCGGTGAGGACGTAGATCATGCTGTTCTCGAACCCGCCGAGCGCCGTAATCGCGACCTTCGTCGTGGCCGGCGGCGGTGCACCGCGCGTCCCGGTGATGCGGACGCGGTCGTCGCCAAGTTCCTCGAGTTCGACCGTGTCGAGCCGCGTGGTGACATCGGGATTAAGATAGTCCAGTCCCTGAATCTCGTAGAGCAACTGCGCGGTGACCGTCCCGGCGGTGACCGCGCCTCCCGTGCCGGGATGCTTGGTAATGATCGCCCCGCCATCGGCGGCGATCTCCGCCAGTGGAAAGCCCGGGCGGATCAGGTCGGTAATGCGTGTAAACCCCGAATAATTGCCGCCGGTCGCCTGCGTGCCGCACTCGATGACGTGTCCGGCTGCGACCGCGCCCGCCAGTGCGTCCCAGTCATCCGTGTCCCAGCCATGCCACCACGCCGCCGGACCGACGATCACCGATGCGTCGGTGACGCGGGGGCAGATCACGATATCGGCGCCGGCGTTGAGCGCCGCGACGATCCCCCAGGCTCCAAGATAGGCGTTGGCGGTGAGTGGGCTATGACCCCACTCATCGAGTGGTGCGCTCGTATCGAGGTGAGCGAGTTCGTGACCTTCTGCCTTGAGAGTGTCCAGTCGAGACAGGATGTCGTCGCCCTCGATATGGGCAACCCGGAGCGAAATTCCGCGCGCGACGCATGTCGCACGCAGACGCGCCGCTAATGTTGCTGGCGCGAGACCGCCGGCATTCACCACGACCTTGACGCCCCGTGCCGCGATCTCTTCCAGCAAGGGCTCGATTTGCTTTTCGAACGTCCGGGCATAGCCCGCCTCTGGATTCTTCAACCGGTTCTTGGCCAGCACCAGCATGGTGACCTCGGCGAGATAGTCGCCGGTGATGACGTCGACCTCTCCCCCGTGAAGAACTTCGGCCATGGCACTCAGACGGTCGCCGTAGAATCCTGAGCAATTGGCGATCCGAACCGGCCGCCGTGCAGCCTTCGCTTCTTTGGTCATCTCGTTCCCCCAAATGCGCCGTGTTCACGCAAGGCTTCCACACGCGCATCGTCCGCTCCGAGCAGGTCGGCGAGCACCGATCGCGTGCCATCACCGAGCTCCGGGGCCCGGCGCACCTCCACGGGCGAATCGCTGAGCCTGATCGGCGATGCCGGCACCGGCACCGTGCCGCGCACCGGATGCTCGACCTCGCGGATCATGCCGCGCGCGCGCAGATGAGGATCGTCGGCAACCTCGCGGATTGTCAGCACCGGTGCCGATGGCACGCCAGCGTCAGCCAGCCTTGCGACGAGCGTCCAGCGGTCGAATCGACTGGTCCATCCCTCTACCTCGGCGTCCAGCGCGTCGATATTTGCAAGCCGCGCGCGCCGCTCGGCGAAGCGCGGATCGCGCGTCATAGCTTCCCCGCCGACAAGCTCCAGCACGCCGAGTGCGTGACGCTCATTCGCCGACATGATTGCGATATAGCCGTCCGCCGCGCGATAGACATTGTAGGGTGCCACGGCCATTCCGCTATGCCTGTTTCCGGTTCGTTCCGGCGGCTGGTGGGCGGGATCGTTATACAATCCGCCCAGTATCGAGGCGAGCGCCGGATAGATGGTATCGTGCATCGACACCTCGACCATCTGGCCGCGCCCGGTCTTTTCCCGCTGATAGAGAGCCGTGGCGATGCCGGCGAACAGGTGGACGCCCCCCATGATGTCGGCGAAGGCGGGGCCGGCCTTGACCGGCGGGCCATCGGGAAAGCCGGTCGATGCAATGGCGCCAGACATCGCCTGCACGGTGATGTCCATCGCGGGCATATGGGCATAGGGACCGTCATTGCCATACCCTTTTCCCGATGCGTATATGAGGCGCTGGTTGCGGGCTATCAGCGCGGCGGGATCAAGCCCCAGCCGCTCCATCGCGCCAGGCGCAAAATTCTCGATCACCACATCGACTTGATCGATCAAGTCGAGAAACAGCGCCCGTCCCTGCTCGCATTTCAGGTCGATCACGAGGCTTCGCTTGTTGGAGTTCAGCATCATGAACTCGTGCGTTTCGATCCCATCGGTAGACCGATAGCGGAGCCGCTCGCCCCCGGGCGGCTCCACCTTGATGACATCGGCGCCGTGCAGCGCCAACAGCAGCCCGCAATAGGGGCCGTTGTAGATCTGCCCCATGTCGAGAACGCGAATGCCGGAAAAAGCTTGATGGTGAAACATTGGATCAGAACTTCATCTGGAAGCCGGCCGTGAAGTATCGGCCGATCACGTCGTAGAGTGCGAAATTCGTGCTGCGATATCCTCCATAGGGGATGGTCGGCACGATCGGCGGGGCGCGGTCGAACAGATTGTTGACGGTGACGAAAAACTGGCCCTTCCCGCCCAGTCCGGCGACATCCCAGCGCGCCGTCAGGTCGGTGTACCATATGGCGCCGACATGATTGTCGGCAAAGGTCCCAGCCGGCGCCGCCGTGTCGATCTTGCCCGACCCGATATACCGCTCCTGCACATAGAGTTCGAAGGGCGGCAGGCTAAGCGTGGCCGACAGCGTCCCGCCCCAACGCGGCGTACCCGTGATGCCAATGTCTCCGGCGCGTTCGATCGGTGCGGTTCCGGGCAATGTCGTTTCATATTTGTCGAGATAGGTGAGCAACCCACGCAGCTTCAGGTTGCCGCCGCCGATCGCCGTCGTATACAGCGCCTCGACATCGATGCCGCGCGATTTGATCGACGACAGGTTCAGCGTCGGAATCTGAAGCGTGAGCTGGCCGGGATTGGTGATTTGGGCACAGGCCGGCTGGAATCCCTGGCTACACTGGTCGATGGTCTGCTGCGGCGTCAATTGCGCGATCGCACCCTTGAGCGAAATATTGTAAAAATCGACCGACAGGTTGAAGCCGGGCAGCGGCTTCAACACTGCACCGATGGTCAGCGTATCGGCTTTTTCCGGTGCCAGGTTCGGGTTTCCGCTGCGCCGGCCGATGAAGGCGGTCGTTGCGTTGTTGTAAAGCACCGTGCCCTGGATGCTGACCGGCCCCGTATATAGTTCGGACACGTTGGCGGCGCGGATGTCCCGCGACCGCGTTGCACGCAGCCGCAGCGCGCTGAACGGCTCATAAGAACCGCCCACTTTCCACGCCAGCAGTGATCCGACCGTGCTGTAGTCGATCACGCGAGCGGCCCCATTTATGGTCAGCGACTTGCCGACCGGGCTGTCCTGAAGCAACGGCAGTTCGAGTTCGAGGAAGCCCTCCTTGACGTTGTAGCTGCCTTGCAGCGGCTGTGGGTTCGACAGGAAGAATGAACCTTTCTGCCCCACGAAGGACGACGGAAGCCCACGCAAGCCGACGTTGGAAATCACGGTCTGAGACAGGGCATCCGATGTCTGAACCGCACTTTCCCGGCGATACTCGACTCCCGCTGCAACGCTGACCGGCCCCGCCGGAAATTCGAACGGCGACCCACGCACCGTCAGCGAAGCGACGTCCTGCCGCAACTTCAGAAGCTGCGATGCGGTTCCCATGATCCAGTCGAGCGATTGCCGTGACGCCGACCCGTCACCGAACAGATTAATCGGGACGCAGCCAGGATCATAGCCTTGCAGCGTCGAACGGCAGACGATTTGACCGTTGGTCGGATTGACGACGGCGTCGGCGGCAGCGAACAGCCGACGATAGATCGGATTGTTGTAGGTATCGACCCGATAGTTATTGGAACCATGGGCATAATAGCCGTCAACTTCCCAGTTGCCCCCGATATTCCAGTTGAACCCAGCCGTCAGGCGCCAGGTGTCGCTGCGGCCGTTCACGCGCGCATAGCCGAAGTCGCGATCGACGCGCGCCAGCCGGAACGAGGCAAGATTGGCGGCGGCCATGCGTGCCCTGACGTCGGCCGGCAGATACGCATTATCGCTAAAGATGGTGAATGCCGTGCCTGCCGTCTGCGACGACCTTGCAACATCATAGCTGGAGGTCGAACGCGCTGCGGATCCCTCGACAAACAGCTCAAGATTGCTGCCGGCCTCAGCGGTCAGGCGCCCGAAGACATTGTAGCTTTTTAGGCCGGCAGTGAAGCCATATTGCAACGGCGCTCCGTCGCCGCCGATCATCGTCGTGCCCGTCACCGCACTGCCCAATTTGAACGGGGCCGAAAGACCGCCCGGCAGGAATTGCGTATTGTTGAGAGGACCGCCGACAATCAGCCCGCCAAAGGTCGCGTTGGAGGCCACGGCAGGCGCAATCAATCGCGCAGGTGGTCCGTTGGGATTGACGATGATCGCATAGGCGGCATCTGCCCAAGGCCGGCTATCGCCGGCGTGTATTTCATCGGTGTCGCGATATTCGGCGCTGGCGATGAGGTGCAGCTTATCCCCGCCGAACGATGTGCCGAACGTCACCGCGAATTGACGCGACGCGCCATCGCCCTCGTCCGATATGCCGCTCTGGGCACGCAGGCGAAGGCCAGTGAATTTCTTGTCGAGGATGAAGTTGACCACGCCGGCGACCGCGTCCGAACCATAGGCGGCCGATGCGCCGCCAGTCACGACCTCCACCCGCGAGACGAGGTCCTGCGGAAACAGGTTGATGTCCGGCGAACCCGCGCTGCTGGCCGCAACGACGCGGCGGCCGTCGAGCAGGGTCAGCGTGCGCTGTGGCTCTAGGCCGCGCAGCGACAGGAAGCTTGCGCCATTTCCGCGAACGCCGGAGGGGCCTGCGGTCGAGGCGCGCGAAGAATTGCGGAATTGTGGAAGCTGGGTGAGCGCGTCGGTCAATGAGGTTGGCGCCGCGGCACGCAGATCATCGGTGCTGGCAACCGTGACCGGCGTAGGCGAGCCGAAGCCTGAGCGCAGGCGCGAACCCGTTACGATAATGTCGGTCGACGGTGTATCCCCCGATGCCGATGTTTCGCCATCCTCGAAACCGGATTCCTCTTGCGGCATCGATTGCGGATCGGACGGCATTGCGGTGGGTGCAGGTGCAGTCTGCGCCGCGCCGGCGGCGGGTATTCCGAACATGACCAGCGCGAGCGCCGAGGAAGTCAGTAGTCCCTTTTTCACATTTCTCTCCCGATTTGTTTGTCATTGATTTTTGCTGGCTGTCACTGCCTCAGCTCCAACGGAATCGATCGGCGAGCTGTCCAGAACAGGTAGGCGGGCACCAGGCCGACAAAGCTCGACAGAACCAGCGCCCATTGCACCCCGCGTGCGGGCCCCAGATGCCAGGCGCCGGCGAGCCAGTCGCTCAACAGACCGACCGCGAGCGGGCCGAGACCCAATCCGATGAGGTTGAGCACCAGCAACAGCAGCGCCGTGGCGGTGGCGCGCATGTGCGGTGGCGCAACGCCCTGCTGGGTGGTGTGCACCGAGCCAAACCACATCGCGTTGAACAGGCTGGGGATGGCGAGCAGTGCAAGTGCCAGGCCCGCGTCGGGCACGAGCACCGCGATGATATATGTCGGAACCGTCAGCAATGCAGCGACCGCCGGGAGAGTGCCGTGGGCGCGAACATCTCCACGGCTTATGCGATCGGCGATCTGGCCGCCCAGCCACACCCCCAGCGCTCCAGTGACCCCGGTGGAAAGCCCGAGGGCCAAGCCAAGGAAACCGGCGCGCTCAAGCCCGACCATTGCGCCGATGCTATCGATCGCGGGACCATGCATGCGAAAAAAATAGGATGCGGTGAACGGGGCGTGACCATAGGAGACGAATGCTTGGAACGCTGTGGCAAGGACAAACAGGCGATAACTGCGAATCCGCGCCAACGTCCGAACAGCGTACAGAAACGATCCTTGTGCGTCCGGTACCGCGCCTGTCGACATGCCGATGAGCCGCTGCCGCGGTTCGCGCAGCGTCAACCCGGCCAGTATCGCCAGCAGGAGGCCAGGCAGGCCGACCACCATGAAGGCGTGCCGCCACCCCACCCAATCTACCAGGATCCCGCCCAGCGCGAGCCCCAGCAGGGAGCCGATCGGGACGCCCAAATGATATTGAGCCAGTGTGGACGCGCGTTTTTCCGGCGGTGCGTAATCCATAATCAGCGACGTGGCAGGCGGTGTCAGGCCCGCCTCCCCGATACCCACGCCAACTCGCCCAGCCAGGAGTGAGCCGAATCCGGTGGCCAACCCGCAAACCGCGGTAAATAGGCTCCAGACCCCCACCGAAATGCCGATGATCCGCGGCCGGTTGCCGCGTTCGGCCAGGCGCGCAATGGGTATGCCGGCTACCGTGTAGAGGACCGCGAACGCCAACCCCGACATGATGCCGATCTGCCAGTCGGCGAGCTTGAGATCGTTTTTGATCGGCTCGGCAAGGATGTTGATGATCTGTCGATCGAGAAAGCTCAGGACAAACAGCACAAGCAGCAGGGACACGGCATATCTGCGATAGCCGGTGGGCTGCGGCGCGATCGTCCGCTCTTGTTCAAAGGCGCCAGGGCTGTGCACCGGTCTCTCCCAAATAATATTATATTGTTCTATGATACAGAACTATATCTACGAAAATGGCAAAAGAATCGCAGATATCCGCATCACCATGTCAAAAATCGATCATAATTTTTCCATTGTCAACATAAATCCGTTCCTATATTCTACCTTATAGAACATCGGAATAAATATGGAGGATGCATGATGGAAAATCTCGCGGCACTCGACACCTATCAGGCGCAGATGACGGAGCGCATCGGCCAGATGCATCGGCGGCATCTGGGCGTGGTGGATGGGCGCATGATCCGGCGCTATGCGCTCGCCATCGGCGAGACGAATCCGATTCACCATGACGAAGCGGCGGCCCGGTCTGCCGGCTATGCGGGGCTGGTAGCACCTCCCAACCTTCTGTCCGCTGTGGTCGAATGGGGCGCCGGGCTTCCGGAATCCGAACTGACATCCGACGGGATCGCGCGTGAGGCATCGACCGGGACCCTGCGCGTAATGGGAGCCGGCGAGGAAATGGAGCTACTCGCGCCGGTGACCGAGGGCCTCGATCTTTATAACGAGGAAGTCATCGAGAAGGTCGAGAGAAAGCAAGGACGTAGCGGCCCCATCGTCTTCGTTACCACGCGCCACGACTTCGTCGATGCCGCCGGCACTATCTTCAATCGCAACCGCCGCACGATCCTCGCGCGGCCTTAGGGGAGTTCCGATGAACGACACGCACGAGATCGGGGATCGCCTTCCCGACGTGACCATGCAGCCGACCGCGCTGCAACTGTTCCGCTATAGCGCGGTGACCTGGAACGGGCACCGTATCCACTTCGACCGCGATTGGGCCGAGCATGAGGGGCATCGGGGGCTGGTCGTCCATTCCCATCTGCACGCGGCGAACGCCCTCAGGGCGCTGACCGAGGGACTGGGCCCCGACTGGACGATTGCTCAGGTCGACTATCGCATCACGCGCTCAGCCGTCGCGGGGGACACGCTGACGGCATCGGCGGCCATCACCGCTGTCGCGGACTCTGGACGGACGCTGCATCTCTCCATGACCGAGACAAATCAGGATGGTGAAACATGCCTGGAGGGCACCGCAACGGTGCGGCGGCGTTCGTGAGCGGGCTCGGCATCCGAGAGGCCTGGCGGCCGTTGACGGAGGCGGCGATCGCCGATCTGCCCGCGACGCTTGGCGTCTATGAAATCGGCGATGCGGACGGAAGCACACTCTATATCGGCTATGCCGGCGGGCGGTCGCTGTTCGGCCTGCGTTCCGCACTGGGCGACTATCTGGCCGGATATGCCGGGCAGGGGACGCAATTCCGCGTCGAGTTGAACATGCAATATATTTCGCGGTGGAAGGAATTGCTGATGGACCACCGGTCCCGGCATGGCGTGCTGCCCCCGCTCAATCCCGCCGAGGACGCATTCGCGCTTGGCCGTCTTGGTCCGCAATCTGAGGAAACACGATCATGATCGATTTTACACCCACCCAGGAGCAGCAGGCGCTGATCGACGTCGTCCGGCGTTTCGTCCGCGAGGAGATCGTGCCGCTCGAAGCCGATCTCGACCCCGATGCCAGCGAGTTGAAACCCGCCGACTATGCCCGGCTGAAGAAGAAGGTTCAGGATCTCGGCCTGTATGGCATGGACATCCCGGAGGAGTTTGGCGGACCGGGTCTCGACGTCACGACACGCGCGCTGCTCGCCATGGAAATGACACAGCATCGCGGGGGCCTATACACCGCCTGCTACGGCGTGTTCGGCGGCGCTGGTCTCGCCCAGCTTTATGAAGCGACCGACGACCAGAAGGAGCGTTATCTCTATCCGACGCTGAGAGGCGAAAAGCGCGGCTTCTTCGGTCTCAGCGAGCCGAGTGGCGGCAGCGACCCTGCCCGGGCGATCCGCACGCGCGCCGTGCGCAGCGGGGACGATTGGGTCATCAACGGGGCAAAGCTGTGGATCAGCGGTGCCGACGATGCCGACTATGGCATCATTTTCACACGTACCGGAGAGGGCCGGGAGGGAATCACCGCTTTCATTGTCGATACCGATACGCCCGGTTTCCAGGTGCGACGCGTTGTCCACACGCTGCGGTCGGCCCATTATGCGACGGAGATGTCGTTTGACGACGTGCGGGTGTCCGATGCGCAGCGACTTGGGGAAGCCGGCAAGGGCTTCGCGCTCGCCAACGATCGGCTCAGCGCGCAGCGCATTCCCTATGCCGCGCAATGCATCGGTGTCGCCGAGGTCGCGCATCGCATGGCGATCGATTACGCCAAGATCCGTGAAACCTTCGGCAAACGTCTCGCCGAGCACCAAGGCATCCAATGGATGCTGGTAGAGAATGAAATCGATCTACGCAGCGCGCGCCTGCTGGTACTGGCTGCGGCCGCCAAGGCCGATGCCGGCGAATCGTTCCGCACCGAAGCGGCGGTCGCCAAGATCGTGGCCACCGAGGCGGCCGGCCGGGTCGTCGACCGCGCGATCCAGATCCACGGCGGACTCGGCGTCAGCAAGGAGTTGCCGCTCGAGCGCTGGTATCGCGAATTGCGCATTCGCCGCATCGGCGAAGGACCCACGGAAGTGCAGAAGATGATCATCGCTCGCGACCTGCTCGGGAAGGTCGCCGGTTGATGGCCCTCGCGTCATGCGGCCGACGCTGGACTGGCTTCATCCGACGGGCTAGCGTCGTCGCATGACTATCGTGAGCCTCTCTCCGCTATTCTTCCTTGCCGATGGCCGTGCAACTTCATGACACCAGCCGTATTACGAACGCTGCGCATCCTGGACTATCTCGCCCGGAATGGCGCTCAGCGCCTGTCGGACCTCGCACGCGAATTCGATTTGCCGAAGAGCAACATCCATCGACTGCTCCAGAGCCTGATCGAAGAAGACTATGCGGTGAAGGAGTTGGATTCGGGGCGCTACGTAGCCAGCATCAAGCTGTTCGAACTCGGTTCGCTGATCGCCAATCGCGATCCCGTCAAGCGCGCCGGGTCGGCCTTTCTGCAACAGCTACATCAGGCGACGGGCGAGACCGTGGTGCTGGCTCGCCTCGTCGATTCCGACGTCATCTATATCGATCGTATCCAGTCAAGTAATCCATTACGGGTGTCGCAGCGCGAAGGCGGAAGAGCGCCTGCCGCCTTTACTGCGGCGGGAAAGGTTATTCTTGCGCACCACCCTGACGCCGAGGCATTGCTCGATCAGATCATCGCCACGGTGCCCGAGGCGAAGAAGCTTGACCGTGCCGCGCTGATGGATGAGTTCGCGGTCATTCGGGATCAGGGCTATGCGGTCAGCCGCAGCGGCTGGACGCGCGGTATCAATAGTGTGGCCTGCGCGATCGGCGTACGCAACCTGGCACCGCTCGGCGCTCTCGCCTTGGTGGTACCTAGCGAACGGCTCCCCGATGAAAATATTCCTCAGGCCGCTCTCGCCGTCTTAACCGCCAGTGCCCAGATAAACGATCTGCTCAATGCATGATGAAATCTCGCGGCTGCGCGGACGGCTCTAACGCATCGATCGCGAAAGCAACATAGACGAACCCCGTTCAGGTCGCGACATGAGTGATGAGAATCCTGAGATTTTCAATCGACGATTCATTGTTTCGGGTTCAGTTGCGACGCTTGCGCCGAACTGGCGAACAATCGGATTTCTGCGTTGAACGCATCAGGGTTTTCCCAAAATGGAGAGTGACCGGCACCCTCGATCCAAACCAGCTTGCTCCCAGCGATCAATGAGGTCGTGAACTCGGCGGCGTCTCTCGCGACGATCCGATCTTCGGTGCCGTGTACGACCAATGTCGGCACCTCGATGCGCTTCATCACATCATTGAACACCCCATGCCACGCTTGAATGCCCCGGCGGACATAGGGTGGAGTCAGCATATTATAGGCCAACATGTAGGCAAAATCGTTGGCGGATGGTTGCTGTTCGAAGCATTCGTGAAGGAACCGGATCGTCGCCTGGATATTGTCGTCGCTCTCCAAGGCTAGCATTTGGGGCAGCGCTGCAGCGCCCACGCCAAAAAAACTGGAAGGCGAAGGGGCCGCCGCCCGGGCGCCGACGAGAATGACGCCCGCTAATGCATGATCGCCATACACGTCGAGATATTGTGCTACCACGCGGCCGCCCAGCGACCATCCGATGAGATAGGGATTGGTCAGTTGGGCGGATTTGATAACGGCGGCGACGTCGTCAGCCCACCGACGGCCATCCGAATAGGCTTCCTGCGATGTCGGCTTGTCCGACTCGCCATGCCCGCGCAAGTCAAAGGCAATGATACGAAAATGCTCGGCAAGCTCGCTGCAGAACTGTTTGCTGAACGCGAGATAGCTTTGCGAGAAACCGTGGACGAACAAGAGTTCCGACCCATTTGGATTGCCCCATTCGTAAGCCGCTATGTTTATGCCATCGGGCGTCAACACCGGGATTGGAGACCCTTTGGACAACACGCTAAATGGAGGCCGTGTAATCACTGGCACACTTCTCCTCATGCATGCACGGGTTCATCGATGACCCTATCAAACGACCACGCATAAGGAATCCTGCCAGCTTTCCAAGCGATCGTTCCAGGATCATGACACTTTGATCAAAGCCAGAAGATGTTGGCTATTCGATTGATCCGGGCGCAATGAAAGCCAATGGAATTCAGTCAGGCCTTGTTCACGCTAATGAAGGTCTCTTGGCTCATTCCGCATAGGTCGGCAGCGGTGGGCACGCAATTGCTGATGCCAGCCGGAAACCCCTCGGCCGGATACTCAGCGCCTTGAGCGAGCGAGACCGCCTTTCGGGATCGCAAATTGGTACCTGAACGACCGAAAACAGGCGCAAAGGCGCCATTCTTTGCCTTCGGAAAAACTTCAAATGACAAGTTCAAGCGAGTTATAACATCGGTGTGCCCGGGAAAGCGGGAACCCAGTTCAGCCATCTAGGCGTGCGCTGAGTCGCTCTGGGCCCCCGCTTTCGCAGGGATGACGAAGTGAATTTGGCCTATTCGGTCAACCGCGGCATCAACTCGACGAAGTTGCAGGGGCGGTGCCGGCTGTCGAGCTGGGTCGACAATATGCCCTCCCACGCATCCTTCACCGCGCCGGTCGAGCCAGGCAACGCAAAGATATAGGTGCCGCGCGCGACGACCGCGCAGGCGCGCGACTGGATCGTCGAGGTGCCGATCGTCTGATAGCTGAGCCAGCGGAACAGCTCGCCAAAGCCCGGAATGTCCTTGCCGTCGAGGCGATGCAGCGCCTCGGGCGTGACGTCGCGGCCGGTGAGGCCGGTGCCGCCGGTCGTGATCACCGCATCGACCTCTGGATCGTCGATCCAGTTGTGGAGACGCGAGACGATCAGGTCGACCTCGTCCTTTATGATCGCGCGCGCGGCGAGGATATGGCCCGCGCCGGTCAACAGTTCCTCGAGTGTGTCGCCTGATCTGTCCTCGGCCGCGCTACGGCTGTCGGAGATCGTCAGGATCGCGATACGAACCGGCTTGAATGCCCGGCTTTCGTCAATCGGCATGGCCGAGGCCGCCCGCCCAGGTCAGCCGCACGCGATCCTTGCCATCGGGAAAGCGCGGCCATTTGCCCTGCGCCAGCGCAGCGCGGCTGTCTGACGGCTTGCCCTGCTGCGCTTCGTACATCCAGTAATTGCGCAGCACGGTGCCGACATAGCCGCGCGTCTCCCAATAAGGGATCGATTCCATATAGAGCAGCGGGTCGTTGTTGTCGTGGACTTCGGTCTCCCAGCGCGCGACGGGCGCGGGGCCGGCATTATAGGCCGCGATGACCTTTGGCAGCAGGCCCCCGGTGGCCGATTCACGGCTCAGATATTGCAGGTATCGCTGGCCGAGATCCATGTTCACCGACGGGGTTTTCAGATCGCTGAGCGCGGCCTTGATCTTGTCGCCATCCCAGCGCGCGATGTCGCTCGCGGTGCCGGGGCGGACCTGCATCAGGCCATAGGCGCCCGCCGCGCTGACCACGGTGCGCTGAAAGCGCGATTCCTGAAGCGTGTGGGCGAACACGAGCGCGGGATCGACCTTCCAGCCACCGACAGGTTCCCATTTCGGCTGGGGATAGCGTGTCGAGGCTGCGAGGCGGCGGCCCTGGGGCGTATTGTGAGCAAGCCAAAGCTGCGTTTCGGGCAGGCTCAGCGCCTCGGCGATGCCGATCAGTTGCTCGTGCTGGCTCGGGTCGCCGATCTTGGCCTGATAGCGCAACGCCTCCCCGGCGTAGCCGTCCTCGCCGATCTCGGCGAGCGCCATCGCCGCGCGGACATTCGGCTGCTTCTCCAATGCCCGCCACGCGCTGCGGTCCGGACGCAGGTTCTCGCGCTGGCTCGTCGGTTCTTCACCCAGCGTTTCGACCGCAAGCAGTCCGTAAAGCGTTTCCTGATTGGCGGCCGCGGCGCGCAGGCGCGGCTGGACGAGTTCGGGCTGGCCGGCGGCGATCGCCGCGCGGGCCGACCAATAATAGCCCGCGGCGCGCAACTCGCTGTCGGGCGCCTCGCGAGCGACCCGGTCGAAAGCAACGAGCGCGCCGCGATAATCCTGCGTCCGCCACGAGGCGAGCCCTTCCACCCAGGCCCCCTGGGTCGACCAAGCGCCGCGGCCGCCGGTGCAATCGCGCGCAAGCCGCAGCGCGTTCGCGTCGTCGTTCTCGATATAATAGGACCAGGCGACCTTTTGCGTCCATTCGGCGCGGGCGTCGGGGCTGAGCTTGTCGATGACCGCGTTGAGGAGCGCCTCGGCGCCTGCCGGGTCGTCATTCTTGATGCGGTCGGGAATGCTGCTGGCGAGGCCGGATGCAAAGGGATCGCTCACCGAATCGGCACCCAGCCGGCGCGGCGCACTGCCCGACCAGGACAAAGAGATTTCGGTCGGAAGCGACGGCAGATCGGTCGCACCCCGCCTGGTGGCGAGGCGGCCGAGTTGCGCCGCCTGCGGCAGCCAGGGTGACCGGGACAGGATCGGCATCAGGTCCGATACCTCGGCGCGCGGGCTGTTTGCCGCGAGCCAATATTCGGCACGCAGGAAATCGTCGAGGGGGCCGTCCTTCGATTGCGCCAGCAATGTCTGGGCATCGGCCCAGCGCTGCCCGCGGATTGCGGCGAGAACCTGCGAATAAAATTGCTTCTCTTTCGACGAGAGAATGTCGGGTACCGTCTGCGGCGCGAAGCTCATGGCGGGATCGGCATCGGCCGCCATCGCAGGAAAAGGCGCCGCGACTGCGGCGATGAAAAGTGAAGCGGTCAGCGTCACGGTCGATTTAAACATCTGTCAACGTCCCCGGTTGAACAGTTTCAGGCTATCCCAGGCGGCTGCCTTGTGCGCCGGCCTGGCGAGCAGCATCGCAGGGCTTGCGACTGCCACCGCCGCCACCTTGCCGCCTTGATGGTTAATTTCGAGTAACCTTCCGCGCGCATCGGGAAGGGCTGTCTTCGTCGCCATCCGAACGATGTCGCTACCGATCAGCAGCAGGCGCTGCGGATTGGCAAGGGTCAGGTGGTGCCAGAGCAGGCGGTCGAGCGCCTCCGCCTCGGCCGCGTCGCAGCGTCCGCCGGGTGGGCGCGTGACCGCGAGGGGGGCGAGGTAGCAATCGGCACGCTGCATGCCGATCGCCCGCAGCATGGCGTCCAGAAGCTGACCTGCCGGTCCGACGAAAAGTTCGCCGTCGCGCTGATCGTCGATTTCGGGCCACGCCGTAAGCAGCATCAGCGGCGCGCCGACGTCGCCGACCGGAAGGACGCGGCGGGCGTCCCACTGACTGCCGGGCACGTCGGGGTGGTCGGCCAGCCACGCCCGAAACGCCGCCCATTCGCGGGGCAATTCGACCGGCCCCGCGGGTTCGCTCTTCTGGGCGGGCGCCTGTCGCTGTAGCGCGGCGGGAAGCGGAATCGGCTCGGGTTCGGGGGCGGCGAGGGGACCCGTCTTCGAGGGCGGGTCGTTCGCCGGTGGCGGAGTCAGCCAACCGGCCGGCGTCTCGCCCACCAGGGCATCGACACCCGCGAGCGACCACCAGTCGCAATAGCTTTGCGCCAACAAGGCTGAATTCTGCCCACCCATCAATTTGTTTGAGACAGGAGTTGACGGATACGTCAATTGGCGGGCATCGCAATTCGTGACAGAATGAGCGCCGGTTGCGGTGAATGATCGGCGCGGGGACGGCAGAAAGGTATTATCGGTGAGCGAACGGGAATCGATGCCCTATGACGTGGTCATCGTAGGCGCGGGGCCGGCTGGTCTCTCGGCGGCGATCCGCATCAAGCAGCTTGCGGCCGAAGCGGGCAATGACGTGTCGGTGTGCATCCTCGAAAAAGGGTCCGAAGTCGGGGCGCACATCCTTTCGGGGGCGGTCGTCGATCCGAAATCGCTCGACGAGTTGCTCCCCGAGTGGCGCGAGTCCGGCTGCCCGCTTGCCGAGGTGCCGGTCAACGACAACCAGCATTGGATCCTGAGCAAGAAGAAGAAGTTCGGCCTGCCCGAATTCATCTCGCCGGGCTTCATGCACAACAAGGGCACCTATACGGGTAGCCTTGGCAATCTCTGCCGCTGGCTTGCCGAACAGGCCGAGGGCTTGGGGGTCGAGATATTCCCCGGATTCCCCGCAGCGGAAATCCTCTACAACGACGATGGTTCGGTCAAAGGCGTCGCGACGGGCGACATGGGCGTGGCCCGCGATGGCAGCCACAAGCCGGACTATGCCCCCGGGCTCGAACTCCACGCGAAATATACCTTCTTCGGCGAAGGCGTGCGCGGTCATCTGACCAAGCAGTTGAAACCGCAATTCGCACTCGACGCCGATTGCGAACCGCAGGTCTATGGCCTGGGGGTCAAGGAATTGTGGGACATCGATCCCGGAAACCATGCGCCCGGCCGCGTGATCCATACGCAGGGCTGGCCGCTCGACGCCAACGCGAACGGCGGCGGCTTCCTCTACCACCAGGCCAACGGACAGGTTGCACTGGGTTTCGTGACTTGGCTCAACTATCGCAACCCGCACATCTCCCCCTTTCAGGAGATGCAGAAGTGGAAGACGCACCCCGAGATCGCGAAGATTCTGAAGGGCGGCAAGCGCGTGTCCTATGGCGCGCGGGCGATCAGCGACGGCGGCTATCAGTCGGTGCCGAAGCTCGTTTTTCCGGGCGGCGCGCTGATCGGCGACAGCGCGGGCTTCCTGAACGTGCCGCGGATCAAGGGCACGCATACGGCGATGAAATCGGGCATGATGGCGGGCGAGGCGGCCTTTGCCGCCGTGACCGCCGGGCGCGCCGGCGATACGCTGGAGGCGTATCAGGCCGCTTATGACGAAAGCTGGGTGAAGAAGGAACTCGGCATCGTCCGCAACGTGCTGCCGCTCGTGGAAAAATACGGCGACATGGCTGGCACGATCCTGTCCGGCATCACGATGTGGCTTGAAAATTTCGGTATCCGCATGCCGTTCACGATGAAGCATCATCCCGACAATACGACGCTGTATCGCGCCGATATGATGCCGAAGCCGGATTATCCGAAGGCCGATGGCGTGCTGACCTTCGACCGCCTTTCGTCGGTGTTCCTTTCGAACACCAATCACGAGGAAGACCAGCCCTGCCACCTGCAGCTCAAGGACCCGTCGATCCCGATCGAATATAATCTGCCGCTCTATGACGAGCCCGCGCAGCGTTACTGTCCGGCAGGGGTTTATGAGGTGGTCGGCGAGGACGAGGGCGATCCGAAGTTCGTCATCAACGCGCAGAACTGCGTGCATTGCAAGACCTGCGACATCAAGGATCCGACCCAGAATATCAACTGGGTCACTCCCGAAGGCGGCGGAGGTCCCAATTACCCGAATATGTAAGACCGTTCGATCCGCCGCTCTGTCGCTGCTTGCGGCCTCGGTTCTGACGGCGGTGCCCGTGCAGGCGGCGGACAATGGCGAGACGGCGCTCGATGCGTTCGTCCGTGCACGCATGGCGGAGCACGCTGGCGACCCGGCGGCGGCGCTGGCGGCGCTGACGACGGTATCGAGCCATGCTCCCGACCTTCCCGGCCTGCGCGGCAAGATGCTCGAACAGGCGATTGCGGCGGGCGACCTCGATGCCGCGCGCGATTCCGCCGCCGCGCTGTGGGAGAGCGGAAATCGGCGCTTCGATGCGCAGTTGGTGCTCGTGGTCGATGCGCTGCGCCGGTCGGACTGGAAATCCGTGCGCGCCTATATGCAGGGGCGGCAGGACAAGGCCGGCGTCGACGTGATATCCAGGATGATCGCGCCGGCAATCGCGTCGTGGACCGATGTCGGCGCTCGCGAACGCCGGCCGGAAGGCCCCTTGCTTGCGGCGTTTCCCGCGAACAAGCCCCAGCCCGCCTTGCAACTCGAAGCCGTGCTTGTCGAACTGGCTGCGCGGCGGCCGGATGATGCCATCGCGCTTCTCGGCACGATCAAGCTGACCGACCGCACCAGCCAGTTGGTGGCGCTGCGCGTCGCGGCATCGCTCGATGGGCTGCGACGGGGCCGCGAAGCCGACCGGCTGCGCGCCCGGATCGCCCTCGCGGCGGGGGAGCGGGAGGACCCGCTGCTGTTGCTGCCCGATCAGCCGGTGACGACGCCAAGGGCGGGCGTCGCGCACTGGCTTGGCCTGCTGGCCGACGGCCTGGCCCGGATTCCGCAGAGCAGCCCGGAGGTGCCGCTCCTCTTTGCGCGCGCCGCCTGGTGGCTCGATTCCGACGACTGGCAGGTTCGCACGACGATGGTCGAGGCACTCGATCGCAGCGACCGGACCGGCGCGGCGCTCGCGCTCCTCTCGCCGAAAGACGGCGACCTGCCGCCGGTGCTCGTAATGCGTCGCGCCGAACTGCTGGCCAAGATGGACGATCGGCAGGAGGCGGTACGCCTTGCCGAAAGCGCCGTGGCGGACGGCTCCGCGCCGCGCAGCCTGTTGATCCGTTTCGCCGATGTCGCGCGTCAGTCGGACGATACAGACGCGGCAGCGCGGGCCTATGCGCGGCTCGCACAGGCGCTGGGCGACAGCGAGAACGACCGGGCCTTGCACGCGACAATTCTGGTGGCGGAGGCCGACCTTGCGCTTCGCGCGGACGATTGGGCAAAGGCCGAACCGTTGATTGAGCAGGCCCTTGCGCTGCGGCCGAACGATCCGGCCATCCTGAACTTCGCGGGCTATTCGGCGCTTGAGCGTCGCCGTAACGTCGATGAATCGCTGGCGCGAATAGAGGCGGCCTGGAAGCAGCAGCCCCAGGACCCGAGCATCACCGACTCGCTGGGTTGGGCGTATCTGTTGACCGGTCGCGTCGGCGATGCGGTGCCGTTGCTCGAGCGCGCCCAGCGCGGCGATCCCGAAAATGCCGTCATCGTCGAACATCTGGGCGACGCCTATTGGAAGGTCGGGCGAAAGTTTTCGGCGCGTTATGTGTGGCGCGCCGCGGCGCTCGTGGCCGATGCGGATATGGCGACGCGGCTCGAGGCCAAGCTTCGCGACGGCCTGACGCCCGCAACCCTCGCTCCCTGAGGTTCAGGACATGCAGGAAACCGCCTGGGCAAAGATCAACCTGGCCCTTCATGTGCGCGGGCGCCGGGGGGACGGCTATCACGATATCGAGACGCTGTTCGCTTTCGTCGATCGGGGGGATTCGCTGGTCGTCGAGATCGCCGGTGCCGACAGGCTGACGATTTCGGGAGAGTTCGCCGCGGAGTTGGGGACCGGAGCGGACAATCTGGTATTGCGCACCCTGTCGCTGCTTCGCGATCGTTACGGAAGTGCCCGGGTTCCGACGCTTGCGATCGGTCTGACGAAGAGCCTGCCGATCGCCGCCGGGCTGGGCGGTGGATCGGCCGACGCGGCGGCGACGGCGCGGCTCGTCCGGCGGCATTTCCTTCCCGAGATCGGCGATGCCGCTCTCGCGCATCTGGTGAGCCCGCTGGGCGCGGATATCGCAGCCTGTGTGGTGAGCGAAACCTGTTTCGGTGTCGGGACGGGAGCCGAACTCCATCGGGTCCCCGAACTGGCGCTCGACGGCACGCCGGTGCTGCTCGTCAATCCGCGGTCGCCCGTCGCGACCGGTCCGGTGTTCGCGGCGTGGAGCGGGATCGATCGCGGTCCCCTGTTCGCAGGCGCCGACTCGCGCGCGCAATTGCTGGCGGCCCGGAACGACCTGCAACGTCCCGCTATCGCGCAATGTCCGGCCATCGCCGACATCCTGACCGAATTGGGAGGGCTTGGCCCCTGGCTTGCCCGCATGTCGGGATCGGGGGCGACCTGCTTTGCCTTGTTCGACGCCGCCGCCGAGCGCGACGCGGCTGCCGCGCATCTCGCGCGTACGCATCCCGGGTGGTGGACGATGGCCGGGGTATTGCGATGAGCGAAGCGTGGCGCGATCTGGGGCAGGCACGGGCCGGGGGAGTCCTGCTGATCGGCGATCATGCGTCGAACCATGTCCCGCCCGATATCGATCTGGGCATCGATGAGCGCCTGCTTCGCGAGCATATCGCGATCGATATCGGCGTTTCGGAGGTGGCGGAATTGCTCGTCGGGGCCGGGGCCGTCGACTGCGCGATCCTTGCCGGCGTGTCGCGGCTCGTCGTCGACTGCAACCGGGAGGAGGATGCGCCGGGCATAATCCCCCTTGTCAGCGACGGCCATCCGATCCCCGGCAATGCGCTCGATGCCGCGGGCCGGGCGGCACGGCTCGACCGGTTTTTTCATCCTTATCACGATCATATCGCGGCAACGATCGACGCCAGGCGGCCCGCAATGATCCTCTCGCTGCACAGCTTTACGCCGCGCCTGGCGAGCGATCCCGACCAGGATCGGCCGTGGGAGGTCGGTGTCCTCTATAACCGCGACGCGCGCCTCGTCCCGCCGGTCATCGGCGCTCTGGAGGGCGAAGGGCTGATCGTCGGTGACCAGCGACCCTATTCGGGCACGTTGCTCAACGCCACGATGAACCGCCACGCCGAGGCCAATGGAATCCCCTATATCGGGGTCGAAATGCGGCAGGATCTCGTCGACAATGGCGCCCGCCAGTCGACCTTTGCGAAGCACCTCGCGCGCGCGTTGCGGACGGCGGCGTTGAATCTCCCCCGATAGCGGTGTAGACGCGCTCTTGATCGCCAGTTTATGAAATAATATTATCAGGAATAGTTAAAATGCCTTCTTATCGTTCGCGAACTACGACCCACGGCCGCAACATGGCGGGCGCGCGCGGGCTTTGGCGTGCGACGGGCATGAAGGACGAGGATTTCGGCAAGCCGATTGTCGCGGTCGTCAACAGCTTCACCCAGTTCGTGCCGGGGCATGTCCACCTGAAGGACCTTGGCCAGATGGTCGCGCGCGAGATCGAGGCGGCGGGCGGGGTGGCGAAGGAGTTCAACACCATCGCGGTCGACGACGGCATCGCAATGGGTCACGACGGGATGCTCTATTCGCTGCCGAGCCGCGACCTGATCGCGGATTCGGTGGAATATATGGTGAATGCCCATTGCGCCGATGCGATGATCTGCATCTCCAACTGCGACAAGATCACGCCGGGCATGCTGATGGCGGCGCTGCGCATCAATATCCCGACGGTGTTCGTGTCCGGCGGGCCGATGGAAGCGGGCAAGGTCGTCCTGAAAGGCAAGGAGGTCGCGCTCGACCTCGTCGATGCGATGGTCGCGGCGGCCGACAAGACCTACAGCGACGAGGAAGTCGCGGCGGTCGAGCGGTCGGCCTGCCCGACATGCGGATCCTGTTCGGGCATGTTCACGGCCAATTCGATGAATTGCCTGACCGAAGCCCTGGGACTGTCGCTGCCCGGCAACGGTTCGACGCTCGCGACTCACGCCGACCGCAAGGCGCTGTTCCTGCGCGCGGGCAATATGATCGTCGAAATGTGCCGCCGCCATTATGAGGAAGGCGACGACCGCGTGCTGCCGCGCACGATTGCGAGCTTCGAGGCGTTCGAAAATGCGATGAGCCTCGATATCGCGATGGGCGGGTCGACCAACACCGTGCTTCACCTGCTCGCCGCAGCGCACGAGGCGGGCGTCGATTTCACGATGGCGGATATCGACCGACTTTCGCGCCGCGTTCCTTGCCTGTCGAAAGTCGCGCCGGCAAAAAGCGACGTCCATATGGAGGACGTCCACCGTGCCGGCGGGATCATGGCGATCCTCGGCGAGCTCGAGCGCGCGGGCCTGCTCCATGCCCACCTGCCGACGGTGCACAGCGCGACCCTCGGCGATGCGCTCAACAAATGGGATATCGGCCGCACCAACGATCCCGCGGTACAGAAATTCTTCATGGCGGCGCCGGGCGGCGTGCCGACGCAGACGGCGTTCAGCCAGGATCGCCGCTGGGATACGCTCGACCTCGATCGCGAGGGCGGTGTGATCCGCTCGGCGGACCATGCGTTCAGCAAGGACGGCGGGCTCGCCGTCCTGTCGGGCAATATCGCCATCGACGGTTGCATCGTGAAGACCGCGGGCGTCGACGATTCGATCCTGCAATTCACCGGGCCGGCGAAGGTCTTCGAAAGCCAGGATGCGGCCGTTGCGGGCATATTGACCGGACAGGTCGAGGCTGGCGACGTCGTTGTCATTCGCTACGAGGGGCCAAAGGGCGGTCCGGGCATGCAGGAAATGCTTTATCCGACCAGCTATCTGAAGTCGAAAGGACTGGGCAAGGCGTGTGCGCTGATCACCGACGGGCGCTTCTCTGGCGGAACGTCCGGTCTGTCCATCGGCCATGTCTCGCCCGAGGCGGCCGAGGGCGGGGTGATCGGACTCGTGGAGGATGGCGACCTGATCAAGATCGACATACCGGCCCGGAGCATCGACCTGATCCTGTCCGATGACGAACTTGCGGCGCGGCGTTCGGCGATGGAGGCGAGGGGCGAGGAGGCGTGGCATCCCGCCAAACCGCGCCCGCGCAAGGTTTCGGTAGCACTTCAGGCCTATGCTGCGATGACGACGAGCGCGGCGCGCGGCGCGGTACGCGACCTGTCGCAGCTGAAAGGAACGCGGGGATGACGATCAGGCAGGGGGGGGCGCTGTTGGCGCTGCTGCTGGCGGGCTGCAACGCCGCACCCGACAATGGCGCACTCGCGGATGCCGAGGCGCGCCAGGCGAAGGAGGCGGCACTCAGCGGGCGTATCGACTGCGCGCTGGAAGGTGCAAAGAATTTCGACCGAACCTGTACGCTCGACGAAATGAGCAGCGCCGACGGCACGGTACTCGTCGTCGGGCGCGCGGATAGCGGCTATCGCCGCCTGGCGATCGCCACCGACGGACGTGGCGTCGTTTCGGCGGACGGGTCTGCGCCGGCCAAAGTCACCATAATCGGCGACGATGTGATCGAGGTCGCGGTCGGCAAGGACCGCTATCGCCTGCCCGCGAATACCAGCGGCGGAAACTGAAGCGATTTTCGCGCGGGGCATGCTAGGGTCGGGTATGTCCGTTCCGGCCGACGCCCCCATTCTGACCAGCGAGGCAATGCGCGCCGCCGAAGCCGCGTGCGTCGGGAACGGCGCGTCGCTGACCCGATTGATGGAACGCGCGGGCAACGCCGTTGCCGATCTTGCGGGGCGGGTCGCGGCGGGAGCGCCAATTCTGATATTGTGCGGACCGGGGAATAACGGCGGCGATGGATATGTCGCTGCGCAAAGGCTTGTCGAACGCGGCGCCGATGTGCGCGTTGCCGCGCTGTCGGATCCGAAGACCGACCTGGCGCGCGCGGCACGCGAGCGATGGTCGGGGCCCGTGGAACCCTGGACCGGCGACATCGCCCCTGCGCCCGTTGTGGTCGACGCCCTGTTCGGCGTTGGCCTGACCCGACCGCTGGCCAGCGATCCGGCGGAGGAATTGCGGCGCTTTTCCTCTGGCCGCGTCCTTGCCGTCGATCTGCCCAGCGGGGTCGACGCCGATGCTGTTCACGACTGGACTCCCCCGCTTCCCGCCGACATCACGCTGGCGCTCGGCGCACTCAAGCCGGCGCACCTGCTGCTGCCCGCCGCCCGGCAGTGCGGCCGCGTTTTGCTCGCGTCCATCGGGATCGAGGCCGAACGGACAATGCGCAGCCTGCCCCGCTTCGATGTCGACGTGCCCGGTGCATCTGCCCACAAGTTCACTCGCGGCATGACGATGGTGCGGGCGGGACCGATGACGGGCGCGGCGGGCCTTGCCGCTGGCGCGGCGTTGCGCGCCGGTGCCGGCTATGTGGTATTGAGTGGCGGAACGCGGGCTCCGTTCGAAGCGGTGATCGCCGAAGACGGCGCCGGCTATGCAACCCGGCTGGGCGACACGCGACTGGGCTCGGTCGTGATCGGCCCCGGCTATCCGGCAAGCGCCGCGCTGGATCGTGACGTCATGGTCTCACTGGGCAGCGGCAAGCCGCTCGTCCTCGATGCGGCGGCGATCGCCTCGGCCTTGCCCGAACTTGCGGGGCACAGGGCGATCCTGACACCGCACGAAGGCGAGTTTGCGCGCGCTTTTCCGGGGTTGCCCGGCAGCAAGATCGATCGCGCGCGCGTCGCGGCCCGGCGCAGCGGCGCGGTCATAATCTACAAGGGCGCCGATACCGTGATCGCGGCCCCCGATGACCGCGTCGCAGCGGCATGGCCGGGCTGCGCTTGGCTGGCGACCGCAGGCACCGGCGATGTGCTCGCCGGGGCTTGCGGGGCGATGCTCGCACGCCAAGCCGACGCGTTCGATGCGGCGGTCGCCGCCGTAGGCTGGCATATCGCCCGCGCAAAGGCTATCGGCCCCAACCTTGTGGCGGATGATCTGGTAAGGGCATGACCGAGGGACAACTGATCGAGCGCATCGCGGCGCGCGGCGATGGCGTAACGGCGGATGGTCGCCATGTCGCGGGCGGTGTGCCCGGCGACAGGCTGGCGGCCGACGGGACGCTGATGCCCGGACCCAACCGTGCGCAGCCGGTCTGCCGGCATTTCGGAAAATGCGGCGGTTGCCAGTTGCAGCATGTGTCCGAAGATGCGCTCGCGGCGTTCGTGCGCGATCGCGTCGCCGGGGCGCTCACAGCGCAGGAGGTCGGCGCAGGAGAGATCGAGACGGCTTGGCTCTCCCCGGCCCTCAGCCGCCGCCGTGCGGCGCTGACCGCGCTCAAGACGGGCAGGCAGGTCGCGCTCGGTTTCAACGCGGCGCAAAGCAACCAGATCGTCGATATGCGCGAATGTGCGTTGCTGTTGCCGGAGCTATTCGCGCTCGTCGCGCCGATCCGCGCGCTGCTATCGGACATCGCCCCGCAGCGACGCCCTGTTAAGGTAAAGCTTCAGCGCCTCGATCAAGGCGTGGAATTGATACTGGAGGGCGTGCGAGCGGAAGGACTCGATGCCGCAATGGCGTTACAGGAGTTTGCGGGGACGCATGCCCTTGCCCGGCTGGCGATCGATCAGGGCGACGGCCTTGAAACCATATGGCAACCCGAACCGCCGACGATGCGCTTTGGCGGGGTCGTGGTCGAAGTCCCGCCCTTTGCCTTTCTGCAACCCACGGCGGCGGGCGAGGCCGCGCTCGTCGATGCCGTCTCGGGCGCGATCGGCGACGCGGCCGCCGTCGCGGATCTGTTCGCCGGTGTCGGCACATTCGCCCTGTCGCTGTGCGCCGGGCGCAAGGTCTATGCCGCCGAGGGCGCTCGCGACGCGATCCTGGCGCTAAAGGGAGCTGCGAACCGCGCTCGCGCGCTGGTCGCGGCCGAACACCGCGACCTGTTCCGTCGTCCGCTGGTGCCCGCCGAACTCGACCGCTTCGACGCCGTAATCCTCGACCCGCCGCGCGCCGGTGCAGAGGAGCAGGTCAGGCAGCTTGCGCAGTCGGCAACGCCGACGATCGCCTATGTCAGCTGCAATCCTGCGAGCTTTGCCCGCGATGCGAAAATCCTGGTGGCGGGGGGATATCGTCTCGACCGCGTCAGGCCTGTCGGCCAGTTCCGTTGGTCGACCCATGTGGAACTGGCCGCGCGTTTCAGCCGTTGATCAATAGATCACGAAGCCCAGAAAAGCGTGCAGGCACAGCGCCAGCAAGGCGATACTCGCCAACGCAAAGACCAGGAAGCGCCACATGACGCGGTTTATCGTCACCTGAATCAGGCTGTGAACGATGCGCAGCCCGACATAGGCCCAGGCAATCTGCGCATTGAGGCCGCCGCCCATGCCGCCAACGGCCAAGGCGATGGCCACGGCGTAAAAGACCGTCGGCTGTTCCATCAAATGATTATAATTATGGGCTTTCCACTGGACTTCGGGCGGCAACACGTCGTCCAGATTCCTGCCGGTGCCGCCGACCATCTTCGCCGCGTCGAGCTTGGCGCGCTGCATGGCGGGAATGCGCGTTGCGTACATCCACACCCACATTATCATCGACCAGAGCGCGAGCGTCGCGACGGGTCCGAGAATCGCATTCGTATCGGTCATCCTACTCTCCTCAACCCAGCGTCGCGATGACCGCGAGCACCGAAAGCGCGAACAGGCACAGCGTATAGAGCGCAAACAGCGCGAAGCGCACCGGGATGCGATTGACCGTTGCCTGCCAGATGCTGTGAACGATGCGCAAACCGACATAGGCCCAGGCGATCCAGCGCGTGTAGCCGACGTCGCCGCCCGACAGGTGCAGGAAGACGATCACCGCATAGAAGATGGTCGGCTGCTCGAGCAGGTGGGTGTAATTGTGCGACTTCCAATTCACGCTTGGCGGCAACGCCGTTTCCAGATCGACGCCGCGTCCCCCTGGCTGCGCTGCTTTGACGTCGATCCCGGCCTTCGCCATCGCCGGAAAGCGCGTGGCGGCCATCCAGATGAGCATGATAAGCGTCCAAAGTGCGAGAACGGCCCCCGGTGCGAGGATGCTGTCCGACATATCTTCCCCCTCTTGTTTACCTCACGGCGCCTTGACGACCCGGGCCGCGTGGCTGCGATGCTACGTCGGGCGCGCCACTTTGCAATCACAAAGCATCGTCGCGCTCCGGCTTCAGTTCGGCACGGATTGCTCGACCATCGCCATCGATACGCGGTGCGAAGCCCAGGTCGCGCGGCGTCGCGGCGCCATATCGGACCGGCGGCTGCATTTCGTCGAAGGCCCCGACATCGGGATGCTCGCGCCGACGGAAAAAGCCTGTCGCGGCAAAATGCGGGTCATCCTTGATCGCGTCGAGATCGCGCGCCGCCATTGCGGGAATATCGTTCGCGGCAAAGATTGCCAGCCATTCGGCCGTCGTCTTTGCGGGCGTTCGGCGCGCGATTTCGGCATATATCAGCGCCATATGCTCGCCCTTCGACTTGGCGGCCTCATATTCCGCCGTCGCGAGCAGCGTTTCGCTGCCGAGAAGCGTCATCAGCCGCAGCGTCGATTCAGGCGTGTAGGGGACGATGGCCAGATAGCCATCGGCGGTGGGAAAGGGCTGCCGCGTCGGGTCGAGTTGTCGCGGATAGCCGGCGGGCCCGAGCGGGGGGGCGAGCGTCGCATCGCGCAGATGCTCGGTCAGCATGAAAGCCGCGAAACATTCGAACATCGGCACTTCGACGTCCTGTCCTTCGCCCGTGCGCAGCTTGTGGACCAGCGCGGCAAGGATGGCCTGTGCGCCGAACTGCCCGGCGATCTTGTCCGCGATCAGCGAGGGAAAGTAGCGCGGGCGCGGATCGCCGTCGACGCGCGGCAGCAGGCTGGTCGTGCCCGTCGCCGCCTGGATGACGTCGTCATAGGCCTGAAGGTCCGCATAAGGGCCGGTCTGTCCAAAGCCGGTCGCATGGACGTAGATGATATCGGGCTTGATCGCCTTGCAGGCCGCATAATCGAAACCGAGCCGAGCGATCGCCTTGCCGCGGACATTGTGAAAAAAGACGTCCGCCGAGGCGATCAGGTCGCGCAGGACCGCCGCGTCCTCCGGCTGCTTGAGGTCGAGAGCGATCGAGCGCTTGCCCCGGTTCACGGTCAGGTGGATCGATCCCATCGTCGGGTCGGGTACGCCGCTGCCCAGATAGCGCGACACGTCGCCGATGCCCGGCGTCTCGACCTTGATGACCTCGGCGCCGAGGTCGGCGAGCATCTGCGTCGCATAGGGGCCGAAGATGACGGTGGTCAGGTCGACGATGCGTATGCCTTTCAGCATCGTCATCGGCGGGGGCGTCCGGCGAACGGGGTCGGGGTGGCGCGGCGAAACTTGTCCAGGTTGGGCATCTTCACGCATATCTCCCCATCTGCTCTCTCGTTGCCGCGCGAACAGTTGCAGATCGAAATGGAATGCGCAATCGGCGGCGCGACAGAAAAAGGGCCGGTCGCAACGCTGCGCCGGCCCCTTGTCTCGATCGTTGGCTTTTTCGTCAGAACAATTTGGTGACGGTCGCGGTCCGGCGTTCGGGTTCGTCGACGACCCCGGTGTAGAGGCTCACCATCGGTTCGTCGCTGACCACATGAATTTCCTCGGCTCCGAATCCGTTGAACTTCGTCCGCATCGCACAGCCATAGGCCCCGAGCATGCCGACTTCGATGAAGTCGCCGGGCTTCACGTCGGCGGGCAGGTAGAAAGGCCCGGCCATATGGTCGAGGTCGTCGCACGTCGGGCCATAGAAGCTGTAGGCGACGAGTTCGGCCTCGCTTTCGGGCTGGCGCAGCAGCGTGACGGGGAAGCGCCAGCCGACATGCGCGGCGTCGAACAGCGCGCCATAGGCGCCGTCGTTGATGTAAAGCTCTTCGCCGCGACGCTTTTCGACGCGAACGACGAGCGAGCTGTACTCGGCCGAAAGCGCGCGACCCGGTTCGCACCAGAGCTCGGCCGAATAGCTGATCGGCAGGCTTTCGAAGCTGCGGTGGATCGTCTCGAAATAGGCGTCGAGCGGCGGCGGCTCCATGCCCGGATAGGACGACGGAAAGCCGCCGCCGACATCGACGATATCGACCGTGACCGATGCCGCGACGATCGCGGTGCGTACGCGCTCCATCGCCTGCGCATAGGCATGCGGGGTCATCGCCTGGCTGCCGACGTGGAAGCAGATGCCGAGCGCGTCGGAGGCCTGGCGCGTCGCCATCAGCAATTCGGTGACGTCCTCGGGCTCGGCGCCGAACTTCGCGGCAAGGCTGAGCTTGGAATGGTCCGACGACACCCGCAGCCGCACGAGCAGGTTGAGATCCTGCGCGCCTTCGGTCGCGCGCACGATCTTCTCAAGCTCGTCCATTGTGTCGAGCGAGAAGGTCCGCACCCCATGCTTCCAATAGGCTTCGGAAATGGCCTCCTCGGCCTTGACCGGGTGCATGAAGCAGAGAGTCGCCTGCGGCAATTCGCGCGAGACCAGGCGCACCTCGGCGATCGAGGCAACGTCGAAATGAGTCACACCGCTGTCCCACAACACGTGCAGCAGGTCGGGCGAGGGATTCGCCTTGACCGCATACATGGTCGTGCCGGGAAATCGCTCGATAAAGAAACGCGCTGCGCGCCGCGCGGCGTGCGGGCGGACAAGCGTAACAGGTTCGATCGGCGAAAGTGCCTGAATCAGCCCGTGGGCGCTATGATGCTTGTGCAATTCAAGGGACCCCCAAAGGTAAAGTTAGACGACAAAGGCTGCCTTGCGGTTATTGGAAGTCCCCCTGGGGCAGCGGGGTGCGCATATATGGGCGGGGGGGCTTTGTGTAAAGACCCCTTGGCAACGGAATTTCGTGGCCGCCGCTTGCTTGCGCCCGCCTCTCCAACCGCTAGAAACGGCGGATGACGCGCCGCCGCCCGCCGCGTCGCGGTATCAGGGAAATCGTCCAAATGACCTCTCCTGCAGATGTGAATCATACCTTTACCGACGCGGAACTGACCGAATTGGTTGCGTGGGGCACGGTCGAGTCGCACGCGGCGGGCGATCTTCTGATCGTCGAAGGCGCGGTGGCGCCCGACTGTATCGTCACGCTGTCGGGCGAGGTGCATATCTTCGCCAACTCCGATGACGGGCCCAAGAGGGTCGGCTGGATGGAACGCGGGCAGTTCGCGGGCGACCTGTCGGTCCTGACCGGCCAACGCCACCTGTCGCGCGTCGAAATGGGCGTCGAGGGCGAGATACTGCGGATCCCGCATGAAAGCTTTCAGCGGCTGATCGCCGCCAATTCGCATTATTCGGATATTTTCGTGCGCATCTTTGCGGCGCGGCGCGAATTCAGCAACCGCCGCGGATTTGCCGCCGTCATCGTCATCGGCAGCGCGCGCGACCGCGGCGTCTATGCGCTGCGCGACCTCCTCGCCAAGCATGGGGTCGCGCACCGCTGGTTCGATCCCGCCGACGGTCCGGTCGCGGCGCATCTGCTCGCCGAACGCGGAATCGACGAGGCGCAATTGCCCGTGACGATCCTCGGGGCGGCGGACGTGCTCGTGCAGCCGACGCCCGAGCAACTCGCCGCCGGGCTCGGCCTCGACCTGTTGCCCGACGGCGCGACGGCCGACGTGATCGTCGTCGGCAGCGGTCCGGGCGGGCTTGCGGCGGCGGTCTATGCGGCGTCGGAGGGGCTGACGGTGATCGCGATCGACTCGCTCGCGCCGGGCGGTCAGGCGGGCACCTCGTCGAAGATCGAAAACTACCTTGGCTTTCCGACCGGGATTTCGGGGAATGAACTCGCGCGCCGCGCAACGGTGCAGGCCCAGAAATTCGGCGCGCGGCTCGTCGCTCCGGTGCGTGCGAGCGCGATCGAGCGCGACGCCGACGCCTATTGCCTGACCCTGGCCGACGGGCGGCGCCTGCGCAGCCGCGCGGTCGTGATCGCGAGCGGCGCGCAATATCAACGCCTTCCGATCGACGGCATCGAAGCATTTGAAGGGCGTGGCATTTTTTACGGGGCCACGCCGATGGAGGCGCAGCTGTGCAGCAATGCAGAGGTCACGGTCGTGGGCGCCGGCAATTCGGCGGGACAGGGTGCCATCTATCTCGCCAGCTTCGCGCGCAAGGTGCACGTCATTTTCCGCCGCTCCAGCCTGCGCGAAACGATGTCCGAATATCTGGTCAAACGGCTGGAGGAACATCCGAATATAGAGATCATCGCGTCGACCGACGTCGTCGGCCTGCACCCCGGCGAGGACGGTGATGGGCGGCTGGGTCGCATCACCTATCGCTGCCGCGACACCGGCGTCGAGGGCGTGTGCGATTGCGGATTCCTGTTCCTGTTTATCGGCGCGCGACCGAATACCGGCTGGCTGCCCGGGGAAATGGTCTGCGACGAGCGCGGCTTCGTGAAGACCGGCGGCGATATCGCGCCGCTCGAACTGGTTCGCGCGGGCTGGTCGCTCGACCGGATGCCGAGTCGCTATGAAACGAGCTGGCCGCGCATCTATGCCGTCGGCGACGTCCGCAAGGGTTCGGTCAAGCGCGTCGCCTCGTCGGTCGGCGAGGGATCGGTGGTCGTCAGCGACATCCACGCGGCGCTGGCGGAAATCAGCTCAGCCGCGTCTTGAAGTCCTCATAGCCGAAACGCCGCACTTCGCGCAGGTCGTCGCTCTCGCTGTCCCACAGCCAGATCGACGGCAGCGGCACGCCGTTGAAGCTGTTGGTCTTGACCATCGAATAATGCGCCTGGTCGAGAAAGGCGAAACGCTGGCCGATACGCGCGCCTCCGGGTAGGCGATAGTCGCCGATCACGTCGCCGGCGAGGCACGACGGGCCGCCGAGGCGCACTGCTGCGCCCTCGCTCGCTTCGCCAAGCATGGCCGGGCGATAGGGTGCCTCGATAACGTCGGGCATGTGGCACGTCGCGCTGATGTCGGTAATGCCGATGGGCATGCCATTATCGAACAGGTCGAGGATTTCGCCGACGAGGATGCCGGCGTCGAGCGCGACCGCTTCGCCGGGTTCGATCATCACGTCGCAATCGGTCTCGGCGCGCACGCGCTTCAGAAAGGCGATCAGGTCGCCCGTCTGATAATCGGCACGCGTCACATGGTGGCCACCCCCGAAGTTGATCCATTTGAGCTGGCGGAAGAAGGGACGCAACATCGGCTGCACCGCATGCCATGTTCGTTCGAGCGGCGGGAAATCCTGTTCGCACAAGCTGTGCATGTGGATGCCGTCAACGCCCTCCATATGCTCGGGAAGCAATTGCGTCACCGGAAAGCCGAGCCGGCTGCACGGCGCCGCCGGGTCGTATTTCGCAACCTCTCCCTCGCTGTGCATCGGGTTGATGCGCAGCCCGATGTCGAACGTCTCGCCTTGCGTCCGCAGGCTGTCGAGCAACGGGCGGAAGCGCGCGAGCTGGCCCGGCGAATTGAAGATGAGGTGGTCGGACAGGCGCGCGATATCGGGCAGGTCGGCTTCCTTGTAGCCCGCGCAATAGGTCGCGACCTCGCGGTCTCCGTCCGGTCCGGCATATTCCTCGCGCCCCAGCCGTGCCTCGAAGAGGCCCGAGGCGCAGACGCCGTCGAGATATTCGGCCACCGTGTCCCCGAGCGACCACATCGAAAAGGCCTTGAGCGCCGCCAGCACCCGCGCGCCCGATGCGTCGCCGATATGATGCAGCATCGCGAGGTTGGCACGTACCTTTGCCGCGTCGACCACGAAAGCGGGCGAGGGGACGCGGTCGAGGTCGAACGTGGCGAAAGCTCCGGGGTCGCCGGCACGGGTTTCCATGGGTCGAATATCCTGTCGTCAGGCCGCGATCGGCCCCTTGAAGATAAAGAATGCGCCCGCCGCGATCAGCGAGAAGCCGATGAAATGATTTACCGTCAGCTTTTCGCCGAGCCAGAAGACCGCGAAGCCCGCAAAGATGATGAGGGTGATGACTTCCTGCAAGGTCTTGAGTTCGGCGGCGCTATAAACGCCATAGCCGATGCGGTTCGCGGGCACGGCAAGGCAATATTCGAAGAAGGCCAAACCCCAGGCGAGCAGCACGGCGAGCCAGATCGGGCGCGAAAGGTCGCCGAGATGCCCGTACCAGGCAAAGGTCATGAAGATGTTGGAGACGAAGAGAAGACCGATGGGAAGGAGGTAGGCGATCATTGGGAGCATTCCATCAGATTATATTCGGATATCCCTAACCCCGACGATTAGCGGCTCTCCGAAAAAGGCCGGGTGCCAGTCGATATCGGAGTGGCTGCCGAGATATGCCAGATTACCGGATCAATCGAGAATGCGGGAGGCGTTTCATACCGATCCCGTGCAAATCCACCTTGCTATCCGTTCGTCCTGCACTTGTCGAAGGGCCGTTCCGTCTCTGCAATGCGGAAAGGAAGGACGGTGCTTCGACAGGCTCGGCACGAACGGATCGACGGTAACGCCTGAACTAAAAGTCCAGCGGTCCGTCCAGTTCCTTCACCTGCCACGGCAGGCCGTGCTTCATCAGCATGTCCATGAAGGGGTCGGGGTCCATCTGTTCCATGTTGAACACGCCCTTGCCCGACCAGGTGCCGGTGACCATCATCGCGGCGCCGATCATCGCCGGGACGCCGGTGGTGTAGCTGACCGCCTGGTTGCCCGTCTCGGCATAGGCGTCCTCATGGTCGCAGATATTGTAGAGGTAGAGCGTCTTTTCCTTGCCGTCCTTGCCCAGGCCGGTCGCGATCACGCCGATATTGGTCTTTCCCTTGGTCGTCTCGCCAAGGCTCGAGGGTTCGGGCAGCACGGCCTTCAGGAACTGCAACGGGACGATCTCCTTGCCCTCGTAGATCACGGGGTCGATGCGGGTCATGCCGACGTTCTGGAGCACGGTGAGATGCTGGATATAGGCGTCGCCGAAGGTCATCCAGAACCGGATGCGCCCGATCTCCGGCAAGTGGGTCTTCAGGCTTTCGATTTCCTCGTGGTACATGAGGTACATCGTCTTGGGCCCGACCGCTTCGAAATCGAACGGCTGTTTCACGGACATCGGCGGGGTTTCGACCCATTCGCCGTTTTCCCAGTGCCGCGCCACCGCGGTCACTTCGCGAATGTTGATCTCGGGATTGAAGTTGGTGGCGAAATGCTGGCCGTGATCGCCGCCGTTGCAGTCAAGGATGTCGAGCGTGTCGATCCGCTCGAAATGATGCTTCTTCAGCCAGGTGGTGAAGACGCTCGTCACGCCGGGATCGAAACCCGAGCCGAGGAGCGCCATCAGCCCGGCGTCCTTGAAACGATCCTGATAGGCCCACTGCCAGTGATATTCGAACTTCGCCTCGTCGCGCGGTTCATAGTTGGCGGTGTCGAGATAGTGCGCGCCGGTCGACAGGCACGCCTCCATGATCGTCAGGTCCTGATAGGGCAGCGCCAGGTTGACGACGTGCGTCGCGCCGACGTCGCGGATCAGCGCCGCGGTGGCGTCGATGTGGTCGGCGTCGACCTCGGCGGTGCGGATCGTCACGCCGGTGCGTTCCTTCACCGACTCGGCGATCGCGTCGCATTTGAACTTGCGGCGGCTGGCGAGGGTGATGTCGGGGAAGATGTCGGCGTTCATCGCCATTTTGTGCACCGCCACCGAACCGACGCCGCCTGCGCCGATGACCAGAACCTTGCTCATCGAAAAATCTCCTGTCGCGGCCTGTCGCCGCTTGTCATCCATGCCGCGCCCTATAGGACGAAGCCATGACACAGCAAAGCCCCGATCCCCTGCTCGACCCCGAACGCGCGCCGAGCCTGGCCGGTATCGAACGCGCCGCGGCGAAAGTCGCTGCGCTCCTTCCGCAGACGCCGCTGCTGCCGCTCGAGGTCGACGGGGTGACGCTGTGGTGCAAGGCCGAATGCCTCCAGCCGGTCGGCGCGTTCAAGATTCGCGGGGCATGGCACCGGCTGACCGACCTCACACCCGAACAGGCGGCGGCGGGGGTCGTTGGCGTGTCGAGCGGCAACCATGCGCAGGGCGTCGCATGGGCGGCGAAGCGGCTGGGGATCAAGGCGACGATCGTGATGCCGAGCAATGCGCCGGCGATGAAGCTCGCCGCGACGCGCGCGCTCGGCGCCGACGTCGTCCTCTACGACCGCGTCAGCGAATCGCGCGATGCCGTCGCGGCCAAGCTGCTCGACCAGAACGGCGGGACACTCGTCCATGCCTATGGCGATCCGTGGATCATCGAAGGGCAGGGGACCGCGGGGATCGAGGCGCGTGCGCAGCTCGCGGCGCGCGGGATCGACGGGCCCGACACGGTCGTCGCCTGTTGCGGCGGCGGCGGGCTGTCGGCGGGGCTCGCGCTTGCCTGCCCCGACGCCGAAATCGTCGCGGTAGAGCCCGAAGGCTGGGACGATGTGACGCGCAGCCTTGCGGCCGGCGAGATCCTGTCGGTGGAGGATATGAGCTACCCCACCGAATGCGATGCGCTCCAGACACCGCAGACGTGGCCGATCAACTTCGCGGTATTGCAGGCGCGCGGCGTGCGCGGGGTCGCGGTGACGCGCGAGGAAGTGCGCCACGCGATGCGCGTCGCGTTCGAGCGGCTGCACCTCGTCGTCGAGCCCGGCGGCGCGGCGGCGCTCGCGGCGATCCTCGCAGGCAAGGTCGCGCCGGGCGAAGCCACGCTCGTCACGCTGTCGGGCGGCAATGTCGATGCGAAACATTATGCCGGGATACTGGCGGCCTGACGGAAACTTATTCGTCGCGGGGCGTTTGGCCCGAAGAAGGAGACGCACGATGAAGACATCCATGATCCTGGCCGCTTCGACCGCGCTGGTGTTGCTCGCCGGGTGCGAGAAGGCCGAGGCCCCCGCACCCGAACAGGGCGCGACCACGACCACCGAAGTCCCGGTTGAAAGCGCCGAACCCGCAGACGGGACGACGCCGGTCGAGTCCGGGACCGATCCGGCGTCCGGGGAGCACCGCTTTGCCAGCTGGGCGGGCAAGTGGATCGGGGTCGAGGGCATGTATGTGACGATCACTCCGACCGAGCCCGAGCATTACCGGCTCGAGATGCAGTCGGACCTCGACACCAAGGGAACCTACGATGGCCGGGACAGCGAGCATGGTATCAAGTTCACGCGCGGCGGCGAGGAATTGAGCCTGCACCGCGGCAACGGCGACGACACCGGCCTCAAATATCTCGCCGGCAAGACCGAATGCCTGATCGTCAAAACCGGCGAAGGCTATTGTCGCGACTGATGTTGCGGACGGGCGACAGGCAAATTCGCTTTGTCGCCCGTTTGTCATCGATCCGACGCTGAAACGGCATCGAAGCCTGTCATGGGCGGCCCCGGACTGTTCATCGTTCCGGAAAGACGCTCATGGCCACTCGCCCAGACCACAAGATCGCCGCGGCGGTCGTCCGCACCGACGCTGCGCAACGGCAACGCCTGCTCGATCGCGCCTTCGCCTTTGCTTTCAAGGGTCTGGTCTATGCGCAAATATGGGAAGACCCGGTCGTCGACATGGAGGCGCTGGCGATCGAACCCGGCCAGCGGATCGCAACGATCGCGAGCGGCGGCTGCAACGTCCTGTCCTATCTTCTGGCGGATCCCGGCGCTATCGTCGCGGTCGACCTCAACCGTGCGCACGTCGCGCTGAACAATCTGAAGCGCGCCGCGGCCCTGTACCTGCCCGACCACGCGCATTTCCATCGCCTGCTTGCCCAGGCGGACAGCCCCGCCAACATCGCCGCCTATCGCACCCATATCGCGCCGCACCTCGACGAGGCGACGCGCCGCTATTGGGAGGGGCGCGGCCCGACCGGGCGCCGCCGTATCGACGGGTTCGCGCGGGGCCTCTACAAACGCGGGCTGCTCGGGCACTTCATCGGTCTCGCGCATGTCGCCGCCCGGCTGCACGGCGTCGATCCGCGTCAATTGCTCGAGGCGAAGTCGGTCGCCGACCAGCGCGCGTTCTTCGATGCGAAGCTGGCGCCCGTCTTCGACCGCAAGCTCGTGCGATGGATCACCGACCAGCGGTCGTCGCTCTTTGGCCTGGGCATCCCGCCCGCGCAATATGACGCCTTGGCGAGCGGCCGGCCGATGGCCGATGTGTTGCGCCGCCGGCTCGAAAAACTCGTGTGCGATTTTCCGCTCGACGACAATTATTTCGCCTGGCAGGCGTTCGGACGCGGTTATGGCAGGGCGCCGTCGGCGCCGCTGCCGCCCTATCTGGAGCCGTCGAGCTATGACGCGATCAGGACGCGTGCCGGTCGCGTATCGCTGCGCCACGCCAACATGACCGACATGCTCGCCGCCTCCGATGCCGGCAGCTTCGACCGCTATGTGTTCCTCGACGCGCAGGACTGGATGACCGACACGCAGCTCGCGGCGCTGTGGACAGAGGTTACGCGGACCGCGCGGCCCAACGCACGGGTCCTGTTCCGCACCGCGGCGGAACCGAGCCTGCTGCCCGGACGCCTTCCCGAAGATCTACTGACGCGCTGGACGTATCGCGCCGAAGAATCGCGCGACTATACGCGGCGCGACCGCTCGGCGATTTATGGCGGGGTTCACCTTTATGTGTTGCGGGAGGGGTGATCGTGGCGAGCGGCCATGCCGACCTGATGAACGGGGTCTATCGTACCCAACGCCATATCTATGATGCGACCCGCAAATATTATCTGCTCGGCCGCGACGGGCTGATTGCCGATCTCGCGCCGCCACCGGGGGGATCGGTCCTCGAAATCGGCTGCGGGACGGGTCGCAATCTGATCGCGGTCGGAAGGGCCTGGCCCGAGGCCCGTCTCTATGGCGTCGATATATCCGAAGCGATGCTCGAAACCGCGCGCGGCGCAGTGGCGAAGGCGGGACTTGCGGATCGCGCGACGCTTACGCAGGGCGATGCGTGCGATTTCGGGCCGTCCGCGCTGTTCGGGCGCGCGACCTTCGATCGCGTTTTCATCAGCTATGCGCTGTCGATGATCCCCGAATGGCAAGGTGCGCTCGCCCAGGCGGCGCGCTGCGTCGCGCCGGGCGGGCGGCTCGAACTCGTCGATTTCGGGCAACAGGACGGTTGGCCGTTGCTGTGGCGGCGCGCCCTGTTCGGCTGGCTTGCGCGCTTCCACGTCGCCCCGCGGGCCGGAATCGCGCGCGCGATCATGGCGCTCGCGGAGGAGACGGGCAGCACCGGCGGCTATTGCCGCAGCCTCTATCGCGGTTATGCGGTACGCGGGGGTCTCGCGCGCGGCTGAATTGCTGCTATCCTGCCCGGTAAAGGGGATGATGGGAATGAACGGGGACATAGCCGAAGCGCGCCGCGATCAGCTTGCCGAGGTGATGGAAACACTCGCTCAGGCCTTCCAGACCGACCCGGCACTGTCGTGGATATTGCCCGATCCCGTGCACCGCGCCCGCGCGCTCCGCGGATTGTTTCGCGTTCTGGTGCCTTCCGATGCGCGGGCGGGCAAGGTGCTGCGCTCGACCGGCGACGAAGCCGCCTCGCTGTGGCGCGCTCCGGGACAGGCGGAAAGCGGCCCCCTGGAATTTCTGCGCACGGTGATCCCGTTGGTGGCGACTTTCGGCACCGCCCTGCCGCGCGGGCTGAAGGTGCAGGGCAGCATCGACGCGCACCGGCCAAAGGGCCGTTTCTGGTATCTCCACTATGTCGGCGTACGACCGGCCGAGCAGGGCAAAGGCCATGGCGGACGCATCATCCGCACCCAGATCGCGGCCGCCGATGCCGAAGGGCTGCCCTGCTGGCTCGAAACCGCGACTCCCGAAAATGTGCCGCTCTACGAACGGCTGGGCTTTGCAACGCAGGTCGAATGGGACGTGCCGGACGGCGGCCCGCATTTCTGGGGCATGAGGCGCGAGCTCGGCCCAATCTGACCCCTGCGGCTTCGAGTTAGACCTATGGGGGTAGAAATTGGAGGACGGCGCGCTAGGATCGGCGAATCGAATATTCCTGGGGGAATCATGCGCCTTTTTCATTCGCTGGGGTGGCTTGCCGCCGCTCTTTCGGCCCTTTTCGTCAGTCCGGCCCACGCCGAGTGGCGCGAGGCAAGCAGCGCGCACTTCCTGGTCTATGGCGATTTGGACGCAAAGCAGATCCGCGAATATTCGGAGCGACTCGAGCTCTACGACAGCGCGCTGCGCCTCATCACCGGACAGGCCGAGACGGAGGCATCGAGCCGCAACCGGGTCAATGTCTATCTTATGTCAAGCCTCACCGATCTGCGTAAACTTTTCACCGGGGGAAGCAGCAGCACCGGTGTTGCAGGCTTTTATATTCCTTCCTTCGAGGGTGCGCGCGCGTTCATGCCGGCCGACATGTCGAGCGACGATCTGTCGGCGCGCGCGGTAATGTTTCACGAATATGCGCATCATATGCTGCTGAGCAGCGCGACCGAATATTATCCGCGCTGGCTTTCCGAAGGCATGGCGGAATTCTTCATGGTCAGCCGCCTGAACCGCGATGGCAGCATCACCATTGGTCTTCCCAACAATGATCGTTCCTATTCGCTAACTGCGTTCAGCCGCATGCGTGCCTCGGAACTGCTCGCGTCCGACGACAAGGAATTATCGGTCTATGACGTCGATCAACTCTATGCCTCGGGCTGGCTGTTCACCCACTATCTGCTACTGGGCGGCGAACGCGACGGGCAACTCGTCAAATATATCGCTCTACTGAACAACGGTGTGCCGTGGGACAAGGCTGCGGAGCAAGCCTTTGGCGATCTTGGCAAGCTCGATCAGGACCTTGAAGCCTATCGCCGCACTCGCGGCATGAAGGTATTCACCATAGCCGCCGACAAGCTGAACGCTGGAAAGATCGAGATCAGCGAATTGTCGCCGGGAGCCGCAGCAATCATGCCCTATCGCATCCGCTCGGCCCGCGGCGTGGACGAGAAGTCGGCGCCGGTGTTGGTCGCGGACGCGCGGCCGGTCGCCGCACACTATCCGAACGACGCCTTCGTCCAGCGGACGATGGCAGAGATCGAATATGACGCAAAGAATGATGCCGAGGCCGAGGCGGCGGCGGACCGCGCGCTTGCGCTCGATCCCGATATGGTTGTGGCGATGGTCTATAAGGGCCGGGTGCTCGCGCGCCGCGCCGCCGAACGCAAAAGCGTCGAAGACTGGAAAGCCGCGCGCGCGTGGTTCGTCAAGGCCAACCACGCCGATCCCGATTTCGCGCTGCCGCTCGTCCTCTATTACGACACCTTCACTGGCGCGGGCGAGAAACCAAGCAAAGGTGCGATTACCGCGATCATGCGCGCGATCCAGCTCGTGCCCCAGTCACCCGACGTGCGCATCCGCGTCGGGTGCGAGCTTGTGATCGAAAAGGATCTGACCCTGGCTCGCAAGGTGCTGGCACCGGTCCTGTTTAGTCCGCACGGTGCCAAAAATGAATCGCTCACCAAGATCACCGAACTGTTCGATGAGAAGGCGACACCGGAAGCTATTCTGAAAGCAATGGACGAGGCGAAGTGGGGCGGGGCGGGCGAGTAACCCGCCGCAACCCGCGCGCGGCGAGGCTTATGTGTCGAACCCTACGAAGCGCACCGATTCCTCGATGCTCTTGCGGTTCGACACCACGGCGTTGGCCGGAAAGCTGTCGTCGGGCCAGCCCATCGCGACGCAGATCATGATGACCTGATCGTCGGGGATGCGCGCATGTTCGCGGACCACCGGGCTCTGCATGATGCCCTGGCTGTTGATCACGCAGCCGAGTCCCCGCGACCAGGCGGCATTGACGAGCGCGTTGGTCACCGCGCCACAGTCGAACGGCGCGATGTCGCTGCCGAGCAGCACGCGGTCATAGGTCACGACGATGCTGACCGGCGCGTCGAACTGGCGAAAGCCGCGCAGCACCCAGTCCTGCCGCGCCTCCTTGTCGTCGCGTTCGATTCCCATCGCGCCGAACAATTGCTTGGCGATCTCGATCTGGCGGCCGCGATGTTCGTCGGCGATGCCGTCGAACCGCCGAAATTCTCGACTGTCGGGGTGGCCCGCCAGAATACCATCGGTATTGCCCTGCCGGATCGCGTCGAGCGGCGCGCCGGTGACGACCGAGAAATTCCAGCACTGGTTGTTGAACGACGAGGGCGCGCGCATCGCGACCTCGACTACCTCTGCGATCAGCTCTTTGGGAACGGGTTTGTCCAGGAAGCCGCGGATCGAGCGGCGTCCCTTTACGACCTCGTCGAAACCCGGTGCGGCGGTCACGCGGCCTTCTGAAGCTGAAGGTCGAGCCGGTCCCAGATTTCCACGAGCGCCTGCGTCAACTCGCGCATCATCGCTTCGTCGTGCGCCGGGCCGGGGGTGAAGCGCAGGCGTTCGGTGCCGCGCGGCACGGTCGGGAAATTGATCGGCTGCACATAAACGCCATATTCGGCGAGCAGGATGTCGCTGATCTTCTTCGCGCGCACCGGGTCGCCGACCATCAGCGGGACGATGTGGGTTACCGAATCCATCACCGGCAAGCCGGCATCGCGAAAGCATTGCTTGAGATACGCCGCCGAGGCTTGTTGCGCGTCGCGTTCGTCGCTCGACGATTTGAGGTGGCGGACGCTGGCCAGGACGCCCGCGACGAGCACCGGCGACAGGCTGGTCGTGAAGATGAAGCCCGGCGCATAGCTGCGGATCACGTCGATGATATTCTTGTCGGCCGCGATATAGCCGCCCATCACGCCGAAGGCCTTGCCGAGCGTCCCCTCGATGATCGTCACGCGGTGCGCCGCGTCGTCGCGCTCGGTGATGCCGCCGCCGCGCGCGCCGTACATGCCGACGGCATGGACTTCGTCGCAATAGGTCAGCGCGTTATACTTGTCGGCGAGGTCGCAGATCGCGTGGACCGGGGCAACGTCGCCATCCATCGAATAGACGCCCTCGAACGCGATCAGTTTCGCTGCGTCGGGATCGTCGGCGGCGAGCAGTTCCTCGAGATGGGCAAGATCGTTGTGGCGAAACACGCGCTTTTCGCAGCCCGAGTTGCGGATGCCCGCGATCATCGACGCGTGATTGAGCTCGTCCGAATAGATGATGCAATTGGGCAGCAGCTTGCCCAATGTGCCGAGCGTCGCCTCGTTCGAGATATAGCCCGAAGTGAAGAGCAAGGCGCCTTCCTTGCCGTGCAGGTCGGCAAGCTCATGCTCGAGGTCGATATGATAGTGGGTGTTGCCCCCGATGTTGCGGGTGCCGCCCGATCCGGCGCCGACGTCGTGCAGCGCCTCTTCCATCGCGGCGATGACCTTCGGATGCTGGCCCATCGCCAGATAATCGTTCGAGCACCAGACGGTGATCGGCTTCGGCCCATTATGTCCGGCAAAGCAGCGCGCGTTCGGGAAGGCGCCCTTGTTGCGCAGGATATCGATGAAGACGCGATAGCGGCCCTCTTCGTGAAGGCGGTCGATAGCCCGGGCGAAAATATCGTTGTAGTTCACGTGTGCAGCCCCGCGGGTTGTTTCCGGCGTGCGCCGCCCCCTCCGGCGGCGATATTTGGCGGACCGATAGCCCCGAAACCCCCGAAAAGCCAGTGCGAACGATTCGCAAACCTGGGTCAAATTGTCTCAATCGATCCAATGCCGAACGGGGCGAGGGTGGCGAGCGGCGGCGGCGGTCGATCGTCGCTGCGCGTGAAGACCGCGATGCCCGGCGCCGCGACCGCCGGCCACAGCTGGCCCCGGGTCAGATCGGCAACGCGCCGCGCGATGCCGTCGGCGCCGTCGATCAGCGCGACGCCGGTGCCGGCCGCCGCCTGCAACTCGTCGCGCAGCAGCGGGAAATGGGTGCAGGCAAGCACGATGACATCCATCCTGTCGCCGCCCGGCTGGTCGCGCAGGCCCGCGATGGCGCGGGTAATGACGTGCGGATCGACCGGTTCGCCGCGCAACTTGGCCTCGGCGCCGGTCACGAGGCCGGGGCTGCCGTGGCGCAGGACGGTCTTGTCGGCCGCGAATCTGGCGCTGAGGTCGTCGACATAGGGCTGGCGCACGGTCGCTTCGGTGCCGAGCACGCCGATGACGCCGCTTTTGCTCAGCGCAGCCGCGGGCTTGATCGCGGGGACGGTGCCGACGATCGGCAGGTCGAGCGCGGCGCGGACGTGCGCGAGCGCGATCGTCGAGGCGGTGTTGCAGGCGATCACGGCGAGCCGCGGCTGGTAGCGTTCGGCAAGCCGCCCGAGCAGCGCGGGAACGCGCGCCGCGAGTTCGGCATCGCTCTTTTGCCCATAGGGCAGGCCGGCATAGTCGGCGGCATAGACGATTCGAGCGGTCGGCAGCAGCGCCCGCGTCGGCCCGAGCACGGTGAGCCCGCCGAGGCCGCTGTCGAAGAAGAGGATGGGGGCGTCGGGCGCGGGAGGCTGCATGCTGCTTCGCCTAGCACGCGCTCGGGCGAGGTCAATCAGGTCCGCCGATGGGGTTTCGTCCGTTCCGACCACAACCGCCACCGAATCCATTGATTGCCCGGCGCAACATCGCCACAGTGCCGGCGAACCAGCCGGGGAGTGCCATGACCATCTATCTGCTGATCGCGGCGGGCTATCTGCTCGGCTCGATCCCCTTCGGAATGATCCTGACGCGCGCGTTCGGCGCCGGCGATCTGCGGCAGATCGGGTCGGGCAGTATCGGCGCGACCAATGTGCTGCGCACCGGGCGCAAGGGGCTTGCGGCGGGGACGGTGCTGCTCGATGGCGCAAAGGGGGCGGTCGCCGTCCTGCTCGTGCGCCATTTCGCGCCGGAAACGGGCAATCTGGGAGAGATCGCCGCGGGGGCCGCCGCGGTGATCGGCCATTGCTACCCGGTGTGGCTCAGGTTCCGCGGCGGCAAGGGCATCGCGACGCTGCTCGGCCTCTACCTTGCCCTGGCTTGGCCGATCGCGCTGGCGTTCGCGCTCGTCTGGCTCGCCGTGGTGGGCGTAACGCGCATCTCGTCGCTTGGCGGCATGTCGGGCGTCGTGGCGGCGCCCATCGCGACCTTCGTTCTCGGCTATCCTGCCTATGCCGTCGGGCTTGCCGGGCTCGCGCTGGTCGCGCTGTGGCGGCATCGCCAGAATATCGCGCGACTGCGGGCCGGGACCGAGCCGCGTATCGGCGGCAAGAAGGACGCCGCGTGACCCATGCCGAGCGGCTCGCGCGGCTGCGGCTGATCCGCACGCCGCGGGTCGGGCCGGCCAGCTGGCACCAGCTGATGCAGCGTTTCGGATCGGGCGAAGCGGCGCTCGCGGCGCTCCCCGACCTTGCCGGTCGCGGCGGCGGGGGACAGGTCCGCATCGCGCCCGCCGATCTCGCCGAGCGCGAGATTGCGCGCGTCGCCGAGCTTGGCGCCCGGCACGTCTTTGTCGACGAGGCGGACTATTCGCCGCTGCTGCGCGAAATCGACAGCGCGCCGCCGGTCCTGATCGTGCGCGGCGATACCGCGATGTTGCGGCGGCCGTGCGTCGCGATCGTCGGCGCGCGCAATGCCTCGGCGGCGGCGTGCCGCTTCGCACGCCAACTCGCCATCGACCTCGGCGCCGAAGGCGTCACGGTGGTCAGCGGGCTTGCGCGCGGGGTCGATACCGCGGCGCATGTCGGCGCGCTTGGCGGCGCGACCGCGGCGGTGATCGCGAGCGGGATCGACATCGCGTTTCCGCCCGAAAATGCCGCGCTGCAGGACAAGATCGGGAGCGACCAGCTGCTGATCGCCGAGCAGCCGCCGGGCACCGAACCGCTGGCGCGCCATTTCCCGTCGCGCAATCGCATCATCGCCGGACTTGCAGCGGGAACGGTGGTGATCGAGGCGGCGCCGAAATCGGGCTCGCTGATTACCGCGCGCCGCGCCGGCGACTATGGGCGCGAGGTGATGGCGGTACCGGGGTCGCCGATCGACCCGCGCGCGCAGGGCTGCAACCTGCTGATCCGCGACGGCGCGACGCTGGTCCAGTCCGCCGCCGACGTGCTGGAGGCGGTGGGGCCGATCGACCGTAGGATGCTGCGCGAACCCGCGCCGGCGCGCGTGCCGGAGCCGCCCCCGGTCGAGGCGGCCGACGGCGACCGCGCCGGCATCGCCGACCTGCTCGGCCCGACCCCGGTGCTCGTCGATGAGGTGGTGCGCCAATCGGGACGCCCCGCCGCGGTCGTCCAGCTCGTCCTGCTCGAACTCGAACTCGCCGGACGCGTCGAGCGCCATGCGGGCGGGAAGGTTTCAGGGGGGCGGGCCTAGAGCGTGATCGTCTTTGACTGAACAAGCTGTGTGCTCCCGCGAAGGCGGGAGCCCATCGCCGAAGGGCTCTATCTTCATTCGTCGGGAGATGGGTCCCCGCCTTCGCGGGGACGCACGATCGTTCGGGGTTGGTTCAGTCGGAGCCGCTCACGCTCTGGAAAGCGTCTGAGGCATCCCGATTGACAGGCGGGCGATGCGCCACCAAATGCCTCTTGACGACGGGCGGAGCGTCGGCAAGCCTCGCGCGTATATGCGTAACAGTTCCCGGGGAACGGATTTTTCATGCAGTTGGTAATTGTGGAATCGCCGGCCAAGGCGAAGACGATCGAGAAATATCTCGGCCGCGATTTCAAGGTGTTGGCAAGCTATGGCCATGTTCGCGACCTGCCGCCCAAGGACGGCTCGGTCGATCCCGACGACGGCTTTGCGATGCAGTGGCAGCTCTATCCCGACAAGGCGAAGCGGCTGAAGGATATTCAGGACGCGGCGAAGCAGGCCGACCGCCTGATCCTCGCGACCGACCCTGACCGCGAGGGCGAGGCGATCAGCTGGCATGTGCAGGAATTGCTGCGCAATAAAAAGGCGCTGCCGCAGGTGGTCGAGCGCGTGACCTTCAACGCGATCACCAAGCAGGCGGTGACCGACGCGATGGCGCATCCGCGCGGGCTCGACGACGATCTGATCGACGCGTATCGCGCGCGCCGTGCCCTCGACTATCTGGTGGGCTTCACCCTGTCGCCGGTGCTGTGGCGCAAGCTGCCCGGCGCGAAATCGGCGGGGCGCGTCCAGTCGGTCGCGCTGCGCATGATCGTCGAGCGCGAGCGCGAGATCGAAGCCTTCGTGCCGCAGCAATATTGGTCGGTCACCGGGCTGTTCGAGATGGGCGGCACGCCGTTCAAGGCGCGGCTCGCGCGCTGGCGCGGCGACAAGATCGAGCGGCTGTCGATCGGCACCGAGGCCGACGCGCGCGCCGCCGAAGCCGATGTGAAGGCAGGGCATTTCACCGTCGATGCGGTCGAAACCAAGCCGCTCACCCGCAACCCGCCGCCGCCCTTCACGACCTCGACCTTGCAGCAGGAGGCTGCCCGCAAGCTCGGCTTCTCGGCGAGCCACACGATGCGCGTCGCGCAGAATCTCTATGAGGACGGCGCGATCACCTATATGCGGACCGACGGCGTCCAGATGGACGGCAGCGCGATCAGCGCCGCGCGCAAGGCGATCGCCGACCGCTACGACGGCGGCTATGTCCCCGATCAGCCGCGGCAGTATCAGACCAAGGCGAAGAACGCGCAGGAAGCGCACGAAGCGATCCGACCGACCGACTTTTCGAAGGACAAGGCGGGCAGCGGCGACCATGCGCGGCTCTATGAGCTGATCTGGAAGCGCGCGCTGGCGAGCCAGATGGCGTCGGCACGGCTCGAGCGCACCAGCGTCGACCTGACCGACGGCACCGGCAAGACGATGCTGCGCGCGACCGGACAGGTCGTGAAATTTCCCGGCTTCCTCGCGCTCTACGACGAAGGGCGCGACGATGCCGAGGACGACGACGCGCGCCTGCTCCCCGCGATGGGCAAGGGCGATGCCCCCGCGAAGACCGGGGTCGAGGTCGAGGGGCACGAGACCCAGCCGCCGCCGCGCTATTCCGAGGCGAGCCTGGTCAAGAAGATGGAGGAGCTCGGCATCGGGCGTCCGTCGACCTATGCCTCTATCCTGCAGGTGCTGAAGGACCGGGCTTATGTCCGGGTCGAAAAGAACCGCTTTCACCCCGAAGAGAGCGGGCGCCTGCTGACGGCGTTCCTCGAACGTTTTTTCGGGCGCTATGTCGAATATGATTTCACCGCCGGGCTCGAGGAGGAACTCGACGACGTATCGGGCGGCCGCGCCCAGTGGCAGGCGGTACTCGACCGCTTCTGGCGCGATTTCAAGCCGCGCACCGGCGAGGTGATGGAGCAGAAGCCGTCGGAGATCACCGCGGCGCTCGACGAATTCCTCGGCCCCTATCTCTTCCCCGACAAGGGCGACGGCAGCGATCCGCGCCTGTGCCCCAATTGCGGTACCGGTCGGCTCGCGCTGCGCGGCGGGCGCTTCGGCCCGTTCATCGCGTGCAGCAATTATCCCGAGTGCAAGTTCACCCGCAAATTCGCGCAGCCGGGCGGCAGCGACGCGGGCGATACCGGGCCCGAGACGCTGGGCACCGATCCCGACAGCGGGCTGGACGTCACGAAGCGCAGCGGCCGTTTCGGCCCCTATGTCCAGCTCGGCGATGGCAAGGAAGCGAAGCGCTCGTCGATCCCGAAGGACATCCCGACAGAGGATTTCGACCTCGATTATGCGCTACGGCTCTTGAGCCTGCCGCGCGATGTCGGGGTGCACCCCGAAAGCGGCAAGCCGATCGTCGCGGGGCTCGGCCGCTATGGCCCTTATCTGCTCCACGACGGCAAATATGCGAAGCTGAACGGCACCACGGAAATCTTCGAGATCGGCATGAACGCCGCCGTTGCGCGCATCGCCGACGCCGCGAATGGCGGCGGGCGCGGGCGCGCGAAGGCCGAGCCGCTCAAGACCTTTGGCGCGCATCCGACGAGCGGCGGCGAGATGAAGCTGATGGCGGGGCGCTTCGGGCCTTACGTAACCGACGGCAAGACCAATGCGACCCTGCCCAAGACGATGGAGCCCGACGCGCTGACCGAAGAGGAAGCGGTCGCGCTGATCGACGCCAAGGCGGCCAAGGGGCCGGCGAAGGGCAAGAAAAAGGCGGCGCCGAAGAAAAAGGCTCCGGCGAAGAAGGCGACCGCGAAAAAGGCGCCGGCAAAGAAGAAGGCGGAAGAGTAAGCCACGGTCCCGGTTCTTCGCGCCCGGGGTTGGGGCGATGGCAGGGAGCGACCGATTGTGGACACATAGAATATCGTCACCCCGGACTTGATCCGGGGTCCATTAGGCGCAGCGTCGTGTGAATGGATCCCGGATCAAGCCTGTCCTGAGCTTGTCGAAGGGTCCGGGATGACGAATGCCCGTGAACGACCGATTGCGGCCGCACCCCGAAAAACGACTACTGTTTTATGCAGCCCTGGCTGCGGGTCATAAATCCAACCGTGATACCGCCCTGGTCTGAACATTTGTCAGCTCGAAAGATAGCAACCGTCACGCTTCCAAGGAATAATGCCGCGACAACGGCAAACAAAAATATGTAACGATAGCGGCTCATTGGAGCGAGCTTATCTTCCTTTGGCCCCACAGCGTCAATGACTGCTACCCACCCCAAGTCGGACATCCGCTGCAATAATGGCTGTCCTACATTGTTCGGCTGTGCCAGCATCCGTTTCGGCTCTTTCGATAGGTGGATAAACGCGGTCACGGCCCGGTTTGCGGACGCGGGCGGGAGCAGGCGCGGCAGGTTAGGCGAACGCAAGCCAGCGGCGGCCGCACAAGGCTGAACTTTGCTGAACTTTGGAACGACGACGCGGACCCGACAACCGAAGCCATCTCGCTCCAGCCGTCCAGCAATGAGACGGACTCCCGAACGCGCGCCTCAATCGACCCAGTCGAGCCCCATGTCGCGATAGACGCCGCGGTCCTCGTCCCAGTTTTCCTTGACCTTGACGTGCAGGAACAGGTGGACCTTGCGTCCCATCAGTTCGGCGAGTTCGGCGCGCGCCCTGGCGCCGATTTCCTTGATCCGCGCGCCGCCCTTGCCCAGCACGATCGCGCGCTGGTTGTCGCGCGCGACATAGATTTGCTGGTGGATTTCGGCGCTCCCGTCGGGGCGCGTCTTGAAGAGCTCGGTTTCAACCGTCGACTGATAGGGAAGCTCCTCGTGGAGCTGGCGATAGAGCTGTTCGCGCGTGATCTCGGCCGCAAGCGTCCGCTCGGGCGCGTCGCTTACCTCGTCCTCGGGGAAATGCCACGGCCCCTCGGGCATCAGGGCGGCGAGATGCGCCTTGAGCTCGGGCACGCCGTCGCCGCTGCTCGCCGCGACGAAGAAGGTTTCGTCGAACGGCAGCTTCGCATTAAGTTCGGTTGCGATGGTGAGCAGCTTGTCCTTCTTGCTCAGATCGACCTTGTTGAGGATCAGATATTTCTTCTCGGGCCGCCCCGCGACGCCTTCGAGCACGCGCTCGACGCGCCCGCCGAGCTTTGCCGCGGCATCGACCATCACCAGGATCGCCTCGGCTTCTTCCAGGCTGCCCCACGCCGCAGCGACCATCGCGCGGTCGAGCCGGCGGTTCGGCGCGAAGATGCCGGGCGTGTCGATCAGGACGATCTGGGCGTCGCCGTCCATCGCGACGCCCATCAGCCGCGTGCGCGTCGTCTGCGCCTTGGGGCTGACGATCGCGACCTTCTGGCCGACGAGCGCGTTGACGAGGGTCGATTTGCCCGCATTGGGCGCGCCGACGACGGCGACGAAGCCGCAGCGCTGGGTCATGTCTTGTCTTCCTGTGCCAATCGTTCGAGCAGCGCCGCCGCGGCCGCCTTTTCTGCTGCCTGTTTCGACGCGCCTTCGCCCTCCGCCTCGGCGAGCTTGCCGACCGCGACCGCGACGCGGAAGCGCGGGGCATGGTCGGGGCCTTCGCGGCGGACAAGGCGATATTCGGGCGGCTTGCGCTTGCGCGCAAGCGCCCATTCCTGCAGCGCCGCCTTGGGGTGCTTGGGCGCGGCGACCTGCCCCTCGATCATGTCGCCCCATTTGGCGGTGATGAAGGCGCGCGCGGCGTCTTCGCCCCGGTCGAGCCACAGCGCGCCGATCAGCGCCTCTAGCACGTCGGCGGCGATATTGTCGCTTTGCCGCCCGCCGTCGCCGATCGCCTGTGCGCCGAAGCGGACATGCGCGTTGAGGTCGAGCGCCTGCGCAACCCGCGCACAGGTTTCGCCCGACGCGAGCGCGTGGAGACGCGACGACAGCTCGCCTTCCGCCGCCTTGGGAAAGCGGCGGAACAGCTCCGACGCGATCACGAGGCCGAGCACGCGGTCGCCGAGAAATTCGAGCCGCTGATAATCGCCCGCGCCGCTGCTGCCGTGGGTCAGCGCTTCGTGGTAGAGGGCGATGTCGCGGGGTTCGGCCCCGGTCAGGGCGGCGATCGTGTCAGCGGAAACGCCGTCCGTCAAAAGCCATCCCCGATGCGGTCCCAGCGCGCTGCGGTGAACCAGCTGATTGGGTTGAACCAGCTTGCCGAACCGTCGGTCGAGAACATCGATACGAGCGCATGGCCGACCAGATTCTTTTCGGGGACCAGGCCGATGCCCTGATTCTCGATCGCCGGGAAACGGCTGTCGGCGCTGCGATCGCGGTTGTCGCCCATCAGGAACAAATGCCCCGCGGGCACGGTGATCAGCGGGGTGTTGTCCTCGGGGATCGAGGTGATGTCGAGAATGGCGTAGCTCTTGCCGCTCGGCATCGTCTCCCTGAACCGCGGATAGCGGCACTGGCGCTGGCCGTTAGCGCCGATCTCCTCGAACTGCATCGCATAGCAGGGCAGGGTGCCGTTGGTGCGCGAGGCGTCGATCATGTTCTGCGTCACCGGGATCACGAAATCGGCCATCTTCTCGCGCTTCAGCGGCTTGCCGTTCAGCCAGACGATGCCGTTTTTGACCTGGATCGTATCGCCGGGCAGGCCGATCACGCGCTTGATATAATCATTGTCGTTGACCGGCGGTGCCTTGAACACGACGACGTCGCCGCGCTCCGGAGTGCGCGGAAAGATACGCCCCGGGATCAGCGGCAGGCTGAACGGCAGGCTGAACTTCGAATAGCCATAGGCCATCTTGTTCACGAGCAGATAGTCGCCGATCAGCAGCCGCGGCTGCATCGATTCCGACGGAATGTTGAACGGCGAGAGAAAGAAGCTGCGAAAGATCAGCACCGCGATCGCCAGCAGGGCGAGGAAGCGGATCGTGTCGACAGCCTCTTCCTTTGCGGAGACGGGAGTCGGGCTGGGCGAGCTTTCGGCGGTAGCGCTGGCGTCGGTCATCGCGCGGCATTGGCGACGAATAGGTCTGCACGTCAAGCAAATATCGGCAAGCGGCGCTGGCATGGGCGCGGCGGCTGGCTTATGGAAGCGCCCGATCAGTCCGTTCGACACGAACGGAAAATGGAAAGAGAGATTGTATGACCACCGCCGCACAAGCCTGGCAGGCGCTCGCCGACTGGACGCCGCAAAAGATTGCCGATCTCGTCGCCACGGACCCCGCGGCACGCTTGCAGGCGATGGTGCGCACCGTTGCCGACATCCGCTTCGATTTTGCCAAGACGCACCTCGACGACGCGGCCGTGTCGACCTTGTCCGACCTCGCGGTGGCGCAGGATTTCGCGGGGCGGCGCAAGACGCTGTTTTCGGGCGGTGTCGCCAACCCGACCGAGAATCGCGCCGCCGAGCATAGCGCCGAGCGCGGGGAGGGGGCGCCGGAATCGGTGCATCGCGCGCAGGCACTGCACCAGCGGATGCGGATGCTCGTCGACGCGATCGAGGCCGGCGCGTTCGGCGAGATTCGGCACCTGCTCCACATCGGCATCGGCGGCTCGGCGCTCGGCCCGGACCTGCTGGTCGATGCCCTCGGTCGTCACAACAGCCGCTACGACGTCGCTGTGGTGTCGAATGTCGACGGCGCGGCGCTGAGCGAAGCCTTCGCGACGTTCAGCCCCGAGCACACGCTCGTCGCGGTCGCTTCGAAGACCTTTACGACCACCGAAACCTTGCTCAATGCCGCATCGGCCCTGCAATGGCTCGAGGAAGCGGGAGTCGAGGACCCGACCGGTCGTTTCATCGCGCTGACCGCCAGTCCCGACAAGGCAATGGAATGGGGCGTCGACGAGACCCGCATCCTGCCGTTCAGCGAAACCGTCGGCGGGCGCTATTCGCTGTGGTCGTCGATCGGCTTTCCCGCGGCACTCGCACTGGGCTGGGACGCCTTCGCCGAGCTGCTCGAGGGCGCGGCGGAAATGGACCGCCACTTCCGCCTCGCCAACGGCGCCGACAATGTCTGCCTGCTCGCGGCTTTCGTCGACCAGCTTTACGCGAACCGCCTCGGTTGCCAGACGCGTGCGGTTTTCGCTTATGACGAGCGGCTGCGGCTGCTCCCCGACTATCTCCAGCAGCTCGAGATGGAATCGAACGGCAAGGCGGTGACGCTCGATGGCAAGCCGCTCGACCATGCGAGTGCCGCGATCACCTGGGGCGGGGTCGGCACCGATGCGCAGCATGCGGTGTTCCAGCTGCTGCACCAGGGCACGCATCTGACGCCGGTCGAATTCGTCGTGGCGCGCGAGCCCGACCATCTGCTCGACGACGCGCATCACGAAACGCTCGTCGCCAACTGCATCGCGCAGGGGGCGGCGCTGATGACCGGGCGTTCGAGCGACGACGGCGCGCGCAATTATCCGGGCGACCGGCCTTCGGCCACGATCCTGCTCGACCAGGTGAGTCCGCACAGCCTGGGCGCGCTGATCGCCTTTTACGAGCATCGGGTCTTTGCCAATGCGGTGCTGCTCGGCATCAACCCCTTCGACCAGTTCGGGGTCGAACTCGGCAAGGAAATGGCGAAGGGGCTGGCCGAGGGGACGGTCGAATTCGACCCGGCGACGCAGGCGCTGATGAAGGCGGCGCTGGGCGAGCAATGAGGGTAGGGCGGACAGACTGAGCGCAAAAATCGATTGGCAGCGCGCGGTCGCGTAACCACATGGGATGCGGGCGCGAAGGACAGCCCGGTTTAGCAGGGAACTCATCGGTATGAGCGATTTCGACTTTGATCTCTTCGTCATCGGCGCCGGATCGGGCGGCGTCCGCGCGAGCCGCGTCGCGGCGTCGCACGGCGCGCGCGTCGCGGTGGCGGAGGAGCATCGGGTCGGCGGAACCTGCGTGATCCGCGGCTGTGTGCCCAAGAAGCTGCTCGTCTATGGCGCGCATTTCGCCGAAGATCTGAAAGACGCGCGCAAGTTCGGATGGGACGTTCCCGATTGCAAGTTCGACTGGGACGTGCTGCGCGACAATGTGCTGGGCGAGGTCGACCGGCTCGAAGGTCTCTATGGCCAGACGCTCGACAATCACAAGGTCCAAGTCTTCAAGACCCGCGCCACGATCGTCGGACCGCAAAAGGTGCGGCTCGCCGACGGCACCGAACTCACCGCCGAGCGCATCCTGGTCGCGACCGGCGGCTGGCCGTTCGTCCCCGACTTTCCGGGCAGCGAACATGCGATCACCTCGAACGAGGTCTTTCACCTCGACACCCTGCCGAGGCGGATCGTCATCGCGGGCGGCGGCTATATCGCCAACGAGTTCGCGGGCATCTTCAACGAGTTCGGCAGCAAGGTGACGATCGTCAATCGCGGCGATGCGATCCTGCGCGGCTATGACGAGCAGATTCGCGACCGCCTGCTCCAGATTTCGATGACCAAGGGCATCGAATTCCGCTTCAACGCGCCGTTCCGGTCGATCGAAAAGAATGACGACGGATCGCTCACCGTCCACCTCGACAATTGCGATCCGATCGAGGCCGATGCGGTCTTGATGGCGACCGGACGGACGCCGAACACCAGGGGGCTCGGTCTCGAAGAGGCCGGGGTCGACCTCGACAAGCAGGGCGCGATCAAGGTCGACGAAACCAATCAGTCATCGGTGCCGAGCATCTATGCCGTCGGCGATGTCACCGACCGCATCCAGCTTACGCCGGTCGCGATCCGCGAGGGGCAGGCGTTTGCCGACAGCGTCTATGGTGGCAAGCCGACCGTCGTCGATTACAAGAATGTTCCGAGCGCGGTATTCAGCCACCCGCCGATCGGCGCCGTCGGCATAACCGAGGCCGAAGCGCGCAATACGCTGGGCTCGGTGCGCGTCTACACCAGCGATTTCCGCGCGATGAAGAACGTCCTTGCCGGGCGCAACGAGCGCGCGCTCTACAAGATGGTCGTCAATGCCGCGACCGACCAGGTCGTCGGCCTGCACATGATCGGTCCGGATGCGCCCGAGATTCTTCAGGCAGCGGCGGTCGCGGTGAAGGCAGGGCTCAAGAAAGCCGATTTCGACGCAACCGTGGCGCTGCACCCGAGCATGGCCGAAGAGCTGGTGCTGCTCAAATAGCCGTCGCCCCCCGCCTGCGCGGGGACGACGACTAGCCGATCCGGTAGGGCACCACATCCCTGCGATCGGGGTCGACCAGGATCGGCCGGTCGCTCGGCGGGAAGGCGCGCTGGTCGCAGTCGTCGCGCGGGCAGATGCGGCACGACGGGCCGATACGCGTCGCGGCGTGCGGGGCCTCGACATCGACCCCGTCGGCATAGACGAAATCGGCGGCATATTGCGCCTCGCACCCTAGCGCGACGGCATAGCGGCGCGGTGCGCGGGCATAGCTGCCCGATGGCTTCACCAGCCCCTTCGCCATCGAGACATAGCGCAGCCCGTCGGGGGTTTCGGCGAGCTGGAACAGGATGCGGTCGGGGATCGCCGCCGCCTCGTGGACGATCCACAGCGGGCAGGCGCCGCCGAAGCGCGCGAATTGCAGCCGCGTCGCGCTGTGCCGCTTGGTGATATTGCCTGCCATGTCGACGCGGCAGAAGAACATCGGGATGCCGCGCGCGCCGGGGCGCTGGAGCGTCGACAGGCGGTGGCACGCCTGCTCGAAACTCACCCCATATTCGAGCCGCAGCCGGTCGATGTCGTGGCGCACGGCGCGCGCGCTGGCGCGAAACGGCGTGTAAGGCATCAGCACCGCGCCCGCCGCATAGTTGGCGAGCCCGACATGGAGCAATTGGCGCGCGGCGGCGGTGCGCAGCGGCGAAGCCTCGACCACCGCTGCGATCTCGCGCGCGAGCGCAAGCGCGGCTAGCTGGTGCGCGAGCTGGAAGCGGCGCGTTTCGGCGGGTTGCGACGGGTCGAGAACCAGATGGCGCATCGTCGCGTCGAAATCGCGCAGGATCTGTGACTGTTGATAGACGATCGAGATGCCGAGCGCGTCGCGCAGCCGCCGCTCGATCGTCTCGATCGCAGGCGAGGGCGCGCGGCCGCGCAGCCCCTTCGCCAGTTCCTCCGCCGCGCGGTCGATGCTATCGACATAGTTGCCGGCGTCGTGGAACCAGTCGCGAACTTCTTCCCACGGCAGGCGGCTCCCCTCGGCGGTGCCGCCGGTCAGCGCCTCGTCGATGATCTGGAGCCGCTGCCCCGCGCGGCGATAGGCGGCGTGCAGCGCGACGAACTGATCGGCGAGCTGCGGTTGCTGGAGCGCCGCGCGTTCGAGCTGTTCGGGCGCGATCGGCGCGGCGGCGAAAAGCGGGTCGGCGGCGGCCTCGCGCAGCGCGCCTGCGCGCCGGTCGCCGGCATCGCTTGCCACCTCTTCCCATTCGAGCGGGAACAGCTTCTGCAACCGATCGAGCAGCGCCGGGGTCAGCGGCCGGTCGTCATGCTCGATCTGGCTGAGATACGAGGTCGAGATGCCGAGCGTCGCGGCGAACTCGGCCTGTTTGACGCCGCGATCGGCGCGAAGCTGGCGCAGGCGAGTGCCGGCGAAGATGCGTTGGCGGGACATGATCTTCCTCTTCGAGCAGAGGATAGTTTGCAAAATCCAACTTCGCAACTTTGCAAATTCGCATTTGCATGGGGCGTTACAAGCGGGCACACGAGCCCCCGCTATTTCAGGAGAGTGCCGAGTGTCCGCCAATATCGCCGAAATGGAACGCCGCCGTGCGGCCGCCGCCCTTGGGGGCGGACAGAAGCGCATCGATGCGCAGCATGCCAAGGGCAAGCTGACCGCGCGCGAGCGGCTGCTCGTACTGCTCGACGAGGACAGCTTCGAGGAACTCGACACCTATGTCGAACATGACTGCGTCGATTTCGGCATGCAGGACCAGCGTATCCCCGGCGACGGAGTGGTCACCGGATCGGGGACGATCAACGGCCGGCTCGTCTATGTCTTCAGCCAGGATTTCACCGTTTTCGGCGGCTCGCTGTCGAAGCGTCACGCAGAGAAGATCTGCAAGGTGATGGACAAGGCGATGCAGGTCGGCGCGCCGATCATCGGCCTGAACGACAGCGGCGGCGCGCGCATTCAGGAAGGCGTCGCTTCGCTAGGCGGCTATGCCGAAGTGTTCCAGCGCAACGTGCTGGCATCGGGTGTGGTGCCGCAGATCAGCCTGATCATGGGGCCGTGCGCGGGCGGCGCGGTCTACAGCCCCGCGATGACCGACTTCATCTTCATGGTGAAGGATTCGTCCTACATGTTCGTTACCGGCCCCGACGTGGTGAAGACGGTGACCAACGAGGTCGTGACGCAGGAAGAACTCGGCGGGGCGATCACCCACACGACCAAAAGCTCGGTCGCCGATCTGGCGTTCGAGAATGATATCGAGGCGCTGCTCAGCGCCCGCGACTTCTTCGACTATCTGCCCGAGAACAATCGCGCCGGGGTTCCCGCGCGGCCGACGAGCGATCCATTCGACCGTGCCGAAATGAGCCTCGACACGCTGATCCCGCCCAATGCGAACCAGCCCTATGACATGCACGAGCTGATCCGCAAGACGATCGACGAGGGCGATTTCTATGAGATTCAGCCCGCGCACGCCGCGAACATCATCTGCGGTTTCGGGCGTATCGAGGGGCGGACGATCGGCATCGTCGCGAACCAGCCGCTCGTGCTCGCGGGCGTGCTCGACATCGCCTCGTCGAAGAAGGCGGCGCGCTTCGTGCGCTTCTGTGACGCGTTCGAGATTCCGATCGTCACCTTCGTCGACGTCCCCGGCTTCCTGCCCGGCACCGCGCAGGAATATAACGGCATCATCAAGCACGGCGCGAAGCTGCTCTTCGCCTATGCCGAGGCGACGGTGCCGAAGATCACGGTAATCACGCGCAAGGCCTATGGCGGCGCATATGACGTGATGGCGTCGAAGCATCTGCGCGGCGATCTGAACTATGCCTGGCCGACCGCCGAGATCGCGGTGATGGGGCCGAAAGGCGCGGTCGAGATCATCTTCCGCAGCGACATCGGCGACCCCGAGAAGATCGCCGAACGCTCGAAGGAATATGAGGAACGCTTCGCCAACCCCTTCGTCGCGGCGTCGCGGGGCTATATCGACGAGGTGATCCACCCGCACAACACGCGCAAGCGGATCGCGCTGGGGCTACGGAAGCTGCGGAACAAGAGCCTCGAGAACCCGTGGAAGAAGCATGATAATATTCCGCTGTGATCATTCATCGTCACCCCGGACTTGATCCGGGGTCCATTCTGCCGGCGCGGGGCGAATGGATGCCGGATCAAGTCCGGCATGACGAAGTTAGAGAGAGTTTGACATGAAACTGGGCCGCCTCAACCATATCGGCGTGGCTACGCCGTCCATCGCCGACAGCATCGCCTTCTATCGCGACGTCATGGGCGCGACGCAGATCCACGAGCCGTTCGACCTGCCGGAGCAGGGGGTGAAGGTGTGTTTCGTCGATACACCAGGCGCCGATGGTGCGCTGAACGGCACGCAGATCGAACTGATCGAGCCGCTGCCGGGCAACACCTCGATCGCGGGTTTCCTCGCGAAGAACCCGGCGGGCGGGCAGCATCATATGTGTTACGAAGTCCCCGACATTCACGCCGCCAAGGCCGAGTTCGAGGCGATGGGCAAGCGCGTGCTGGGTGAGCCAAGGATCGGGGCGCATGGGACGCCGATCTTCTTCGTCCACCCGCGCGACATGGGCGGAGTGCTGACCGAGATTATGGAGACGCCGAAGGGACATTAAGGCCCTCATGCCCTCTCCCGTCGGGAGAGGGTTGCGAAGACTTGCCAGCTAGCTGGCTAGTCGGAGCTGGGTGAGGGGATGAACGCTATCGAGAGGGCACAGACCCTCACCAACTTCGCCTAAGCCTGACGGCTAAGGCTGCGTATCCTCTCCCAGGGGGAGAGGGAATGGGATTGCATTATGACCGACAAACCGACCATCGCCGACTGGCAGGCTGCCGCCGAAAAGGAAGTGAAGGGCCGCGACCTGACCTGGCACACGCCCGAAGGGATCGAGGTCAAACCGCTCTACACTGCCGAAGATGTGCGCCAAGACCCCGGCCTGCCCGGTTTCGCGCCCTTCACGCGCGGGGTGAAGGCGTCGATGTATGCGGGCCGCCCGTGGACGATACGGCAATATGCGGGCTTTTCGACCGCCGAGGAATCGAACGCCTTTTATCGCCGCAACCTCGCGGCAGGGCAGAAGGGGCTGTCGGTCGCTTTCGACCTTGCCACCCACCGCGGTTACGACAGCGACCATCCGCGCGTCGTCGGCGATGTCGGCAAGGCGGGGGTCGCGATCGACAGCGTCGAGGATATGAAGATACTGTTCGACGGCATCCCGCTCGACCAGATGTCGGTGTCGATGACGATGAACGGCGCGGTGATCCCGATCCTCGCCTTCTTCATTGTCGCGGGCGAGGAGCAGGGGGTCGAGCGCAAGCTGCTCGACGGGACCATCCAGAACGACATTTTGAAGGAGTTCATGGTCCGCAACACCTATATCTATCCGCCCGAACCCTCGATGCGGATCATCAGCGACATTTTCGGCTACACGTCGCGCGAGATGCCGAAATTTAACAGCATCTCGATCTCCGGCTATCATATGCAGGAGGCGGGGGCGACGCAGGTGCAGGAGCTGGCCTTCACCATCGCCGACGGCATCGAATATGTGAAATATGGCGTCGCCTCGGGCCTCGACATCGACAAGTTCGCCGGGCGGCTCTCCTTCTTCTTCGCGATCGGCATGAACTTCTTCATGGAGGCGGCGAAGCTGCGCGCGGCGCGCGTGCTGTGGCACCGCGCGATGACGAAGCTTGGCGCGCAGTCCGAACGCTCGAAGATGCTGCGCACCCATTGCCAGACCTCGGGTGTCTCGCTGACCGAGCAGGACCCCTATAACAATGTCGTCCGCACGACGATCGAGGCGATGGCGGCGATGCTCGGCGGGACGCAGAGCCTGCACACCAATGCGCTCGACGAGGCGATCGCGCTGCCGACCGATTTTTCGGCGCGGATCGCGCGCAATACACAGATCATCATCCAGGAAGAGACCGGCATGACCAATGTCGTCGATCCGCTGGGTGGCAGCTATTATGTCGAGGCGCTGACGCAGGAGCTGGTCGACAAGGCGCAGGAGATCATCGACCGCGTCGAACGCGGAGGCGGCATGGCGAAGGCGGTCGCGGCGGGCTGGCCCAAGGCGATGATCGAGGAAGCCGCCGCGGCGCGGCAGGCGCGCGTCGACCGCGGCGACGACGTGATCGTCGGGGTGAACAAATATCGTCTGAAGGACGAGGACCTGCTCGAAACGCTTGAGGTCGACAATAGCAAGGTGCGCGAGGCGCAGGTCGCGCGGATCAAGCGCGTCAGGGACGGCCGCGACGAGGCGGCATGCCAGGCGGCGCTCGACGCGCTGCGGGCGGCGGCGGCGGCGCCGCAGTCGGTCGAGACGAACCTGCTCGCCCACGCGGTCGAGGCGGCGCGCGCGCGCGCGACGCTCGGCGAGATTTCAAGTGCGATGGAGGAAGCCTTCGATCGCTACGGCACCACCCCGACCCCGGTGAAGGGCGTCTATGCGGCGCCCTACAAGGACGACAGCCGCTGGGCGCAGGTCGTCGAGGGGGTCAAGGCGGTCGAGCGCCGCCTTGGCCGCGCGCCCAAGCTGCTCGTCGCCAAGATGGGGCAGGACGGGCACGACCGCGGCGCCAACGTCATCGCCAGCGCGTTCAGCGACATGGGCTTCGACGTCGTATCGGGGCCGCTGTTCCAGACCCCCGACGAGACCGTGGTGCTGGCGCTCGAAAACGGGGTTGATGCGGTCGGCGCGTCGAGCCTTGCCGCCGGGCACAAGACCCTCATCCCCGAGTTGATCAAGGGGCTGAAGGAAGCGGGCCGCGGCGACATCAAGGTGATCGCGGGCGGGGTCATCCCTCCGCAGGATTACGACTATCTGCGCGACGCGGGGGTACAGGGCATCTATGGCCCCGGATCGAACGTCGTCGAGTGTGCAGCCGACGTGCTACGCTTGCTTGGACATAATATGCCCCCCTTGGAGGATGCCGCATGACCACCGAAACCACCCGTGCCCCTGCGAAGGCAGGGGCCCATCACCCGGTATTTCAATCTAACGCCGCTCTTGCTGCACGCGCAGGAGATGGGCGCCTGCCTGCGCAGGGGCACGCCGACCAGGAATGCCGGCGTGACTGGACGCGCGAGGAAATCGCCGAGCTGTTCGACCTGCCGTTCGACGATCTGATGTGGGAGGCGCAGGGGGTGCATCGGCGCCATCACGCGCATGGCGAGGTCCAGCTTTGCACCTTGCTGTCGATCAAGACCGGCGGCTGCGCCGAGGATTGCGGCTATTGCTCGCAGTCGGCGCACGCCAACACCGACGTCAAGGCGACCAAGCTGATGGACGTGCGCGCGGTGCTGCAGGCAGCGGCGCAGGCGAAGGACGCGGGATCGCAGCGTTTCTGCATGGGCGCGGCGTGGCGCAACCCCAAGGACCGCGACATGGCGAGCATCGTCGAGATGATCGAGGGCGTGCGTGCGATGGGCATGGAAACCTGTATGACGCTGGGCATGCTGACGAAGGAACAGGCCGAGATTCTGGGCGCCGCGGGGCTCGACTATTACAACCATAATATCGACACGAGCCCCGAAAATTATGCGAACATCATCTCGACGCGCAGTTTCGAGGACCGGCTGAACACGCTGGAAGAAGTGCGCAATGCGGGCATCAACGTCTGTTCGGGTGGCATTGTCGGCATGGGCGAGACGCGCGCCGACCGCGTCGGCTTCGTCCATGCACTCGCGACGCTCGAACGCCATCCCGAAAGCGTGCCGGTCAACGCGCTGGTGCCGGTGAAGGGCACCGTGCTCGGCGACATGCTCGCCGACACGCCGCTCGCGAAGATCGACGATATCGAATTCGTCCGCACCGTCGCGGTCGCGCGCATCACCATGCCGAAATCGATGGTCCGCCTGTCGGCAGGACGCGAGAGCATGTCGGAAGCGACGCAGGCGCTATGCTTCATGGCGGGCGCGAACAGCATCTTCACCGGCGACAAGCTGCTGACGACCGCAAACGCGGGTGACAATGCCGACGCGGCGCTGTTCGCAAAGTTAGGGCTGCGCCCGATGGCGAGCGAGGAGCCGATGCGGATGGAGGCAGCGGAATAGCGCGATGAAGTTCGTCGCCGCAATTCTGTCAATTGGTTGCAGTGGATTGCTGATCTTTGGTTCGGTGATTTTTGGAGCGTTGGTCCTGACGTCGGCTAACGGCCCCACACGCGGGAACTGGATTGCTCACTATGTGCTGACCTATGCCATTCCGATCGGCATCGTATTGACCTGCATATATATTTTGCTTCGACTTTTTAAGTAGGGATAGGCTGTGTTCAAGAAAATCCTGATCGCCAATCGCGGCGAAATCGCCTGCCGCGTCATCAAGACCGCGCGCCGCATGGGCATCGCGACCGTTGCCGTCTATTCGGACGCCGACGCGCGCGCCCCGTTCGTGCAGATGGCCGACGAGGCGGTGCATATCGGGCGGTCGCCGGCATCCGAATCCTATCTGATCGCCGACAAGATCATCGCCGCGTGCAAGGCGACCGGCGCCGAGGCGGTGCATCCGGGCTATGGCTTCCTGTCGGAACGCACCAGCTTCGCCGAGGCGCTGGCGAAGGAAGGCATCGCCTTCATCGGCCCGCCGGTGAACGCGATCGCCGCGATGGGCGACAAGATCGAGTCGAAAAAACTCGCGAAGGAAGCCGGCGTCAACGTCGTCCCCGGCTTCGTCGGCGAGATCCGCGACACCGACCATGCGGTCGAGATTTCGAACGACATCGGCTATCCGGTGATGATGAAGGCGAGCGCCGGCGGCGGCGGCAAGGGCATGCGCCTCGCCTATGACGAAAAGGACGTCCGCGAAGGGTTCGAGAGCGTCAAGCGCGAAGGGCTCAACAGCTTCGGCGACGATCGCGTCTTCATCGAGAAGTTCATTCTCAATCCGCGTCATATCGAAATCCAGATTCTCGGCGACCAGCACGGCAACATCCTCTATCTCAACGAGCGCGAGTGCAGCATCCAGCGCCGGCACCAGAAGGTGGTCGAGGAGGCGCCGTCGCCCTTCGTCACCGAAAAGATGCGCAAGGCGATGGGCGAACAATGCGTCGCGCTGTCGAAGGCGGTCGGCTATTACAGCGCGGGCACGGTCGAGCTGATCGTGTCGGGCGCCGACCCGACGGGCGAGAGCTTCTACTTCCTCGAAATGAACACCCGGCTTCAGGTCGAGCATCCGGTGACCGAGGCGATCACCGGCATCGATCTGGTCGAACAGATGATCCGCGTCGCGGCGGGCGAGAAACTGGCCATCACGCAGGACGACGTCAAGATCGACGGCTGGGCGATCGAGAACCGCGTCTATGCAGAGGACCCCTATCGCGGCTTCCTGCCGTCGACCGGGCGGTTGACGCGTTATCAGCCGCCGGTCGAGGGCTGGACCGACGACGGTGCCGAGAATGGCCGCCGCGGGGTCGACGGCGTGCGCGTCGACGATGGCGTCTACGACGGCGGCGAAGTGTCGATCTTCTATGATCCGATGATCGCCAAGCTGATCACCTGGGCACCGACGCGCGACGAGGCGGCCGATCTTCAGGTCGCGGCGCTCGACCGCTTCGAGCTCGAAGGGCTCGGCCACAATATCGATTTCCTGTCGGCGATCATGCAGCACCCGCGCTTCCGCTCGGGCGAGCTGACCACCGGCTTCATCGCCGAGGAATATCCCGAGGGCTTCCACGGCGCCGAAACGAGCGACGCGGTGACGCGCGCGCTCGCCGCGATCGCGGGCTTCATGGCAAGCGCCAATGCCGATCGTGCGCGCCGCGTCGACGGCCAGCTCGGCGACCGGCTCGACCCGCCCGCGAAATGGCAGGTGACGGTGGGCGGCGCCGATCATCAGGTGAAGGTCGGCGCGAAGCACATCAAGGTCGATGGCGAAAAGGTCGACATCGCGCTCGAATATACGCCGGGCGACCGGCTCGTCATCGCCGAAATCGACGATAGCGAGCTGGCGGTGAAGGTTGCGCGCACGCGCACCGGCTGGCGCATGACGACGCGCGGGCGCATCCACGATGTGCGGGTGCTGCCGGCGCATGTCGCGCCGCTAACCCAGCACATGATCGAAAAGATCCCGCCCGACCTGTCGAAGTTCCTCATCTGCCCGATGCCGGGTTTGCTCGTTACGCTGCACGTCGGAGAGGGCGATGCGGTCGAACTCGGCCAGCCGCTCGCGACGGTCGAGGCGATGAAGATGGAAAATATCCTGCGCGCCGAAAAGGCGGGCGTGGTGAAGAGCGTCAACGCCGCGCAGGGTGACAGCCTGGCGGTCGACGCAGTGATATTGGAGCTGGAGTGAATATCAAAGCCCGCTTACCCTGAGCTTGTCGAAGGGCTGGCCTTTCCTTGACGCCGCAACAAGGAAAGAACGTCGCTTCGACGGGCTCAGCACGAACCGAAGCTGGAGCGGGTCATACTGCCTCGTCCCCCATCAGCCGCTTTGCCAGGAACAGCTTGAACAGGATGAAGGCGACCAGCCCGGCAGCGGCCGTGCCGACGTGAAACAGCCAGAAGCTCGTCGTCGGCATCGACGAATACCAGCCACCGACGGTCCCGACGATATAGTTGGCGGCGAAGAAGGCCAGATAATAGATACCGATGATCGTTGCGTTGAGCCGTGCGGGGGCGAGGCGACTGAACAGCGCCAGGCTGACCGGCAGGATATGCGCGAAGCCGATGCTGTTGAAAAAATGAAACAGCAGGGGCCAGAACAGCCCGATCTTGCCGTCGCCCTGTGTCGCAGCGGCCATGAACAGGCAGAGCCCACCGGCAATGGTAAAGACGCTGCCAATGATCATCTTCCCAAGCTCATCGGGTTCCCGCCATTTGCGGCCATACCAGGCATAGAAGGCGGTGACGGCGACGAGCATCGAAAAGCTCATCCCCGCATCGATCGAGATCATCCAGCTGGTCGGAATCGTGAGTCCGAAAAAGGTCAGCTGGAAATGCTGGTCGGCCCAGACGAGATAGGCGTTGAAGATTTCCTGGTTGGTCAGGAGCGCGACCGCGAGGACCGGTACGAGCAGCAGGACGGCGGTGATGCGAAGCCAGTCCTGTCGGCCGAGCGGGGCGCCTGGCTTTGCGGCCGCAGCGGCCCGTGACGGGCGGTTGTCGCGGGGGAGCCAAGGGCCGGCCATGATATAGACGAGGAGGCCCAGCACCATGACGATCCCGGCGGTGCCGAAGCCCCAGTGCCAACTGACTTTCTCTCCGAGCGTTCCCGCGATCAGCGGCGCCACGATCACGCTGACGTTGATGGCGATGTAGAAGATCTGGAACGCCATTGCGCGGCGGATGTCATCGGGTTTGTAGAGTTCGCCGACCTGGCTGGCGATATTGCCCTTGAACAGGCCGACGCCGACGATCAGTGCGATCAGCGCGAACAGGAAGCTGCCCTCGAACGCCATCAGGAAATGGCCGAGCGCCATGACGAGGCCCCCCGCGATCAGCGTCGCGCGGCGCCCGAGCCAGCGGTCGGCGATCAGCCCGCCGAGGATTGGGGTCAGGTAGACGAGCGAGGTATAGTCGCCGAAGAGGCGAGAGGCGAGCGGCTGTCCGTCGAGCCCGTAGAAGCCTTTGACCCAGTCGAGCCCGACGACCGCGCCGGCATGTTCGGGCAGCAACAGGTAGTTGACCATGTAAAGCACGAGCAACGTCTGCATCGAATAATAGGAAAACCGCTCGCACCCCTCGACGAAGGCAAGATAGCCCAGCCCCTTGGGATGCCCCATGAAGGCGCGGTCGGCATGTTCGACGGTTTCGGCGTCGATTTCGGGCGTGGCTTCGGCGGCAGTCATTCCGTGTCGTTCCCCGGCAATTTTCTTGTCGGACGTGACCGTAATGTTTCAATCGGCGCTGACCAGCACCAATCGACGAACGGCGGCGAGCGGGTCAGCGACGCCTTTCGAGCCACCAGCTTTGACGCCAGCCATATTGGGATGCGACCGCGGCGCCCGCGGCATTGGTCGCGGGGCGAAAGCGAAACCGTTCCTCGATGAGGCGGCAGGTGGTCGCATCGAGCGCCGCATCGCCGCTCGATCGCGTGATGCGGCATCGCGTGACGCGCCCGCTTGCTTCGATGGTGAAGCGGACCTCGACCTCGCCGCCGATCTTGGCGCGGCTGGCGGCCCGGGGATAGTCGTTGTCGCGGATTCGTCCGCTGAGCAGAACCGGGCGCGTCTCGCCGCCGGCGCCGTCGCCGGACCCGCCCGATCCCGTTCCCGACCCTTGTCCTCCGGCACCCGATCCGGGTCCGGGGAGCGGGGCGGCACCCGCCGCAGCTTCGGAGCCCTGGCCCGGCACGGGCGCGGCGGCGACGGGCGGAGGCTTGGGTTGCGGCACTTTCGGTGGCGATGCGACAACCGGAGCAGCCTTGGCGACCTCTGCCGGAGGCGCCGATTCCCCGGCGGCTTTGTCGGTCTGGGGCGCTTCGGGCGGTGGAGGCTTTTCGGGCGGTGGAGCGGGAAGCGCGATCGCGGTTATCGCCTCGCTCGCGGTGCGGACCGCGGTGAGATCGAGGCCGCTCGCGAGGCCGAGGCCGATGAGCGCGACGGCGGCGATCGCGGCGCTCGCCGCCGCGACCCGATGCTTGCGCGAAAGCTGTCCGGTGTAGACCATCAGACCCTTTCCCGGCATGCGACCACCGCACGCCCTTCGGTCCGTAGTCCTAGAGAAAATCGTCTAACGTGGACATGAACCGGTCGAACTGGTCGTGGTGCAACCAGTGCCCGGCATTGTCGAATTCGATAACCGTCGCCGAGCCGAAATGGCTCAACCGGCCGTCCTTTTCGGGATTGGAGGCCCAACTGTCCGCGCCGTAGAGGAGCAGGGTCGGGCAGGTGATGGCGGACCACAGCGCCTCGACATCCTCTTGCGGCAGGTCGAACACCGGCCAGACGTTCAGGTAATTGTCGAACTTCCAGCTCCAGCTTCCGTCTTCGTTGCGATTGATCCCCTGCACGGTAAGGTGGCGCGCCTGCTCGGGCGTCAGATAGGCATTTTCGGCCATCATTCGCGCCAGGGCATCGTCGAGTGTCGCATAACGCTTGGGCATGCGCCCCGCCGCGGCCCGCTTGTCCTCGATCCATTTTCGGAAGCGATCGCCGACCGGAACCGCCGCGCGTTGCGCCAGAACTTTCGGCGAAGGGCCAAGACCTTCGATCGCGACGAGCTTCGATACGGTGTCCGGATAAAGCCCCGTATAGCGCAGCGCGACATTGCCGCCGAGCGAATGGGCGACGATTGTAACCGGCGCCAGGTCGAGCTGATGGACGAGCTGCGCCAGGTCGTAAACCAGCGTGTCCATGTCGTAATTGGCGTCGGGCGACCATGCGCTATCACCGTGACCGCGCAGGTCGGGTGCGATGACATGATACCGGCCAGTCAGTTTTTCTGCGACCCAGTCCCAGCTTCGGCAATGATCGCGCCCGCCGTGGACGAGCAACAGCGGCGGTGCCGCCTCGTTGCCCCAATCGACATAGTGCAGCTTGAGCCGCTGCGAAATGAAACTGTGCGATGTGGGGCCTCTTGTCATCCTGTGATCCTTGCTGTCTGATTGGGTTTCAAAAGGCGACCGAATCCGATCCGTCAACCCCGGATCGCGAACGCCGGAGAGGGAGAGCAAGCGATGTCGACATTCCGGGACGATCTTTTCGAGGGCAAGACGGCCTTTGTCGCCGGGGGAACCAGCGGGATCAACCTGGGCATCGCCAAGCGCCTGGCCGAACTCGGCGCGAAGGTCGCGGTTGCGGGACGCGACCCCGACAAGGCGCAGCGTGCTGCGGCGGAGATCGGCAAGGGGGCGATCGGGCTGTCGGGCGACGTGCGGGACTATGCGGCCATTCGCGGTGTGATGGAGAGCGTGGCGGACAAGCTGGGCGCGATGGATATCGTGATCTCGGGCGCCGCCGGCAATTTCCTCGCTCCCGTTCTCGGCATGTCGGCCAATGCCTTTCGGACCGTGGTCGACATCGATCTCAACGGCACTTTCAACGTGTTTCGAGGGTGCCACGACCTGCTCAACACCCCGGGAGCGTCGCTGATCGCGATTACCGCGGGCCAAGCGGTCAACGCGTCGGCGCTCCAGGCGCACGCGTGCGCGGCGAAGGCTGGAATCAACCAGTTGATCCGCGTGCTGGCGCTCGAGTGGGGGCCCGATGTTCGCGTGAACGGGATTTCTCCGGGGCCGATTGCCGACACCGAAGGCATGAAGCGTCTCGCCCCCGATGCCGCCTCGCGCGAGGCGCATTATGCGCGGATCGCGATGAAGCGCTGGGGCACCGCCGCGGAGGTCGCCGAATCGGCGGTGTTCCTGTGCTCGCCCGCGGCGAGCTATATCACCGGCACGATCCTCGATTGCGACGGAGGCAGCCAGGTGGGCGATGCGTCGCGTATCGACCTTGCGCGCGGCATGGCATAGCCCGCGAAGGGGGATGGTCTTCTGCCGGATTTGACCTTGCGCGCACCGTGGCAACGCGTCCAAAGCGGCCACCGAACCGAATAAGGGAGGGGCGGCGCCCGTGGACCTGGCACCTTATCGCGCGCATCGGCGCATCTTGACCGCGAGTCTCGTCGGGACCGCGGTCGAATTCTATGATTTCTATATCTATGGGACCGCAGCGGCGCTGGTGTTCGGGCCGCTGTTCTTTCCGTCCGAATCCGAATCGGCGCAGCTGATGCTCAGCTTTATGAGCTTTGGCCTCGCCTTTTTCGCGCGGCCCGTCGGTGCGGTCGTGTTCGGCCATTTCGGCGATCGGATCGGGCGCAAGTCGACGCTCGTCGCCTCGCTGATGCTGATGGGCGGATCGACGCTGGCGATCGCCTTCCTGCCGACCTATGCGATGGCGGGGTGGATCGCGCCGCTGCTGCTGTGCACCCTGCGCTTTGGACAGGGTTTCGGGCTCGGCGGCGAATGGGGCGGTGCGGCGTTGCTCGCGGTCGAATATGCGCCGCCGGGCTGGCGCGGCCGTTTCGGCATGTTTCCGCAGCTTGGCGCGCCGGTCGGCTTTATCGCGGCCAACGGATTGTTCCTGCTGCTCGGCCTGTGGCTCAGCGATGCCGAATTCGCGGTGTGGGGCTGGCGCATTCCCTTTCTCGTCTCGGCTGTGCTGGTCGGGCTAGGGCTATGGGTGCGGCTCAGGATCCGCGAAACGCCCGCCTTTGCCGAAGCGATGGAAAAGGAGCCGCCGGTCGGCGTCCCGATGGGCGAGCTCTTGCGCCATCACGCCCTGACTACGCTTGCGGGCATATTCGCGGTCGTCGCCTGTTTCGCCATCTTCTATCTGGCGACGAGCTTTGCGCTCGCACACGGCACGACGGCGCTCGGCTATCCGAAAGAGGAATTTCTGCTGATCCAGCTCGGCGCGATCCTGTTCCTCGCGCTCGGGATACTCGTCGCGGGATATTGGAGCGACCGGGCGAGCGCGCACCGCGTGCTGGGATGGGGCTGCGCAGCGACCGTGCTGATCGGTCTTGTCTTCGGCCCGTCACTCGCGTCGGGCGCGTGGGTCATCGTCGCGCTTGGCCTGTCGGCATCGCTGTTCGTGATGGGGCTCGTCTATGGCCCGCTCGGCGTCTGGCTTCCGGCGCTGTTCCCGGTGCGCGTACGCTATACCGGCGCGTCGGTCGCCTTCAATGTCGGCGGCATTATCGGCGGCGCCGGCGCTCCGATCGCGGCGCAATGGCTGAGCGACCGGGGCGGCACCAGCTTCGTCGGCCTCTATCTGGGCATCGCCGGACTGCTCAGCCTGTTCGGGCTGCTGCTCGTCAGGAGACGGGGCGCAGCAGCGTAAGCCGCGCCTTGCCGACGCGGCGTTCGGCATCGATTTCGAAGCCCGCGATCGCGACATTTTCCTTGTTGGCGGTTTCGATCGAGACCCAGCTATCGGGGCCGACCCAGCCAAGCCGGCTGAGCTTGTCGAGCGCGACGCTGCCCGCGCCAGTGCCATAGGGCGCATCGAGCAACAGCAGGTCATAGGCGCGGGACGCCGGACCGAGGCCCAAGACCGAACCGGCGCGCACGTCGGCGCGCGGACCGGCGCCGAGCGCCGCGAGATTGGCCTTCAGCACGTCGAGCGCACCCCGATCCTGCTCACCGAACAGGCAGCGTTCGGCGCCGCGCGACAGCGCCTCGATCCCCAGCGCCCCCGATCCCGCGAACAGGTCGGCGACGTGAAGTCCCTCGAAACTGCCGAGACGGCTCGCGAGCATCGAAAAGAGCGTTTCGCGCGTTCGGTCGGCGGTCGGCCGCGTCGTATCGTTTCGCGGCGCGGCCAGCTTGCGTCCCCGCCACTCGCCGGCGATCACCCTCATTTCGCCATCCGCCGCCGGAACTGGAACAACGCGTCGCGCGGAACGATCTCGATGGCGCCCATGTCGAGCCCGTCGACCGTGAATTCGCCATAGCGCGTTCGGATCAGGCGACTGACCTGCAATCCCAGATGTTCCAGGACGCGGCGCACCTCGCGGTTCTTGCCTTCGGTCAGGGTCAGCTCGATCCACTGGTTGCGACCGGTGCGGCGTTCCAGATTGGCGTCGATCTTGCCATAACGAATGCCGTCGATGGTAACGCCTTCGACCAGCTCTTCGAGTTGCGCCTGGCTGATGTCGCCAAAGGCGCGCGCGCGATAGGTACGCTCGACCCCGCTAGCGGGCAGTTCGAGCTGGCGTTTGAATTCGCCGTCGTTGGTCAGCAACAGCAACCCTTCGGTATTATAGTCGAGGCGTCCGACCGGCATCAGCCGCGGCAGGCCGCCGGGGAGGATGTCATAGATGGTCTTGCGGCCCTTCGGATCGCGCGCCGCGGTCAGACAGCCTGCGGGCTTGTGAAAGCGATAGAGGCGCGTCGAAACCGGCTTGGCGACCGGATTGCCGTCGACCGTCAGCCCCTCGAGCGAGGACAGCAGCGGGGCAGGCTGCGCGATCGTCTCGCCGTTCAGCGCGATGCGGCCGTCCTCGATCATCCGTTCCACGTCGCGGCGCGACCCCACGCCGGCGCGGGCGAGCAACTTGGCGATGCGCTGCGGCCCGTCCTCGCGCTCGGACTCGTCGGCGGACGGCGTTCCCGCCCGGCGGGGTGCGCGGCGGCGACGGTCGGGGGCAGGGCGATTCGGAGCGCTGCGGGATGGTCGGCGGGTCGGCATCGGAACGGATGCGCCTTTCATGACGTTTGTGGTAGAGAAATGGGCGAACAGGATTTCGCTCATAGCCGCAAAAGTGTCGCTTCGTCGATGGGAAGCAAAAGCCGGCTTGCCGCGGCCTTGCGTGCAAGCCATGCGAAGGGGAGAAAGTAGGTCCTATGCTGTTCGTGTCGCGTCCGTCGTGCATCAAGCGGCTGCTGGTCATCGAGGATGACCCGCTGGTCGCGTTCGACAACGAGCGCACGCTGAAACATGCAGGCTACGACGTCATCGCCACCGTGGATTCGGGCGAAGCGGCGGTCGCGCTGCTTGCATCCGAACAGGTCGATGCGCTGGTCCTCGACCTTGGCCTTGCCGGACATATGACGGGACGCGAAGTGGCCCGCATCGCCCGTGACCGCGGCATTGCCGTGCTGCTCGTCACCGGCCTTTGTCCCGAGGATGCCGGCGATATCGCGCTCGCCTGCCTCCACAAGCCGCACAGCGCGTCGGCGCTCGTGTCGGCGCTCCACGCGATCGAAACGATGATCTGCAAGAACAAGCAGCCGCGCAAGGTCGGCGGGCTGCAAACCTATTGGCGACCCGAAGCCGCGTAACTTGTCTCCGCTTGGCACCGAATGCTATCTGCGCCCGATGAAACGGGGCGGATGGGAGATTGGCGGATGAAAACCCTGCTCGGCCTTGTCGGCATTCTGGCGCTCGCCGCGGCGGCGCTTGTTTTCGGTTTTCCTCACGGGTCGGTGCCGGCTAGCCGCGCCAGCGACGCAACGGCGCCGCCCGTCTTCGTCGAACTGTTCACCAGCCAGGGCTGTTCGTCGTGCCCGCCCGCCGACCGGTTGTTGGCCCGGCTCGATAGCGAAGGCGGCGTGGTCGCCGTGAGCCGGCCGGTGACCTATTGGGATCGGCTGGGGTGGAAGGACACGCTGGCACGTGGTGCGAACGACCGGCTCCAGCGCGATTATGCGGCGCGGGCGATACCGGGATGCGGAGTTTATACGCCCGAGGCCGTGGTTCAGGGCGCGGTCGCCGCGGTCGGATCGAACGAGCGGGCGCTGCGCGACCTGATCGCGTCCCGTCGCAAGGCCCCGGCGCTCTCGCTTGCGCAGGACGGGGCGGAGATCGTCGCGTCGAAGCCCCGCGCCAATGTCGAACTGCGCTTTCTGGCGATCGCGCGCCATTCGGCGGTCGATATCGCCAAGGGCGAAAACCGCGGGCGCCGGATCGGCTACACCAATGTCGTGCTGTCCGAACAGGTGGCGCCCTGTGACCCCTCACTGGCATGCCGCGCCCCGATTCCCGCGAGCATTGCAACCCGAAAGGGCGCCGATCGCTGGGCAGTCGTGCTGCAGGACCGCGACGGGGGAACCGTGCGCGCCGTGCGCTGGATACGTCCGACCGCCTAATCCCCGCTTCCAATTTGCTCGCAAGGCTTTAGGCCTGTCGGATATTCGCGAGGCCGGTCGCACCGACGGGCAGGGGGAGAAGAAGCGACGTGCAGCCCGACACTGTGACCACGGCATCCGGACACTGGTGGGACAGCATCAAACCCTATCTGGAACGCGCACCACTGGCCGCGCTGCTGCTCGGTATTTCGTCCGGCTTTCCTTACGCAATGATCGGCGCAACACTGACCACGCGACTGTCGCAGGACGGGTTCGAGAAATCGTCGATCACCGCCTTTTCGCTCGCTTTCCTCGTATACAATTTCAAACCCCTTTGGGCATGGGTCGTCGATGCGGTCCGCTTGCCCGGTTCTCGACTGTTGGGGCAGCGTGTAACCTGGCTGATCCTCGCCGCGGCGCTCGTCATGCTCGCCGTGGGCAATCTCGCGCTCGTGGATCCCGGACATGTCGGTCGATCCCCCGTCGGCCAGTTCATGCAATGGATGGGAATGGGGCACCAGGGGACGTTGGCGGCGCTGTTCGAAATGGCGATCGGGGCGATATTGGTGGGCGTCGCCGGATCGACCTTCGATATCGTCATCGACGCCTACCGTATCGAGATATTGAAGCCCGAACAGCTTGGTGTCGGATCGGGCATGTCCCAATATGGCTGGCGCATCGGGTCCGCCGGCGCGGGAGGGCTTGCACTGTTCCTTGCCGCGCGACAAGGCTGGGAGGCGGCTTATCTGGCGTGTGCCTTGCTTGCATTGCCCGCTGTAATTGCGGGCTTTTGGGTGGGCGAACCCGAGCGCCACCGCGAAGCGGTCTCACGCAAGGGACGCCCAGGCATCGTAAGCGGCATCATCGGACCTTTTCGAGAGTTTTTCAGCCGTCACGGCGCGTGGCTGGTTCTGGCTTTCATCCTGCTTCACAAGATTGGCGACACGCTCAGCCAGCTTACGCTACGTCTGTTGCTCGACGACCTCGGGTTCAGCAATGATGAAATTGCAATCTTCGATGTCGGTTTCGGCTTCTGGGCCTATCTTGTAGGCATCTTCATCGGCGGCATCCTCTATTCGAAAATGGGGATGAAGAAATCGGTGATGCTCAGCCTGATACTGATGGCCGTCAGCAACTTCAGCTTCGCGCTGCTTGCGGCGACAGGACACAGTAATTGGGGCCTTGCCGGGGCAATGTGCTTCGAGAATATCGCCAGCGGCATCGGCGGCGTGGTCGTGGTCGCCTATTTCTCCGCGCTCTGCGACTTGAGGTTCACAGCGGCCCACTATGCGTTAATCAGTTCGGCCGCGAGCATCGTCGGCCGCCTCCTGACCGGGACCACGGCGGGCGCAATGATGGAGGCTTTCGGCAATGTGGCCTTTTACCTCTTCACGGTCGTTGCGGCCTTGCCCGGCATAATTTTGTTCTGGTGGATGATGCGCAGCGGATTGGTCGATCTGTCGGTCGGCACGGCGGGCAAAGTCGGACCCGACGACGAGACGCGGGATTAGGCTCCTGATGCCAAGGATCGAGGACGTCTACTCCGTCAGTCCGGCAACTCCCCGTTCGCCCTGAGCACGTCGCCCGCAAGGTAAAGCGAACCCGCGATCAGGACCACCTCGCGCGCCGGATCGACGCTGAGCGCCTGCAACGCCGCTTCGACAGACGGCGCCGCCCTGGCGGTCGATCCGAATGCGGCCGCGTTGTGATGCTCGTGACCCGGGACCGGGACGACGGTGACCGATGCCAATCGATCGCCGAGCGGCGCGAGGAGTGCGTCGGGATGCTTGTTCGACAACATGCCCGTGACAAGGTGGATGGGACGCGGATCGGCCGCGAAGTGGCGCGCCAGTTGCAGGCCGGCGTCGGCATTGTGTGCGCCATCGAGCCATATTTCGGTCGCGGGGCGAAGCAGCGCGGTGAGGGGGCCGGGATCGAGACGTTGCAGGCGCGCGGGCCAGAAGGCCGATGCGACGCCCCGCGCGATCGCCCGGGCATCGGGTTTCGGCCCCGGAGCGATGTGGAGCATCGCGATCGCCAGTCCGGCGTTGCGCATCTGGTGCAGCCCCGCCATGCGCGGGCGAAACGCTTCGGCGAACGTGCCGTCCATCGAACTCCAGCGAAAGGCGTCCCCGGTCGGCTCGACCGACCAGGTTGCGCCTTCGACAAAGGGCGCCACCCCCGCCGCCTCGGCGCGCAATTCGATCACGCGCGCGAGCGGTTCGGGGTAGGCGAGCGTCGCGAGCGCCGACCCCGGCTTGATGACCCCCGCCTTTTCCCAGGCGATGCGCTCGGCGGGCGGCGACGGTGTGCCGTCTTCCGGGGCGAGCAGGAACGCTTCGTGGTCGATGCCGAGCGACGCGATCCCGGCGACGGCAGGGGCGGGAATGACGTTCGTCGCATCGAGACGGCCGCCCAGCCCGACCTCGATGATCGTGTCGTCGGCGGGCGTGCGGGCGAAGGCCAGGAAGGCGGCGGCGGTCGTGACCTCGAAGAAACTCGCCTGCAAACCGTCGGCGGCATCGAGAACCTCTGCGAGCAGCGCGGCGAGCAGCCTATCGTCGATCAGCTGGCCCGCAAGCCGGATGCGTTCGTTGAAGCGCACCAGATGGGGGCTGGTATAGGCGTGGACGCGGCGCCCCTGCGCCTCGAGGATCGCGCGGAGGTACGCGCAGGTCGATCCCTTGCCGTTCGTGCCCGCAACGTGGAACGTCCGCGGCAGCCGCTCCTGCGGATTGCCGAGCCGCGCGCAGAGCTCGGCGATGCGCTCGAGTCCCAATATGTCGCGCCCCGGCGACAGCGCGGCGAGACGATCGAGCTGCGCCTGGACGGCGGGGTCGGAACTGTGCGCGTGGTCGGGCATCTTTAAACCTTGATATGCCTGTCGCGTTTTCGTCATGCCGGACTGGATCCGGCATCCATTTCCGCACCGCCGAGTGGACCCCGGATCAAGTCCGGGGTGACGAACAAGAAGGCCTGACCGGCGCCCTTACGCCGCTTTCTCCGGCGCCAGATAGGCGATCAACCGTCCGAGCGTCGCGGGCAGGTCCTTGCGGTGCACCACCATGTCGATCATCCCGTGCTCCAGCAGATATTCGGCGCGCTGGAATCCCTCTGGCAATTTCTCGCGGATCGTATTTTCGATCACACGCTGCCCCGCGAAACCGATGAGCGCATTGGGCTCGCTGATTTGCACGTCGCCGAGCATTGCGTAGCTCGCTGTGACGCCGCCCGTGGTCGGATCGGTGAGCAGGACGATATAGGGCAGCCCGGCGCGGCGCAGGCGCTGGAGCGCGACGGTCGCGCGCGGCATCTGCATCAGCGACAGAGTGCCCTCCTGCATTCGCGCGCCGCCGGCGGCGGTGATCGCGACATAGGGGCACCCGCGCTTGATCGCTTCCTCCACCCCCGCGACGAACGCCTCGCCGACCGCGACGCCCATCGACCCGCCCATGAAGGCAAAGTCCTGCACGCCGATCACCACCGGACGGCCGTCGATCCGGCCGAACCCGTTCTGATAGGCGTCGCGATCGCCGGTCTGTGCGCGCGCCGCCTTGATCCGGTCGACATATTTCTTGGTGTCGCGGAACTTGAGCGGATCTTCGGGCGCGGCGGGCGAGGACAAGAGTTCGTGCAATCCGCCGTCGAACAGTTGCGCGAAACGCTCCTTCGCGCCGATACGATCGTGGTGGCCGCAGCGCGGGCAGACGTTCAGATTGTCCTCCCACTCCTTGACGAACACCATCTGCTGGCACTGGCGGCACTTGTGCCAGAGATTGTCCGCCGTATCGCGCTTGGCGGTGAAGGGCAGGGCGTTGCGGACGCGGTCGAGCCAGCTCATGCGGCGATCTCCTTTGCGCCGTGGATAGCATCGGCGAGGGTGCGGGTGAAGGCTTCGAGGTGCGGCGCGGCGGCATCGCCATGCTCGGCGATGATGTCGACGAAGGCCGATCCAACGACGACGCCATCGGCGACACGCGCGATCGCCGCTGCCTGTTCGGGGGTGCGAACGCCGAAGCCGACCGCAACGGGCAGGTCGGTCGCGGCCTTCAGACGCGCAACCGCGTCTTCGATGCTTGCCTGCGCCGCCTGTTGCAGGCCGGTAATGCCCGCGACCGACACATAATAGAGGAACCCGCCCGCGCCGTTCAGCACATCGGGCAGGCGCGCGGCATCGGTGGTGGGCGTCGCGAGGCGGATCGGATCGACGCGCGCGGCGCGGAGTGCGGGGCCGAGCTCGGCGTCCTCCTCGGCTGGAATATCGACGCAGATCACACCATCGATTCCGGCCTTTGTACATTCGGCTGCGAACCAGTCGGGGCCGCGGATCGTCATCGGATTGGCGTAACCCATAAGGACGAGCGGCGTGTCGGGATGGCGCTGGCGAAAGGCGGCGGCATGCGCGAAGATGTCGGCGGTGCTCGTTCCCTTCGCAAGGCTGCGCAAATTCGCCTTCTGAATCGCCGGGCCATCGGCCATCGGATCGGTGAAGGGCATGCCGAGTTCGATCACATCGGCGCCCCCCGCGACGAGCGCGTCGAGGTTGGCGGCCGTGTCGCCGTCGCCCGCAGTGATGAAGGCGACGAGGGCGGGGCCTTCGGAAAAGGCGGATTCGAAGCGGGTCATATGGCCCTCTCCCCCTCGCACCCCAGCGGATTGCCTCGCGGCGTCATCCCGGACTTGATCCGGGATCCATTCACGCAGCGCCGGATCAGTGGATCCCGGATCAAGTCCGGGATGACGATGACGGGAATGTGGCGCCAGGATTTCATTAGAGCTCCACCCCCAGCGCATCCGCAACGGTGTTGATGTCCTTGTCGCCGCGACCCGAGCAGTTGACGATGATGACCTTGTCCTTGCCCAACGTCGGCGCAATCCGTTCCGCCGCGGCGATGGCGTGTGCCGACTCCAGCGCGGGAATGATCCCCTCCAGCTTGGTCAGTTTCTGGAAGCTCGCCAGCGCCTCTTCGTCGGTCACGGGTTCGTAGCGAACGCGGCCGATGTCGTGGAGCCAGCTATGCTCGGGACCGATCCCCGGATAGTCGAGCCCCGCCGAGATGCTGTGCGCTTCGGTGATCTGGCCGTCCTCGTCCTGCAGCAGATAGGTCTTGTTGCCGTGGAGAATCCCGGGCTTGCCGCCCGCAAGGCTCGCGGCATGTTTCTTTTCGAGGCCTTCGCCCGCGGCTTCGACGCCGACGATCTCGACCCCCTCGTCGTCTAGGAAGGGGTGGAACAGCCCGATCGCGTTCGATCCGCCGCCGACGGGGGCGATCAGCATGTCGGGCAGGCGTCCTTCGGCCTCAAGGATCTGCGCGCGCGCCTCCTCTCCGATCACCGACTGGAAGTCGCGAACGAGTTCGGGGTAGGGGTGCGGTCCAGCGACGGTGCCGATGATGTAAAAGGTGTCGTCGACATTCGCGACCCAGTGGCGCAGCGCCTCGTTCATCGCGTCTTTCAGCGTCTTGGCGCCGCTCTCCACCGCGACGACTTCGGCGCCGAGCAGCTTCATGCGAAACACGTTCGGCTGTTGCCGCGCGACGTCGACCGCCCCCATGAAGATCGTGCAGGGCAGGCCGAACAGAGCCGCGACGGTCGCGGTCGCGACGCCATGCTGTCCCGCGCCGGTTTCGGCGATGATCTTCGTCTTGCCCATCCGCTTCGCGAGCAGGATCTGGCCGATGCAGTTGTTGATCTTGTGTGCGCCCGTATGGTTGAGGTCCTCGCGCTTCAGATAGATTTTGGCGCCGCCAAGCTCTTCCGTCAGCCGCTCGGCAAGCCACAGCGGGCTCGGGCGGCCGACATAGTGCTTCAGCAGATGCTCGAACTCGGCGCGGAATTCATTGTCGGTCTGCGCCGCACGATATTCGCGCTCGAGATCGAGGATCAGCGGCATCAGCGTTTCGGCGACATAGCGGCCGCCGAATTGCCCGAAATGGCCGCGCGCGTCGGGGCCGGTGCGAAGGCTGTTGGGAAGCTGGGTCATCGTCCCGCCGCTTTAAGGAAAGCCGCCATCTTGTCCATATCCTTGACGCCCGGTGCGCGCTCTATCCCGGTCGAAACATCGACCAGCGGCGCCCCGGTCGCGGTGATCGCCGCCGCGACATTATCCGGGTCGAGTCCGCCGGCGATGCCCCAGTCCATCGTATGACGATGATTTTTGAGCAGCGACCAGTCGAAGCGCGTGCCGGTGCCGCCGGGCAACGCCTGGGCCGGCGCGTCGAAGAGAATGCGGTCGGCGATGCCACGATATTTTTGCATGCGCTCGAGCGTCCCGGCATCTTTCAGGCCTACCGCCTTCCACGCCTCGATGGGCAGATGCTGTTTGACCGCGGCGATCCATTCGGGCGTTTCGTTGCCGTGAAACTGAACGATATCGGGCTTGACGGCCGCTACCGCCTGCCCGGTGAGTTGGGGCTGCGCATTGACGAGCAATAGCGCGACCTTGACCGCTGATCCGGCCCGCTGGCGCAGCGCCGCGGCCGTGGAAAGGTCGACGTGTCGCTGGCTTGGCTCGTAGTGAACGAGCCCGATATGCGTCGCGCCGAGCCGGATCGCGGCATCGACCGCGTCGGGGGTGGTTAGGCCGCAGAATTTGACGAGTGGGGGCATGATCAGGAACTTCTTTATTCCGTTCGCATCGAGCGAAGTCGAGATGCCACTCGACATTGCGCTGGTCCGATGGGGTGTCTCGACTTTGGTTTATCTTGAGCGCCTGCCAAGGCAGTCGAAGGGCTCGATACAAACGGAAGATGGGGTGGTTTAGAGCGTCGCCTCGATCTCGCGCGCCGCAAGATCGGGGTCGGATGACTGACTGATCGGACGCCCGACCACCAGGATAGACGCCCCATCGGACAGCGCCTGCGCCGGGGTGACGATGCGTTTCTGGTCGCCCGCCTTGCCGTTCGCGGGGCGAACACCCGGAACGACGAAGAAGCCGCCGGGCCAGGCATTGCGCGCCGACTTCACTTCCTGGCCCGAACAGACGATGCCGTCGAGCCCCGCCTCGCGGGCGAGCGCGGCCAGGCGAACCACCTGATCGTGCGGCGTGCCGCCGACGCCGATATCGTCGAGATCGGGCGAATCGAGGCTGGTCAGCACTGTCACCGCCACGACTTTGGTATTGAGGCCCGCCACCGCCTTTGCCTCTTCGAGCATCGCGCGGCCACCCGCAGCGTGGACCGTCAGCACGGCCGGCTCGAGCGGGCGCAGCGCCTGGATCGCCTTGGCGACCGTATTCGGGATGTCGTGCAGTTTCAGGTCGAGAAAGATCGGCAGCCCGATTTTCGCCATTTCGTGCACGCCATGATGACCGTTGGCACAGAAGAATTCGAGCCCCAGCTTCAATCCGCCGACGTGATGCCGAACCTTTTGCGCCAGCGTCTGGGCGGCGTCGAGATGCGGGGTATCGATCGCGAGATAAAGCGGAGAGGTCATTGCGTTTCCAGCGGAGATGGAGGGATGTCGTTGACCGGCGGCGACGCCGGCGGGGGCGGGGCGGGAACGGGATCGGCGGGCCGGTTGGCCACGGCGCGCAGATCCGAAAGTTGCCGCTCGCTGTGGTCGAGACGGCGATTCAGCGTCCAGCGCGACGCGCGCAGCGCGATCCACAGCGGTATGCTGCCGATCAGGAACGAGATGAGTACGATGACGGGGAGTTTCGTTTCAGCTTCCCAGCCAGGCCAGATCGTGACCCGTACTACATTCCAGTTTGCCATCGAAAAGATGATGAGCACCGCGGTCAGCAAGACCCAGATGATCGTACGCAGGATTCCCACTTCGTTACTCCTCGTGCACCCTCACCCGGTTTCTAAGCGAGTTTCACGCGCGTTTCCAGCCTATGCGGTGCCGAAGACGCGTTCGAAAATCACATCGACATTCTTCATATGATAGCCAAGGTCGAAAAGTTCCGTCAGCCGGTCGGGTGACAGGCGCGAGGTCACGTCGGCGTCGGCCTTCAACAGGTCGAGCAGCGACAGCGTGCCGTCCGATTCCCAGACCTTCATCGCGTTGCGCTGAACGAGCGCATAGCTGTCCTCGCGGCTCGCTCCCGCCTGGGTCAAGGCAAGGAGCACGCGCTGCGAATGCACGAGACCGCCCATGCGATCGAGATTCTTCTGCATCCGCTCGGGATAGACGAGCAGCTTGTCGATGACCCCGGTCAGGCGGGCGAGCGCAAAATCGAGCGTGATCGTCGCGTCCGGGCCGATGAAGCGCTCGACCGACGAATGGCTGATGTCGCGTTCGTGCCACAGCGCGACATTTTCCATCGCCGGAATAGCGGCGCTGCGGACCATTCGCGCAAGGCCGGTCAGATTTTCGGTGAGCACGGGATTGCGCTTGTGCGGCATCGCCGACGATCCCTTTTGCCCCGGCGAGAAATATTCCTCGGCCTCGAGCACCTCGGTACGTTGCAGGTGGCGAACCTCGACCGCGAGGCGCTCGATCGACGACGCGATCACGCCCAGCGTCGCAAAGAACATCGCGTGGCGGTCGCGCGGGATTACCTGGGTCGAGACCGGCTCGACCGCCAGGCCCAGTTTCGCCGCGACATGCGCCTCGACCCGCGGGTCGATATTGGCGAAGGTCCCGACCGCGCCCGAGATCGCACAGGTCGCGATTTCGGCGCGCGCGGCTTCGAGGCGCGTCTTGCAGCGCGAAAATTCGGCATAGGCTTCGGCGAGTTTAAGGCCGAAGGTCACGGGTTCGGCATGGATGCCGTGGCTGCGACCGATGGTCGGAGTCAACTTATGCTCGTAGGCGCGGCGTTTGAGCGCGTCCAGCAGGCCGTCGAGGTCGGCCAGCAATATATCCGCGGCCTGGGTCAACTGCACCGCGAGGCAGGTGTCGAGCACATCGCTCGAGGTCATGCCCTGGTGCATGAAGCGGGCTTCCTCGCCAACCTGTTCGGCAACCCACGTCAAAAAGGCGATGACGTCATGCTTGGTGACCGCTTCGATCGCGTCGATCGCCGCGACGTCGATCGTCGGATTGGTCGCCCACCAGTCCCACAGTGCCTTTGCAGCCGATTTCGGCACCGTGCCCAGTTCGGCCAGGGCTTCGGTCGCGTGTGCCTCGATCTCGAACCAGATCGACAAGCGATTCTCGGCCGACCAGATGGCGGTCATATCCGGTCGGGCATAGCGCGGAACCATTGAATTTCCTTCCTTTTGGGGCGGCTTGTCGGACATTCGGCCCGAAATTGCGGCAGGGCGCGCCCTAGCAGGGGTCGGACGTTTTTCCAATCGGCCGGAATCGGCAACTTTCGAAAACACACCGGGGTTGATCCGCTGCCCCCTCAATAAACGGCGGCGGATCGCACTCCCGCTGCATCCGCCGTTCAGAACAGGAGATGTAAGATGCTGAAACATATGCTTTTGATCGGCGCAGCCGCGATCAGCCTGCCGGCGATGGCCCAGGAAACGACGCCGCCCGCCGACGACATGATGCCGCCGGCGGAACAGACGACGCCGGCTGATCCCACCGACACCACCACGCCGGCGCCGCAGACGCCCGATACGACGATGCCGCCGGCCGACCCTTCGACGATGCCCACCGATCCGGCAACCCCGACCGATCCGACGATGCCGACCGACCCGGTTCCGGCGCCCGATGATACGACGACGCCTCCCGCCGACCCGATGGCACCGGCCCCGGCCGATCCGGCCACGACCCCGCCGGCGGAGGATCCGGCCACCGATCCGGGTGCAACGGCAAGTGCCGCTACCCCCGATCAGGTCGCGCAGATCGTGAGTCAGGAATTTCCGACTTATGACGCCGACGCGACCAAGGAACTCAACGAAACCGAGTTCGCAACGTGGATGAAGAAGCTGCGGACCGCGACCGATCCGTCGGTTGATCCCGAATCGGAACAGGTGAAGAGCTGGATTGGTCAGGCCTTTGCCGCCGCCGATGCCGACAAGTCGGGCGGCGTGACGGAACAGGAACTGACCGGCTTTCTGTCGCGCGGCGCCTGAATCGGGCGCCCATGACGGGGTGGTACAGCCGTCGGCATGTCCGGCGGCTGTATCCGCCAAGCGGCAGAGATGAACAAGCCGCCGGAACGATCCGGCGGCTTTTTCATTGCGGCCGCACCACCTTGACGATCGACAGGCGGCGTTGCTGGCCGTCGCGATCGGGCCACAGGATCGATTGTCCTTCGCGCATCCCGATCAGTCCCGCGCCCACCGGGGTGAGGATCGATATCCGTCCGGCCGAGATGTCGGCGTCGGCGGGATAAACGAGTTCGACGGTCCGCGAAGCCCCATTGCCTTCGTCGACGAATTCGACCTGACTGTGCATCGTCACTATGTCACCGGGAATCTTGCGCGAACTATGGATTTTTGCGCGGTCTATTTCCTGAAGCAACAGGTCGGCGACGGCGGGCGACCGCTCCTGACGTGCGAGCGCCAGGTCGGTGAGAGTGTCGGCTTCGGTATCGATCATGTGAATAGGCGGCCGCTTGGCCGGTGCGCGCTGGGTCATTGCATGAAGCTTTCGGTCGAGGGCAGGGCATGCCTGCCGCTACGCGGGATTTGAAAAGGAAAGCCGGCCCCGGGTTCGGGGCGCTATGCTCCGGACCCGGGGTTAGGTGCCGGCAAGCAGCTGGCCCGCGTGCGAATGAAGTCGCGACGAATGATGTCGACTCTGCATGGCGCGATGATGTCGCCCCCGCTTCGCCAAGTCAAACCATCTTCCGGCTTCACAGCAGGCCGAGCGAGCGAAAGCTTCGATAATTGCCTCCCGCGATGATGATATGGTCGTGAAGCTGGATTCCCATTTTGGCCGCCGCTTCGGCGATATCGCGCGTGATCGCGATGTCCTGGCGGCTCGGCTCTGGACTGCCGCTCGGATGGTTATGGACCAGAATGATCGCCGCCGCACCCAGTTCGAGCGCGCGCTTGATGACTTCACGGACATAGATGGCCGACTGGTCGATCGACCCTTCGCTCGCCAGTTCGTCGCGGATCAGCATGTTGCGCGAATTGAGGTAGAGCACGCGCACGCGCTCGATGTCGATCGGCCCCATATCGGCACGCAGCCAGTCGAGCAGCGAATCCCAGCTTGAAAGGAGCGGCTTTTCGCGGACTTCGCCCTTGAGCATGCGCAAGCTGGTCGCCTGGACGATCTTCAGCGCTGCGATAGCGCCATCGCCCATGCCGGAGACCCGGCGCAGCGACGTGGGATCGGTGCTGACCAGTTGCGCGAGCGAGCCGAATTCGCGGAGCAGCGCCTTGGCCAATGGTTTGGTATCGCGGCGCGGGATGGCCAGCGCGAGCAAATATTCTACGAGTTCATAATCGGCCAGCCCTTCGGCATCGCTTCCGAGCAGGCGGGCGCGCATACGGGCTCTGTGCCCCGCATGGTCCGGGACAGGGGCGGGATCATCGGCCATGACGATCGAATAACCGCCTTGTCGGTGATGCTCAACGGTCATAGACATCGACCGACGGCAATGCGGACCAATCTTCTGCATCGAAAGCGGACTTCCGGCGTTGGTCAGGTCCATGGGTTAGCGGTCGAGGGACGGATTTTGCACTTCATGACGTCATCGGCTTTCGCTGGGTCCTGGCCGTTTCCTGCGGCATCTCGCACATGATCGACGAATCGGGACCGGCCCCGCCCCCCAAGCGATTGTTCAAGAAGCGCTGGCTGACCGCGGGCGCCGTGGCGGCGCTCGCCACCGGCCTCTGGATGGCGCGCGAACCCATCGCCGATCGCTTTATCCGGGAACAGCTCGACAGCCGCGGCGTGCCGGCGCGCTACACCATCGACCAGATCGGATTTCGCACCGAGCGTCTCAGGGATCTGGTGATAGGCGATCCCGCCCGGCCCGACCTGACCGCAAAGCTCGTCGAGGTCCGGCTCGGCTACGGCTTTGGTGGCCCCTATGTCTCGGCGATCCATGCCGACGGCGTTCGCCTTTACGGCCGCGTCGTCGACGGGCGGGTTTCGCTCGGTTCGCTCGACAGGTTTCGCGATCCCGCCGACACATCGCCGTTCGCCTTGCCTGACCTGTCAGCGGTGCTCACCGATGCGCGGGCGCGGATCGAGACGCCCTGGGGCGCCATAGGCGCGGTGCTCAACGGTGGAGGCAACCTGCGTGAGAATTTCAACGGGAAGCTCGCCCTGGTGGCGCCGCGCATCGCGCTCGGCGACTGCCGTGTGCGCAATCTTTCCTTTTACGGCTCGGTGCTGGTTCGCGATGTCCGGCCGACGCTGAAGGGACCGCTGCGCGGAACGAGCCTTGCCTGCCCGGGTGGTCGGGTCACGGCCGAGGCGCCCCAGGTCGCACTCGACCTCTCGCTCGATGAAACGCTGACGAGTTGGCGCGGGACGGCCGATGCCAGCATCCGCCGGCTTGCCGCGGACGCAGTGTCTGCCGACCGGATCGGCCTGCTCGCGCGGTTCGACGGAACGTCCCGGCAGACGAAGCTGGATATCGATGCCGAGATGGCGCGCCTGCGCGGCTCTGGCTTCACCGCCGAAACGGTCGCGCTCGATGCGCAGGGCCGGGTGGGCTCCAATGCGCCGGCACTGACCGGCACTATCCGCTTTGCGCGCGCGGGGGCGAGCGCCAAATTGCGCGGTTCGATCGTGGGCGCCGCCGCCGATCTCGAGGCGACGCCCGTGGGGCCGCTGGCGACCAAGGCGACGCGTGCCGTCGCCGCAATGCTGGCCGAAGCCGGCGGCAGCGCACGCTTCGCGCTCGCCGGTGAGGGGCAGTCGCAGCGGTTCGACCTGATCGCGGCGGAAATCGCCAGCGCCAGCGGCGCGCGTCTGTCGAGCGACGACGAAAGCCGGGTGTCGTGGCTCATCGGCGCCGACCGGCCCGCGCTGCTGATCGATGGACACTGGCATTTCGGCGGCGGCGATTTGCCTTCGGGCGATCTGTCCCTCGACCGGCGCGCCGACGGCAGCGTGTCCGGGCAAGCCGTTTTCGACCGCTATGCTGCCGGCGATGCGCGACTGACCCTGACGCCGATCAGTTTCTCGAGCGCCGGAGGCGGAAGTGTTCGCTTTGCGACGCACGCCGATTTGGCGGGGCCGCTTGGTGACGGGCAAGTGGAGGGACTCGCTCTACCGTTGTCGGGGACGATCGCGCCGACCGGCGCTATCGCACTCGACGGGGGATGCAGGCGAACTGGCTTCGATCGCGCCGCCGTATCCGGCTTTCGGCTAGGTCGCACCGCTTTCGACCTGTGCAGCCGCCCAGGCGCGCCCCTGCTCAGCGCGGATGCAGGCGGCGTGCAGGGGACGGTCGTGGTTCCGCGTCTGGCGCTGCGCGGCGCCAGCGGATCGTCTCCTTTCGCGTTCGATGCCGGGCGGAGCGAAATCGACCTGGCGTCGATGCGCTGGTCCCTCGGCAAAGCCGATATCCGGCTGGGCGAAGGCGACGACATGACGCATTTCACCACCGATGCGATCACGGGACGCGGTGGCGCGCAAGGGTTGACCGGTACCCTTTCGGGCGCGACCGGCAAGATCGGGGCGGTGCCGCTTATCATGTCCGACATCGCAGGCGACTGGCGCTGGGCGAAGGGAGTGCTGGCGCTCGACGGCGGCCTCGTCGTGACCGACGCCGCGCCCGATCCGCGCTTCGCGCCGCTGGTCAGCGACAATGCGACGTTGCGCTTCGCCGATGGCAGGATTGATGCAACCGCGGAACTCGACGAACGCAAAAGCGGCACGAAGATTCTCGACACGGTCATCACGCACGACCTCTCCAGCGGGACCGGCCATGCCGACCTGAGGGTCGACGAGCTGCGGTTTGGCGATGATTTCCAGCCCGACCAGCTGACCAGCCTGGCGCTCGGCGTGGTCGCCAACGTCCAGGGATCGGTGGTCGGCGACGGACGGATCGACTGGACGCCTGACGGGGTGACGAGCCGGGGAACCTTTGCAACCGCGAATGCCGACCTGGCCGCAGCCTTCGGACCGGTGACGGGCCTGACCGCGACGCTGACCTTCGACGACCTGATCGGCCTCCATTCGGCGCCGGGACAGATTGCGACCCTTGCGAATGTGAATCCGGGCATTCCGGTGGTCGACGGCAAGATCGAATATCAGCTGCTGGGCGACAATCGCGTCCGGATCGAAGGGGGGCGCTGGCCCTTTGCAGGCGGGGAGCTTGTGCTGCACCCTGCGACGCTCGACTTCAACGCGACCCAGACGCGGCGGCTGTCGTTCGACCTCGTCGGTGTCGATGCGGCTGTCTTTTTGCAGGAATTCGACTTCGAGAACATCAATGCCAGCGGGGTGTTCGACGGCACGCTGCCTGTCGAATTCGGCGGGCTCGGCGGGCGGATCGTCGATGGGCGAATCGACGCACGGCAGGGCGGGGGCACGCTCGCCTATGTCGGGGAATTGTCGAATCACGATCTGGGAACGATGGCGAATTTCGCGTTCGGTGCTTTGCGGTCGCTGAAATATGACGACCTCTCGATCCTGCTCAACGGCGATCTCGACGGCGAGATGGTCACCGACATCCGGTTCGGCGGCGTTGGACAGGGCGAGGGGGCGACGCGGAACTTCCTGACCAGGCAGGTCGCCAAACTGCCTTTCGTCTTCAACCTGAAAATCCATGCCCCCTTCCGCCAGTTGATTACGTCGGCCAAGGGTTTCTATGACCCGACGGTGCTGATCGAACAGAATTTGCCGACGCTGCTTCGGGTGCAGGAGCAAGTCGATTCCGCTACGACGAGCGCGAGCGCACCCGTTCAGCCACCAGAAAGCGAGCCTATGCCATGAAGACCATGATCAAGAGGAGATGGATGATCGGAGGACGGTTTCTGGCGATCTTTGGTGCGGCGTCCGCTTTGGGAGCCTGCGTTCAGGTCGACACGCCGGACAAGCCGATCGAAATCAACCTCAACATCAACATCAAGCAGGAAATCGTGTACAAGCTTGATGGCGATGCAAAGAAATTGATCGAGCAGAATGGCGATATCTTCTGATCGATCGGGATTATGGGGTAAGACGAGTGATGACGAAGCGACTGAAACAGTGGAAAGCCGGCGGCTTGGCAATGGCCGCGATCGCGATGACCGCAGCGGTTGCCGTGGCCGTGCCCTCGGCGATGGCCCAACGCGATCCAGCCTATCAACAGGCGCGTGCCGCCGGCCAGATCGGCGAGCAGCCCGACGGCTATCTGGGCTTTGTCACGTCGCCGAGCAAAGAGGTGCGCGACATCGTCACCGATATCAATATCAAGCGCAAAGCCGCCTACACCAACAATGCGCCCGCCGGCAGCACCGTCGAACAATTCGCCTTTGCGACCGGATGCAACCTGATCGCAAAGACGAAGCCAGGCGAAAAGTACCAGGCGCCCGATGGCCGCTGGCTGACGCGCGATAGCGGTGCCCCGGTTCGCGATACGCGTTGCCCGTAAGCGTCGATTTTTCAAGGGTGCCCGCGGGCACCATATGCCGCCGCGCCCCTAAACGCGGCGGCATTTTTATTGGGCGCTGCCAAGCATTGACTTAATCGGGCGGCATTCCTAAACGGACCGCGCCTTAGGGGTTCCCCGATTTTTCGGGCCTTTTTTCGCAGGCGGAATCGGGTAAATTCCCGTTTCGTTTCAGGAGGATGGCGGAAAATGACGGGGAATGGCAGCGATCCGGAACCAGCTTCGGAGGATTCGCGTCTGGTCTCGCTGCAACAGCGATTGGACCGGGCCGAAGCCGCAGAAGCGAAAAGGGCCGGGACCGGCGCACCCGAATCCGATGCCAACTACCGGCTCGGAAATCGGGTTTTGGCCGAATTGCTGGGCGGGATGCTGGGCGGCGCGTTGATCGGCTGGCTGATCGACCGGTTCGCTGGCACCTCGCCTTGGGGTCTGTTGGGGATGCTGGCCCTTGGGGTTGTCGTTGCCTTCAGGAACATATTCCGGATCGCCAACGGCGCGTCGCGCGGTGGCGGAACGGAATAGGTCGGAATTTTGCCCGGCGACGCAAGGCGTTCGGGAGCTAGTTTGGAGTGACGCGCGTGTCCGCAGAGGCCGGTAAATTCGACCCGATGCACCAGTTCACCGTCGAACCGGTCGCGAAGCTGTTCGCGGTCGGCGGGCGCGAAGTGTGGCTGACCACCAGCGCCTTGTGGATGGCTGCTGCCGCGATCCTGCTCTGGGTGTTCATGCTCGGCGGAATGAAGCGCCAGCTCGTTCCGGGCCGCTGGCAGGCCGCGGTCGAAGGATTCACGGGCTTCATCTCGTCGATGATGTCGACGAACATCGGGCCGGAGGGACGCCGATACACCCCCTACGTCTTTTCGCTCTTCATGTTCATTCTGTTCTGCAACATATTGGGATTGATGCCTTTCGCGATCGGCGGCATGCACCCGCTGACGGTGACGAGCCACTTCACGATCACCGGCGTTCTGGCCATTCTGTCCTTTTCGATCGTGCTGATCGTCGGGTTTTGGCGTCACGGGCTGCATTTCTTTTCGCTTTTCGTCCCGCACGGTACGCCGTGGCCGATGATCCCGTTCATCGCGCCGATCGAGTTCGTGTCGTTCATGGTGCGCCCGTTCAGCCTCGGCCTGCGACTGTTCGTCGCGATGACCGCCGGGCACGTGCTGCTCGAAGTGTTTGCCAACTTCATCATCCAGAGCTCGGGCGCCGGCGCCGCGATCGGCCTGCCGGTCGGGCTCGCCAGCCTGGCGCTGATGATCGGGATCAGCGCGCTCGAACTGCTCGTCGCGGGGATCCAGGCTTATGTTTTCGCTCTGTTGACCTCGCTCTATATCAACGACGCAGTCAACCTTCACTAATCCCGTTTTAAACCAAACGATTACCTCAAGGAGTTAAGTTCATGGACGCACAAGCAGCGACGCTCATCGGTGCCGGTCTGGCCGCTATCGGCGCCGGTATGGCCGCCATCGGCGTGGGCAATGTTTTCGGTAGCTTCCTGGAAAGCGCGCTGCGCAATCCGGCGGCCGCCGACGGTCAGCAGGGCCGCCTGTTCATCGGCTTCGCCGCGGCGGAGCTTCTGGGCCTGCTGTCGTTCCTGATCGCGATCCTGCTCTATCTGAAGGCGGCCTGAGGCCGACGCCGCGCCGTGCGGGCCTGATGTCCGCACGGCGCGGGGCCTTTCGATGCGCGGGTGCGCATCGTACAGTCGTCAATCGGAAGAAATATTATGCCACAGATCAACCAGCTCGCGGAAAACTGGTATTTCGCCTCGCAGCTATTCTGGCTCGCGCTGATTTTCGGCGCGGTTTTCGTGGTGATCGGTCTTGGCATGTATCCCAAGATCGAAGCGACGGTCGACGCGCGCGATCGCAAGGTCGCCGATGATCTGGCGGCGGCCAAGGCGGCGCACGCCGCGGCCGACACGATCGAGGATCGCTATCGCCAGCAAAGCGATGCGGCGCGTGCCGCGGCGCAGGCGGCGGTCCAGTCGGCGAAGGACAAGGCCGCTCGCGACGCCGAAAAGCGTCTCGCCAAGGTCGACGCCGAACTCGCCGACAAGATGGCGGCCGCAGAGGCCGACGTCTCGGCCGCGCGCGCTTCGGCGATGGCCGAAATCGAATCCGTGGCCGCGGAAGCTGCGGGCGACCTGGTTGCGAAGCTGTCGGGCGTCAAAGTCGCGGCGGCGGATGCGAAGCAGGCTGTGAAGGCGGTGCTCCATGGTTGATCTGATCTTTTCCGAAGCCGTTGGCGTGGCGGAGCATGGCGGCGGATCGTTCCTGTCGTCGCAAAGCTGGTGGGTCGCGCTCGCGATGCTCATCTTCTTCGGCATCCTGCTGTGGAAGAAGGCACCGGGTTCGATCGGCGCGATGCTCGACAAGCGCATCGCCGACATCTCGAAGCAGCTCAACGAGGCCGAGCAGCTGCGCCTTGATGCCGAATCGCTCAAGGCCGAATATGAAGCCAAGCTCGCCGACGCGACGCGCGAGGCCGAAGACATGCGCACCCGCGCCGAAGCCGAGGCCGATGCGCTCGTTGCCAAGGCGAAGGATGATGCGACCGCGCTGATCGCGCGCCGCAAGCAGATGGCCGAAGACCGCATCGCCGCAGCCGAAGCCAATGCGCTCGCCGAAGTGCGCACGGCAGCCGCGAAGGCGGCGACCGAAGCCGCGGCTACGCTGATCGCGGCCAAGCATGACGCGGCGGCCGACAAGGCGCTGGTCGACCAGGCGATCGCATCGGTCACCAAGGGCTGAATCTCTCGGCATTGCCGAACCAAGGCGCCCGCGGTCTTCCGCGGGCGTTCTTGTTTTGAATTGGTTTCCGGCCGTAGTTCAAATTGAACAGACCCGCCTATCCCTCCGACCGCCTACCTGCGACCTCGGCTGCCCACGCCTTCGTCGCCAGGCAATGATCCATCGCCCGCGCATAGGCTTCGCGCGCGCTCGTTCGCGCGACATACGCCCGCTCGATGGGACCGAGCGCGAAGCAGCCGGTTCGCTCGGCCAATTCCAGCGCATAGGTCACCGAAATATCGGCGGCGGTGAAGCGTTCGCCGGCCAGGTAGGGCGTGTGGCCCAACTGTCGCCGCACGAGTCCCAGCCGGCTTTCGAAGACCCCCAGCGCCCAGTCCGTCGTCCGGTTCCGCTTTTCGCCCTCGGGTGCAAGGATCTCGGTCGCGACGATCGCGTTGATCGGCCCGGCCAGTCCCGCTTCGCTCATATGCAGAAATTGCTGATAGGTTGCGAAGGCCGGATCGTCGGGGGTGGGCGCCAGCGGGCTCGGCCCACGCGTCGCCAGCAGATATTCGAGGATCGCGATCGATTCGACCATGACCGTGGCGCCATCGACGATCGCCGGGATGAAGCCGGCGGGATTGATCGCCAGAAACTCGCGGTCATTCTCGACGCCGGTGAGCAGGTCGACCGGCCGCACCCGATAGGGCAGCGCCATTTCCTCGAGCAGCCACACGACCCGGAACCCGCGCCCCTCGCCATAAACGGTGATCACGACGCACTCCTCAGAATTTGAGCATGATCCGGCGCGCCAGCGCCGGCGAGAGGCTGTGGACCATCTGCAACAGCTTGACCATGCCGACATTGACCTCTCGCCTGCCGGTGCGGATGCCGTGAACGATTTCCGCCGCGCAATCGTGCGCGCTCATCTTCCTGCCGCCGCGTCCGGCGGTCATGTTCGTCGCGACGACCGGCGGCAGCGCCTCGATCACCCGGACATTGCCGTCCCTGAGCAGATGGCGGATCGCCTGCGTGTAGGCGCGCAAGCCCGCCTTCGTCGCGCAATAGATCGATCCGCCCGCCCGCGGCGCGATTGCGAGCCCCGACGTCACATTGACGATCGCGGCCTCGCCCTGAGCGCGCAGCACCGGCAGCAGGCGCGTACAGAGCGCGATCGGCGCGTCGAGATTGGTGCGGATGCACCGGGCGGCGTCGTCCAGCGTTTCGGGGCGGTCGAGGTCATAATCGCTGCCGACGCCGGCATTGTTGACGAGCAGCGCGAGCGGCTTGCCGGCGATCGCCTCGACGACCGCGTCGATCCCCGCGACGGTCGACAGGTCGCTGGCGATCGTCCCGAAATCCAGCGCCGCCATTGCGCGCAGCTTCGCTTCGGAACGTCCCGTCACGACGACCGAGGCCCCCGATGCCTGCAATTGCAGCGCAATTTCGCGGCCAATCCCGTCGCTTCCCCCGGTGACCAGCGCCAGCTTTCCGCGTAATTCCATGCGACCCCTCCCACGGCTGATTTACCCCGCGCACTATGGCGGGTCGCGGCGGCTTCGCCTACATGCAAAATCATGGCTCGCCCCAATGCACCCGACCGATTCAACGAAGAGAAAGCGACCTATGTCGTTCGCGGCAGCGGCGAAGAGGGCGACAAGCCCGATCTGACGCGCGGCGCCGACGTTATCCGCGGGGTCGTACGGAAGCTGCCGACGCGTCCCGGCGTCTATCGCATGCTCGATGGGCGCGGCGACGTGCTCTATGTGGGGAAGGCGCGCGCGCTCAAGAACCGCGTAACCAATTATACGCAGGTCGCGCGTCTGCCGCAGCGGCTGCAACGCATGGTCGCGCAGACGCGCGCGATGGAGATCGTGACCACCAACAGCGAAGCCGAGGCGCTGTTGCTCGAGGCGCAGCTCATCAAGCGCTATCGCCCGCCCTACAACGTCCTGCTGCGCGACGATAAAAGCTTTCCCTTCATCCTGCTGCGCGCCGACCATGATTTTCCGCGCGTGCAGAAGCATCGCGGCGCGCGGCGCGCCAAGGGGCGCTATTATGGACCGTTCGCCAGCGCGGGCTCGGTGAACCGCACCCTCAATGCGCTGCAAAAGACGTTCCTGCTTCGCAGCTGCACCGACAGCTTCTTTTCCAATCGCTCGCGGCCGTGCCTGCTCTACCAGATCCGTCGCTGCTCGGCGCCGTGCGTCGGGCGCATCGACAAGGGCGATTATGCCGAGCTGGTGAACGACGCGCAGGACTTCCTCGAGGGACGCTCGACCGCGGTGCAGAAGCGGCTGGGCGACGCCATGACCCACGCGGCCGAAGCGATGGATTACGAGCTCGCGGCGGTGCTGCGCGACCGGTTGAAGGCACTCACCTTCATCCAGGGGAGCCAGTCTGTCCACGCCGAGGGACTGGGCGACGCCGATGTCTTCGCGCTCGCGGCGAAGGGCGGACAGCTTTGCATCGCGGGCTTCTTCATCCGCGGCGGGCAGAATTGGGGGCATCGCAGCTTCTTCCCCGCGCATGTCGCGGGGGTGCCCGAAGCGGAGGTGATGGCGAGCTTCCTGATGCAATTCTATGAGGGCGTTCCGCCGCCGAAGCTGGTTCTCGTCGATCGCGAGCCCGAGGATTGCCCGGTTCTCGCCGAGGCGCTCGGCGAAACCGCGGGGCGCAGGGTCGAGATCAGCGTCCCGCAGCGCGGCAACCGCCGCCGCCTGCTCGAACAGGCGGTGCGCAACGCGGGTGAAGAGCTCGACCGGCGGCTCGCCGAAAGCAGCAGCCAGGCGAAGCTCGGGCGCGAACTCGCCGACCTGTTCGACCTCGACGATCCGCCGCAGCGCATCGAAATCTATGACAACAGCCATATCCAGGGCACCAACGCGCTCGGCGCGATGGTCGTCGCGGGGCCGGAGGGCTGGATCAAGGGCGCCTATCGCAAGTTCAACATCAAGCGCCCCGAAACGCAGCCGGGGGACGATTTCGCGATGATGCGCGAAGTGTTTCAGCGCCGCTTTGCGCGCGCGATCGAGGAAGACCCCGAGCGGACGAAGGGCGAATGGCCCGACCTGGTGCTGATCGACGGCGGCAAGGGGCAGGTGTCGGCCGCAGGCGCGGTGCTCGCCGAACTCGGGATCGACGATCTGCCTTATGTCGGCGTCGCCAAGGGGCCCGACCGCAACGCCGGACGCGAAACATTCTACCTGCCCGACGGGCGCGAGTTTACCCTGCCGACGAACAATGCGGTGCTCTTCTATATCCAGCGGTTGCGCGACGAAGCGCACCGCTTCGCGATCGGCGCGCACCGGCAAAAGCGCGCCAAGGCGATGGGAAGCTCGCCCCTCGACGAGGTCCCGGGCATCGGGCCGGCGCGCAAGAAGGCGCTGCTCATGCACTTTGGCACCGCGCGCGCGATCAAGGGCGCGAGTCTGGAGGATTTGCAGAAGGCTCCGGGGGTCAGCGCGGGCGTCGCGCAAGCGGTGTATGATTTCTATAATCCGGGTGGATGAGGATTTAGCCCCTCCCCTTCAGGGGAGGGGTTGGGGTGGGGTCCCTCGGCCTTGCGCGAGGCCGATAGATCCCACCCGCTGTGACTAGGGAACAAGTTCCCAAGTCTCGCTGCCCTCCCCTGAAGAGGAGGGCTTTTGGGGTCGGGAAAGGACAGGATATGAATTTCGCCGCCGCCATGCCGCTTGCCGGAACGCTGGGCGTCACCATCGACGAAGGCGGCAAGGACCGCGTCGCGGGCAGGCTGCCCGTGCGGCCCGACATCTGCACCGCGGGCGATATCGTCCATGGCGGCGCGATCATGGCCTTCGCCGATTGTCTTGGCGCTGTCGGAGCCTTCCTGACCCTGCCCGAAGGCGCGAGCGGCACGACCACGATCGAGAGCAAGACCAATTTCCTCGGGGCCGGGCCGGTCGGGACAGTGCTCGTCGGGGAAGCGACGCCGGTCAAGACCGGCAAGCGACTGTCGGTGTGGCAGACGCGCATCCGCACCGAGGATGGCGCCGAGGTCGCGCTCGTCACGCAGACGCAGATGGTGCTTTGGCCAGTCTGAGCGCCGAGGCGATCGTCTGCGCGGTGCGCGCGCATGGCGAGCATGGCGCGATTTTGCGCGCCCTGACGCGCGAGGCGGGGCTCGTCGCGGGCTATGTCCGCGGCGGGCGTTCGCGGCGGCTGCGACCGATCCTGATGCCCGGCAATGCGGTGGCGCTCGAATTGCGGGCGCGGACCGAGGACCAGCTCGGCGGCGCGACAGTGGAATTGATAGCGAGTCGCGCCCCGCTGCTCGCCGAACCGCTTCCCGCTGCCGCGATCGAGTGGGTCGCGACCCTGACCGCCGCGACCCTGCCCGAAGGCCAGCCCTATCCGGCGCTTTTCGACGCGCTCGGCGCCGTGCTCGACGCCGTTGCGGTCGCACCGGCGGCGCGGCAGTGGGCGGCGGCCCTGTCGCGCTACGAGCTGTTGCTGCTCGCCGAGTTGGGCTTTGGCCTCAATCTCGACGAATGCGTCGCGACCGGACGCGGCGAGGGGCTGGCGTTCGTCAGCCCGAAGTCCGGCGGGGCCGTCAGTGCGGCGGCGGCGGTGGGGTATGAAGCGCGATTGCTGCGCCTGCCGCCCTTTCTGCGCGGGCAGAACGCCGAACCGTCGATGCCCGACATCCTCGATGCGCTGGCGTTGACCGGCCATTTCCTCGACCGCGACATTCTCGATGGGCGCAATCGGGACTTGCTCGCGGTGAGGGAAAGATTGATCGCTCGCCTGGGCAGGGCGGTTGCGTGACGCGCGGGCGCTGTTTAAGCGGCTCGCGAGACACGAAAGGGTGAAGCGTTGAATATCCTGTTGCTCGCCGGCGACGGCATCGGTCCCGAGATCATGGTGGAGGCGGAAAAGGTGCTGGCTGCGCTGGCGCTTCCGGTGACCATCGACCGCGCGCTGGTTGGCGGCGCGGCCCTCGAAGCGACGGGACACCCGCTGCCGTCCGAGACGCTGGCGAAGGCGAAGGCGGCCGATGCGCTCTTGTTCGGGGCGGTCGGCGATCCGCGCTTCGACGACGTCGATCGGAACCTGCGTCCCGAACAGGCGATATTGGGGCTGCGATCGGAGCTCGGTCTGTTCGCGAACCTGCGGCCCGCAAAGATGTTCGCGGGGCTCGAAGACAGTTCGGCTTTGCGTCCCGAGGTCGCTTCGGCGATCGACCTGCTGATCGTGCGCGAACTCAACGGCGACGTCTATTTCGGCGAAAAGGGCATGCGGACCACCGCCGGCGGCGAGCGCGAGGGCTATGACATCATGGCGTATAGCGAGAGCGAGGTGCGGCGCATCGCCCATGTCGCCTTTCGCGCGGCGCGGGGGCGACGGGGGCGGCTCTGCTCGGTCGACAAGGCGAATGTGCTCGAAACGTCGCAATTGTGGCGCGACGTGCTGATCGAGGTCTCGCGCGATTATCCGGACATCGAACTCACCCATATGTATGTCGACAATGCCGCGATGCAGCTCGTGCGCAATCCCGGGCAGTTCGACGTCGTCGTCACCGGCAATCTGTTCGGCGATATCCTGTCCGACCAGGCGTCGATGTGCGTCGGCTCGATCGGGCTTCTCGCGTCGGCCTCGCTCAGCGAAGGGACGCGGGGGCTCTATGAGCCGATCCACGGCAGCGCGCCCGACATCGCGGGAAGGGGGATCGCCAACCCGCTCGCGATGATCCTGTCCCTTGCGATGCTGCTGCGCCACTCGGGTGGCGACGAGGCGAACGCCGCACGGATCGAGGCCGCGGTGGCAAAGGTGCTGGCCGACGGCGGCCGCGGCGCCGACCTGGGCGGAACGATGGGCACCAGCGCGCTCGGCGATGCCGTCGTGGCGGCTTTGAACGGACAAGGCAGATGAAGAAACATACGGGCTTCGATCGCAACACGACGCGCCGCTGGCATCCCGCCACGCAGGCGGTGCGCGGCGGAACGTGGCGCAGCGAGCATGGCGAGACGTCGGAAGCGCTGTTCCTGACCTCGGGCTATACATATGACAGCGCCGAAGAGGTCGCGGCGCGCTTTGCCGGCGAAGCCGAGGGTATGACCTATTCGCGGCTCCAGAACCCGACCGTGGCGATGCTCGAAGAGCGGATCGCGCTGATGGAAGGCGCCGAGGCATGCCGCGTACAGGCCACCGGCATGGCCGCGATGACAACCGCCTTGTTGTGCCAATTGTCGCAGGGCGACCATATCGTCGCGGCGAAGGCGGCGTTCGGATCGTGCCGCTGGCTCGTCGACCAGCTCTGCCCCCGCTTCGGGATCGAAACCACCGTGGTCGACGGGCGCGACAACGACGCCTGGGAACGGGCGATCCGGCCCAATACCAAGGTCTTCTTCTTTGAAACCCCGGCCAATCCGACGCTCGATATCGTCGATCTGGAGCATGTCTGCGGCCTTGCCAGGGCGCACGGTATCACGACCGTGGTCGACAATGCCTTCGCGACGAGCGTGCTCCAGCGGCCGATGGATTTCGGTGCCGATGTCGTCGCCTATTCGGCGACCAAGCTGATGGACGGGCAGGGCCGCGTGCTCGCCGGGGCCGTTTGCGGGACCGACACGTTCATCAACGACGTGCTGCTGCCCTTTCAGCGCAACACCGGTCCGAACCTCTCGCCCTTTAACGCGTGGGTGGTGCTGAAGGGGCTCGAAACGCTCGACCTGCGCGCGCGGCGCCAGTCGGATAACGCGCTCGCGGTCGGCAAGGCGATCGAAGGCCGGGTGCCGCGCATCCTGCATCCCGGCCTTGCCAGCCATCCTCAGCATAATCTGGCGATGCGCCAGATGGAGGCGTGCGGGCCGATCTTCGCCTTCATCCTCGAAGACCGCGCGCAGGCAATGGCGTTCCTCAACGCGCTCGAGCTTGTCGACATCAGCAACAATATCGGCGATTCGCGCAGCCTGTGCTGTCACCCGGCATCGACGACCCATTACAGCGTCAGCGCCGAGGCGCGGGCCGACATGGGCGTCGAAGAGGGAATGCTGCGGATCAACATCGGGCTAGAGGATCCCCGCGACCTGATCGCCGACCTCGACCAGGCATTGACCAAGATAGGGCTATAGGCGACGCTATGTCCGCGATGATCGACTCCTTCTTCCCCTTTGCGGCGACCACCGGGCCGATCACGGTGCGGGTTTCGGTCAGCTACCTGCCCGAACAGTCGCACCCCGCGCTCGGACGCTGGTTCTGGGCCTATCACGTCCGGATCGAGAATGAGGGCGACGTCAGTGCCCAGCTCATCAGCCGCCATTGGCGGATCAGCGACGGGCAGGGACAGGTCAGCGAGGTCGAGGGCGAGGGCGTTGTCGGCGAACAGCCGCTGATCGCGCCCGGCGGCGCCTTCGACTATGTATCGGGTTGTCCGCTGCCGACCCCGGAGGGATCGATGGTGGGCAGCTATATGATGGAACTCGGCGACGGGTCGCAGGTGCTGGTCGCGATCCCGCAATTCCCGCTCGTCGCACCCGCGACCGCGTCATGAAGCGCACCCACCTGCCACTGAACGCGCTGCGCGTTTTCGACGCCGCCGCCCGGCATCTGAGCTTCACGCGCGCCGCCGACGAGCTGGCGGTGACGCCCGCGGCGGTGGGACAGCAGATACGGGCGCTCGAGGATATGCTGGGCGTCGTCCTGTTTCGCCGTACGCCAAAGGGGCTCGAACTCACCGGCGAGGCGATGGCGGGGCTCGATGCGCTGCGCCACGGCTTCCTGCAGTTCGAAGAGTCGGTTCGGGCCATGCAGGCGGGACAATCGTCGCAATCGCTGACGATCGCGGCGCCGCGCGATCTCACCGCCAAATGGCTAGCACCGCGGCTTGCGCGCTACAGCCAGCAAGCCCCCGATGTGCGTTTCACGCTGGTATCCTCCGATGGCGGGATCGACTTTACCGAAGCCAATCTCGACATCGCGATTTTCTGGACCGACGGCGCGGGCGAGCATGAAGGGGTCCCGCTCGCCGATCCGCGGATGATCACCGTCGCGGGGCCCGCCAGCGAAAGCGATACGCGGATCGCCTGGCCGGGTTGCCCGGTCGAGGACGGCGAGCCCGCGCTGCGCCTGGGCGATGCCGGCCTTGCGATCGACGCGGCCGCAAACGGTCTCGGCCGCGCCTGCGTTCCGGCGATGCTCGCCGAAGCCGACATCGCGGCGGGGCGCGTGCGCGCGCTCGACGAGCCCTTCGCCGCCAAGCGCGGCTATTGGCTCGTCGCACCGCTGCCCCAATGGCGACAGGCGAAGGTGAAGGCGCTCGTCGCGGCCCTGACGAGCTAGGATCGGCTCTTCGCGGCTAGCGCCAGCAGGCGCGCGACGAGGCCGGTTATCGTTTCGGCCGCGGCATCGCCGTCGGGATTGTTCCAGCTCGCGGTGACGACGAACCATTTGCCGTCGCTTTTGCGCTGTCCGAGCAGGCTCATCGACAGCACGCCCAGTTCGGATCCGCCCTTGTAGCCCAGGTAGCGCCAGTCGGCCGCCGCTGCGGGCCCGACCCCGCTGTTGATCGCCATCGCCGCCATCGCTTGCGGTGATCCGTGCCCCTTCAGGTCGATCATCGCCCGCGCGACGTCTGTGGGGCTAGCAAACCATTCCATACTGTCGATGAAGCGAGGCTTGCCGCCAAAACTCGCCCCGTCGACGTTGGCGAGGATCAGCCGATCGCGATTATCGGCCAGCACCCGCCGCTGGGCGGAGTCATCGGCGGCCAGGAACGCCTCGCGCTGCGACGCGAAGTTATCGCCCTTGAGCGCAAAGGCCTCGACCGTGGTCAGGAACGGGATGTTGCGCGACGGATCGCTGTTTCCAGCAGCGCGCATCCGCGCTTCGATCCGCTCGCGCCCGAGCAGGTGGATCAGCGTGTCGGCGGCGCCATTGTCGCTGACCGAAATCATCCAGTTCGCGAGCGTCTGAAGCGTAACCGGCGTGTCCTGCGGCCATCCCGCGGTCGCGGCGGACGAGAAGCTGAGATGCGACAGCGGCACGACATCGTCCCAGCGGCGCTCGCCCGCAGCAACCTGGGCAGCGAGTTCGTCGAGGACATAGAGCTTGAAGGTCGATCCCACCGCGAACTGTTCGTCCTGATGCGCTCCGGCGACCGGGCGGATCGCGGCTCCGTCGATTTCCGCGACGAGGAAGCCCGTATTGCCGGGCAGCGCCGCCAGTTCGGCGGCCGCGGCTTCGAAGCTGTCGTTCGCCATTTCGAAATTCTGGATGCGCAGACCGTCGACCCGCTGGTCGGGACCGCTTTCGACGCTGAGGGCGACCGTGCCGACCGCCTTTTCGAACCGCAAGGCCACCGTCCCGCGCCGGTCGCCCAGCGGGTTCAACGATTCGACGGCGACCGGCTGGCCATATTGGGCGATCAGATTGGCGGCCAACGTCTTGAACTGCGCTTCGGGGACGGCCTGCTCGAAGGTCGGCGCGAAATAGTCGGCGTAGACGAGGCGTCCGGCGAACAGGTCGACGAGTTGCCCCGCGCGGCGATCGAACGCCGTTTCGCCTGCCGGTGCAGCCTTGTCCGCCTGCTGCGCGAACGCCGCGGCGGTTGGCTGGGACAGGGCGGCGGCGGTCAGGCCAAGCGCGATCAGAATGCGGGACATCAATTTTCTCCTTCGAACGAGGGCGGGGCGTCGAGCCGTGCAATCTGGTCGCGCAGCCGGGCGGCCGCCCGGTGGTTGAGCCACCAGATACCGGCGAAGATCAGCAGTGTCGGGACGGCGACGACCAATGTCGCGACGATCGGACCGAACCGCGCGGGCGTCGCCGTCCCGGCCAGGAAGACCAGCAAACCCGGAAGCATGGGTGCGATATACCAGCCGCCGACGCGCGCCAGCATATGCTCTTCGGCGACCAGGCGGCTTCGGTAAAAGGCACGGACGTCGGCCGCTTCGGCTTCCGGGTCCGGACGGGACGTGCGGCGGGCCAGCTGCCAGCCGACGAACAGCGCGCCGGCGATGACCAGTACGCTGCCTGTCTTGAGCAATGTTCCGGGCAGGAAGACGGCATAGAGGGCGAAGACGATCACCACGAACGCCGCCGCGCCATATTCGCGGCGGTTGCGGCGAGCGACGACATCGCCAAAAGTGGCGGCTCGACGCTTGACCTCTTCGAGCGGTAACGGAGCGAGCGAGGCCTCTCGACTTTGCCACAGCCTGGCCAACGGGTCGTCGGGTGCGGTCATGCAATGTCTCCTTCGTGGGCGAAGCGGCGCGTCAGCCGGGCCTTGAAGCGGTGGATTTTGGCTGCGACGACGTCGGGCGAGACGCCGGTAACGTCGGCGATTTCCGCGCCCGCGACGCCCTCGAGATAGAGCAGCAATATCTGGCGATCGGGCGGATCGAGCCGATCGACGATCGCCAATATCAGCGCCATCGCCTGGTCGCTCTCGGCCGCCTCGAAAGGCGAGGGGGCATCGTCGGCGAGTTCGATCTCGTCGAGGCTGGTCCAGCCCGCTGCGTTGCGACGGCGATGCGCCAGCATGTGCGACGTCGCGCGGTTGTGCGCCACGCGCCACACCCAGGTGCTCAGCGCGCAGCGGCCGTCGAAGCGGGCAAGGCTCTGCCAAAGCGCGACCTGCACGTCCTGCTCGAGGTCGCGGCGCAGATCGGGGTCGGCCTCATAGCCGCGCGCCATGCGGGCAAGCGCGGGGCCAAAGCGCGTGATCGCTTCGGAAAAGACCCGATCCTGTTCGCATTCGTCCACGGCGCGCTCCGGAATTTCGTGTCGCATATCCCTTTAGTCGGCGGCGACGCGAATTTCTGACGCAGGACCTGAAATTTTTCCTCAGGCGTCGATTGCCGCCTCGTCGAGGCTCGCCGCATTCGCCTGAATGAACTGAAAGCGATGTTCGGGGTGCTTGCCCATCAAACGGTCGACCAGGTCCTTGACCAGATGCCGTTCTTCATATTCCTGCGGCAGCGTGACGCGCAGCAGGCTGCGCGTCGCCGGGTCCATCGTCGTTTCCTTCAGCTGGTTCGGGTTCATCTCGCCCAGGCCCTTGAACCGGCCGACATCCACCTTCTTGCCTTTGAACAGGCTCGCTTCCAGCTCGGCGCGATGCGCGTCGTCGCGGGCATAGGCCGACGTGGCGCCGGCGGTCAGGCGATAGAGCGGCGGCTGCGCCAGATAGACGTGGCCGTTTCGCACGATGTCGGGCATTTCCTGGAAAAAGAACGTCATCAACAGCGTCGCGATATGCGCGCCGTCGACGTCGGCGTCGGTCATGATCACGATCTTTTCGTAGCGCAGCCGGTCGGCGTCGCAGTCCTTGCGCATTCCGCAGCCTAATGCGAGCGCGAGGTCGGCGATTTCCTGATTGGCGCGGATCTTGTCCGCGCTGGCGCTCGCGACGTTCAGGATCTTGCCGCGGATCGGCAGGATCGCCTGCGTCTTGCGATCGCGCGCCTGCTTGGCGCTGCCGCCCGCGCTGTCGCCTTCGACGATAAATAATTCCGTGCCTTCGGGGCCGTCGTTCGCACAGTCGGTGAGCTTCCCGGGAAGGCGCAGCTTGCGCGCGCTCGTCGCGGTCTTGCGCTTCACTTCGCGCTCGGCCTTGCGTTTGAGCCGCTCTTCCATCCGTTCGAGGATCAGTCCAAGCAGCGCCCGGCCGCGGTCCATATTATCCGACAGGAAATGATCGAAATGGTCGCGCACCGCATTTTCGGTGAGCCGCGCCGCCTCCGGGCTCGATAGCCGGTCCTTGGTCTGGCTCTGAAACTGCGGATCGCGGATGAAGACCGACAGCATCATCTCGCCGCCGTTGAACACGTCGTCGGCGGTAATCTGCGCCGCTTTCTTTTGCCCGATCAACTCGCCGAACGCGCGCAGTCCCTTGGTCAACGCGGCGCGCAAGCCCGCCTCGTGGGTGCCGCCCGCGGGCGTCGGGATGGTGTTGCAGTACCAGCTATACGATCCGTCGGACCACAAGGGCCAGGCGATCGCCCATTCGGCGCGCCCCTGTTCGTCGGGAAATTCCTGCCGTCCGACGAAGGGCTCTGCGGTCGCGCATTCCCGGCTGCCGATCTGTTCCTTCAGATGGTCGGCAAGCCCGCCGGGAAACTGGAAAACCGCTTCGGTCGGGGTGTCGTCGCCGATCAGCTCCGCGGCGCATTTCCACCGGATTTCTACGCCAGCGAACAAATAAGCTTTCGAGCGGGCAAGGCGATAGAGGCGCTGCGGCTTGAAGCGGCCATGCTCGCCGAATATTTCCGGATCGGGAATGAAGGACACGCTGGTGCCGCGCCGATTGGGGGTGGGTCCGAGTTCCTCCAGCTTGCTGATCGGCACGCCGCGCGCAAACCGCTGGCGATAGAGTTGCTTGCTCCGCGCCACCTCGATCTCGGTCTCGACCGAGAGCGCGTTGACGACACTGACCCCGACCCCGTGAAGACCACCCGAGGTCGCATAGGCCTTGCCTTCGAACTTGCCCCCCGAATGGAGCATCGTCAGGATGACTTCGAGCGCCGACTTGTCGGGAAATTTCGGATGTGGGTCCACCGGCATCCCGCGACCATTGTCGATAACGATCAGCCGGTTGTCGGCGTCGAGTTCGATTTCGATCCGCGTCGCATGGCCCGCCACGGCTTCGTCCATGCTGTTGTCGATCACCTCGGCGGCGAGGTGGTGGAGCGCCCGTTCGTCGGTGCCGCCGATATACATGCCGGGACGGCGGCGGACGGGTTCGAGTCCTTCCAGCACCTCGATCTGCGAGGCGTTGTAGCTTTCGGTCGCGGGGGCGGAGCTGTCGAACAAATCGTGACTCATGCCCTGGCTATAGGGGGCGCGAAACCCCGCTGGCAAGCACGGTTTTCGGCGCGCTCGATCCAGCAAGCCGTACGCTCGGTTCGTCGCATTTCCGTCATTAATCGGAACTCCCCACGCGGACGGGGGGTTGGGGAGGCGACTGCAAAGTCACTCAAATATTTGGAGTAATAACATATGAAGTTCGCAACTCTCCTCACCGCCGTGGCCGCCGGAGCGATCGCCGTTCCCGCTGCGGCCCAGGACCGCGATCCCGCGGAGGATTTCAACGGCCCCTACATCAGCGTTGTCGGCGGCGGTTCGCTGCAGCCGAGCGACAGCGACGAAACCTTGCTGTTCGACACCGACCTCGACGGCAATTACGGCGACACCGTGCGTACCACCACGGGCGCCGATGCCTTTTCGCCGGGCTTCTGCGGCGGACGCGCTACCAGTTCGCAGCCCACGAGCGGTTGCCGCAACGATTCCGACGGCGCCGAATATTTCGCGCGCATCGGTACCGATCATCGCATGGGCAATTTCGTTGTCGGCGCCCTGATCGAAGGCGGCCGCAGCGAAGCGAAGGACAGCGTTACCGGCTTTTCGACGACGCCCGCCTATTACACGCTGACCCGCCGCGGTGAATATCAGGGCGGCGTGCGGCTGCGCGCCGGCTACACGCCCGGTGGCGGCGCGCTGTTCTATGTCACCGGCGGCGGTGCCTATGCGCGGATGAAGAACAGCTTTACGACCAGCAACGGCGCCAACAGCTTCACCGATACGGGCAAGACCAACGCCTGGGGTTACAGCGTCGGCGGCGGTGCGGAGATCATGATGACAAACAACTTGTCGTTCGGCCTCGAATATCTCTACACCGACCTCAAGGACAACGACTATCGGGTCGAAGTGGGTCAGGGCACCGCCCCCGACACCAATCCGTTCCTGCTCGATGCGGGCGGAACGAACATCATCCGCAGCTCGAACGACTTCCGCACCCACAGCGTGCGCGGAACGCTCAGCTATCGTTTCTGATTTCCAGAGGCGAACGGGAAGGGCGCCGGCTTCACGACGAAGCCGGCGCCCTTTTTCATGCGGCGGCGGCGGGCGCCGGGAAAATCGCGAAATTGCCGTTGGCGCTCGCCACCAGCTGGTCGTCCTGGAAAAGACGCGCGTCGATGTTGGCGATCCGCTTGCCGCGGTGCAACACCCGCGCGTCGCACGTCAACCGGCCTTCACGCACACCGACGTGATAGTTGAACTTGATCTCCAGCGTCGCGCACCAGAAATGGTCGTCGAGTTCGCTGGTCAGCGCGCCGCCCATCGCCGTGTCGGCGAGCGAATAGGCGACGCCGCCGTGCGCGACGCCCTGCGGATTGAAATGGCGCGCGCGGTCGATATCGATCGCCATGCGGCACTTGCCGCCGCCCCTCTCGACCATTTCGAAGCCGAGGAAACGGGCGAATTCGAATTCCTGCCCGAACGGCCTCACCGGACGCGCGGACCGCCGAACGGCGGCGGCGGCGGCGGGCGACGCGTTCCGCGCGGCAGCTGCGCCTGATAGGCGCGCCCGCAATGCTCGACGCAATAGGGGAAGCCTGGGTTCACGGCCTGGCCGCAGAAATGGAAATCGGGCTCGCCCGGATGTCCCATCGGCCAGCGGCAGATGCGGTCGTTGAGGTCGAGGAGGCTCGTCTTGTCGGCGATCTCGGGGCTCGGCTTTGCGGGCACGAGCCGGCGGGGCGGAGCGGGCGGGATCGGAGCCTGCTGGTCGCCGGGGCCTTGCCGGATGAAACCGCCCGGCCCGATCGACACGATTCGCGGCGCGTCGGACTTGGGCGGGGTGTCGCCGCCGGCCGCCGGCGCCGCCGCTGCGGGCTTCGGTTCGGATTTCGGGGCGGCGGGCGCCGCGGGGCGGGGAGCGGCCGGCGCGGAGGCGCGCGGAGCCGGCGCGGGCGCGGGCGCGGGCGCCGACGGCTTCGGGGCCGCGGGCGCCTTCGCCGGTTTCGCGGGCTTATCGGTGGCCTTGACCGGCGACGGGCGCGATTTCAGCCCCAGCCGATGCGCCTTGCCGATCACCGCATTGCGGCTCACACCGCCGAGTTCGTCGGCGATCTGGCTGGCGGTCAGGCCTTTTTCCCACATGCTGCGCAGTTGCTCGATGCGCTCGTCAGTCCATGACATGCTATACTTCCTCGTTCCTCTTGCGCCGCGGGCGACGCGGCGGCCGTTCGGCGGGGATATCGATCCCCGCGCGGGCGCGGCCCAGCTTGCGGTAAAGTCGGGGAGGCGATAGGCGAGATCGCCATGAACGACCAGCCCCAAATTTCGCGCCCCGACTCGGACAATCGCAACGCGGTTCCGGCTTTTGCCGAACCCGGCGTTCCGCATATCCGCACCCTGAACCTGCCCGGCTTGCAGGCCCTCTATGTCAAGGAGGTCCGGCGTTTTTTCAAGGTGCAGCTCCAAACAATTTGGGCGCCCGCCGTCACCACGCTTCTGTTTCTCGTCATTTTCACCGTCGCGCTGGGCGGCGCGGGCCGCACGGTGATCGGCGTGCCCTTCGCCGATTTCATCGCGCCGGGGCTGATCATGATGGCGATGCTGCAAAACAGCTTTGCCAACGCCAGCTTCTCTTTGCTGGTGGGAAAGATCCAGGGCACGATCGTCGACTATCTGATGCCGCCGCTCGCGGTCGGCGAGTTGATGATCGCGCTGATCGGCGCGGCGGTGACGCGCGCCGTATTCGTCGGGCTCGCGCTGTGGTTCGCCATGCTGCTGTGGCCGGGGGTGCATGTGATGCCGCAGCACGGCTGGGCGGTCGTGGCATTCGGACTGCTCGGGGCGACGATGATCGGTTTTCTCGGCCTGATTACCTCGGTCTGGGCCGAAAAGTTCGATCATGCGGCTGCAGTAACAAATTTCGTCGTCACCCCGCTCGCGCTTCTGTCGGGGACCTTCTACTCGGTCGATCGCCTCGCGCCCTGGTTCCAGTCGGTCGCCCACATGAACCCCGTCTATTACGCGATCATGGGCTTTCGCTATGGCTTCATCGGCACCGTCGACTCGACGATCGCCAATCCGGTGGCGATCGCGGTGCTCGCTCTGCTGGGGGTGAACATCCTGCTCGGCCTGATCACCTATCGCCTGCTCGCGACGGGCTGGAAGTTAAAGGCCTGACGCCGCCGTCGCCGGCTCAATGTCGGTGGATCGGGCGAACGCGATAGCGCCCCTTGTCCAGGCCGTCGAACATCGCGTCGATCTGGGGATGGTCGACCGGCCCCTGATCGGGGTCAGCGATCAAATTCTGCTGGCTGACATAGGCGATGTAAGAGGATTCGTCGTTTTCGGCGAGCAAGTGATAATAGGGTTGCTCCTTGGCCGGGCGGATCGCCTCCGGAATCGCCTGATACCATTCCTCGCTGTTGGCGAAGACCGGGTCGATGTCGAACACGACACCGCGAAAGTCGAACATGCGGTGACGCACGATGTCGCCGGGCGCGAAGTGCGCGCGTTCGATCAGCGGCGCGGCGATCGGGTCGATTTCATGTTCATAACCGGACGGATCTTTTGCTATCATGGGCTCAATCTATGCCCGCCGGTCGATCTTTCAAGCTCTATCGACCTGCGGCGCGGCCGTGTCGAAAGAAGGTGTGACGTCGATCACCGCACGATTTCGAGCCGCGAATAGGCGGGTTCGCGACTTCCGTTTCGTTATTAACACGAGCAACAGGGGAAAGACGCAAAATGACCGAGACACCATCCATTAAACCGGTCCCGCCGCGCCAGCCGAGCCGGGCCGTCATCCAGCGCGCCAAGGACATGCTGTTGAAACCCAAGGAAAGCTGGGCGGCGATCGAGGGCGAGGCAGAGACAGTGCAATCGCTCTATGTCCCCTATGTCCTCGTCCTTGCCGCGATCGGGCCGCTCGCCAGCCTGATCGGCGGACAGGTTTTCGGGTATCGCGCGCTCAGTTTCAGCTATCATCCGCCGCTGGCGGGAGCGATCGTTACCGCGCTGCTGTCCTATGGCCTGACCCTCGTCGGGGTCTATATCGTCGCGCTTGTCATCGATGCGCTCGCGCCGACCTTCGACGGACAGAAGAATCGCATCCAGGCACTCAAGGTCGCGGTCTATTCGGCCACCGCGGGCTGGGTCGCGGGGATATTCTCGCTCGTTCCCGGCCTGGCGATACTCGGATTGCTGGGATTCTACAGCCTCTACCTGCTGTACCTGGGCCTTCCCCGGCTGATGAAGGCGCCCGAACACAAGGCAATCGTCTATACGATCGTCGTCGTCGTCGTAACGGCGGTGTGCATTTTCGTGGTCAGCGGCATCCTCGCGGCGATTTCGATCGGCGGGAATCCGGCCTTCTCCGGCGGGCTGTAACGGAAGGCATCGATCCGGATCAGGGACGAGCATATCCATCGGGGGGTCTGCGCCTCCCTGCTGCGCCGTTCCGCCAGCCTCTTCCCACCTGCGGCGCCACCTGCTAGGCGCCCGCGCCATGTCCAGCACTCGCCCCGACCGCCGCACCTTCGCCATCATCTCGCACCCCGACGCGGGCAAGACGACGCTGACCGAGAAACTGCTCGTTGCGGGCGGCGCGATCCACATGGCGGGCGAGGTCAAGGCGCGCGGGCAGGCGCGGCGCGCGCGGTCGGACTGGATGAAGATCGAACAGCAGCGCGGCATTTCGGTCACCTCGTCGGTGATGACGTTCGAGCATGCGGGCCTCGTCTTCAACCTGCTCGACACCCCGGGGCACGAGGACTTCAGCGAAGACACCTATCGCACGCTGACCGCGGTCGACAGCGCGGTGATGGTGATCGACGCCGCCAAGGGCATCGAACCGCAGACGTTGAAGCTGTTCGAAGTGTGCCGCCTGCGCTCGGTGCCGATCATCACCTTCATCAACAAGGTCGACCGCGAGGGGCGATCCCCGTTCGAACTGCTCGACGAAGTGGCCGACCGGCTGGCGCTCGACGTCGCGCCGATGAACTGGCCGGTCGGGATGGGGGGCACTTTTTCGGGGCTTTACGACCTCGTCGAACCGTCGCTCGCGGTCCCCGGCCAGGAAGCGTCGCGCGCGTTCGAGGGGGAACGGATCGCGCTGAGCGGTCACGACGACCCCAAGCTGGCGGCCGCGGTCGATGCCCGCGCGCTCGATCAGTTCAACGAGGAAATAGAGCTTGCCTCGGCGGGCTATGCGCCCTTCGATGCCGGCGCCTACCGCGGCGGCGACCTGACGCCGGTCTATTTCGGCTCGGCGCTCAAGGAATTCGGGGTCGTCGAACTGCTCGCGGGGCTTGCCGCGCACGCGCCTGGCCCGCAGCCCCAACCCGCCGAGCCGGCGCCGGTCGAACCCGACGATGCCGCCGTCACCGGTTTCGTTTTCAAGGTGCAGGCCAACATGAATCCCGCGCATCGCGACCGCATCGCATTCATGCGGCTATGTTCGGGCAAGTTCGAGCGCGGGATGCGCCTTACCCAGGGGGGAACGGGCAAGGCGATTGCTATCAGCCGCCCGATGCTCTTCCTCGCCCAGGACCGGGAAATGGCCGAAGAAGCGTGGCCGGGGGACATCATCGGCATTCCGAACCACGGCACCTTGCGCGTCGGCGACACGCTGTCCGAACGCAGCGATGTGACAATAACCGGGCTTCCCAACTTCGCCCCGGAAATCCTGCGCCGCGTCGCGCTGGTCGATCCGACCAAGACCAAGCAGCTGCGCAAGGCACTCGACGACATGGCCGAAGAAGGGATCATTCAGGTGTTCTATCCCGAAATTGGCGCCAACATGATCGTCGGCGTCGTGGGGCAACTTCAGCTCGACGTCCTCATCAGCCGGCTTGCGGCCGAATATAAGGTCGAAGCCAAGCTCGAAGCGAGCCCGTGGGATACCGCGCGCTGGATCGCGAGCGACGATGCGGCCGCTCTCAAGCAATTTCAGTCGGACAACCGGGGCGCCGCCGCCACCGATCGCGATGGCGCGCCGGTGTTCATGGCGAAGGATGCGTGGGAGGTTGGCTATGTCACCCAGCGCAATCCGTCGATCCGCTTCACCGCGACGAAGGAACGGGTGTTCGCGCCAGCGGGATAGGGCCCGGACAAGAGTCTAGCCCCTAAAGCAAACTCAGCAGGTCCGCAGGTACAGCTGCGTCCGGCGCGTCGTCTTCCTCGCCCTCGAATTTGCTGAGCGTGATGCCGAGCAGGCGAATGCCCTGCTCGACCGGCAGGAGCGGCGCAAGGATCGCTTCGCCGGCCGCCAGCAGGGCCGCCCCGTCCGCGATCGGGGCCGCCACCGATCTTGCCCGCGTGATCGTGCGGAAATCCGCGTAGCGCAGCTTCAGCGTTACGGTGCGGCCCCGGGCGTTCTTCTTTGCGGCGCGATCCCATACGACGGTGCAGACATGCGCAAGCGCTTCGCGAATTTCGGTGTCGGCGACGAGGTCGTTGAAAAAGGTCCGCTCGCCGCCGAGCGATTTCAGCGGCCGGTTCGACTTGACGCGGCGGTGATCGATCCCGCGCGCGAGATTGTGGAGCCATTCGGCGCTGTTGCCGAAATGCGTCGCAAGCCACGCCATGTCCTTCGCGGCGAGATCGGCGCCGGAATAAATCCCAAGCCCTTCCATCTTCGCCGCCGTGACGGGGCCGATGCCATGGAAGCGGCGGATCGACAGAGTCTGGACGAAGGCGGCTCCTTTACGCGGCGGGACGATGGTCAGCCCATCGGGCTTGTTCTGGTCGGAGGCCAGCTTTGCGATGAATTTATTGTACGACACCCCGGCAGAGGCGGTGAGACCCGTTTCGTCGAGGATGCGGCGCCGGATGGCCCTTGCCGCGGCCGTGGCGCTGCCCATGCCGGCCTTGTCGCGCGTGACGTCGAGATAGGCTTCGTCGAGCGACAGCGGTTCGACCTCGTCGGCATAGTCGCGAAAGATGGCGCGGATCTGCTGCGATATCTCGCGGTAGACTTCGAAACGCGGGGGCACGAAAATCAACTCGGGGCATTGACGCTTCGCCGTGACGCTCGGCATCGCCGACCGCACCCCGTATTTGCGCGCCTCATAGGAGGCGGCGGCGACGACGCCGCGGCGCGAAGAGCCGCCGACCGCGACCGGCTTGCCTCGCAGGCGCCGATCGTCGCGCTGTTCGACCGACGCGTAAAAGGCGTCCATGTCGACGTGGATGATCTTGCGGACGGGGGCTTCCGTTTGGGCGCTATCGATTGAGTCCAGCTGATCCACGCCGCGAAAATAGCATGTTGCCACGATGTTCTCAATTGCCAGTGCGCGTATCGCTTGACGCTGGCGCGTCAAAATGGCAATCGCCGCCAGCCTTGGATAAGCGGGTATAGCATAGTGGTAATGCTCTAGCCTTCCAAGCTAGCTAGGCGGGTTCGATTCCCGCTACCCGCTCCAGGGCTCTTTCCGAGGACGTCCGGAAACATCCAAAAAACGTCTGATTTCTGTCGATTTTTATGCGTCCCTGTTAATGCGGACGTATCTCCACGTCCGCCGGCGCCGTTCGGCCTTTGCCGGCCAAATCTCTTCAAACACGGTTCGGATCATCAAGCCGCGGATGTCGTTCGCCCGAACGTCGCTCGTGCGCGAGAGCAAATATGCGGGTCCGCATCGCACGGCGGTATGGGAACTCGAATCAGCCGGAAATCCCGGCTGACCCCAGGCTTTCTGCCGGTGGTCGAGGATATAGGGACATGTAAAAAATGGAGGAGAGTGAGGGAACATAACCCTTGCTCTCCCGAAATATCTGGCACTATCCCAAACTCCGCACTTGCGCGGGATTCCGGTCGCTTTATGCTATCCCAAACAATCTGGCGCTATCCGGGTTGCTCAAGGATTCTGTGGGAACAGTTGTGGGAACATGGCTAAGCTGACCGCCAAGACTGTGCAGAGCGCCAAGGCTGGTCGCCATGCTGACGGCGGCGGGCTGTATCTGCTCGTCAAGCCGACCGGCGCCCGGTCGTGGTTGCTGCGCGTGCAGGTCGATGGCCGGCGCCGCGATATTGGGCTTGGTTCGGTCGAAACGTCGGCGCTCGCCCTACGCAGCGACATAGGCAGCGACATACCCCTTGAGGAAAAGAGCCGGTTGACGCTGGCCGAAGCCCGCGAATTGTCGGCGCGGTTGCGTAATGCTGCAAAGGCCGGTCGCGATCCGGCAGCCGAACGCAAGAAGGACAGGAAGGCGCCTCCGTCGTTCAAGGACGCAGCCATAGCCACACACAAAGCGCAGACGGCATCACATAGCTGGTCGAAAAAGACGGCGGACGCCTTTCTGTCGTCGCTCGAAACCCACGCCTACACGACGCTGGGCAAGATGCGGGTTGATATGGTCGAGGCCGAGCATATCGCCAACGCGCTCGCGCCGATCTGGACGACAAAGCCCGACATGGCGAAGAAGGTCCGCCAGCGGATCGCTACCGTTCTTGATTTCGCCAAGGCGAAGAACTGGCGAGCGACGGAAGCACCGCGCAAGGCCGTTGGCGCGCTCACCGGCAAGACGAAGAAGGGCGGCCATTTCGAGGCCATGCCCTATGCGGACGTGCCAGGCTATTTTCGAAGCCTGATGAACGAAGCCCCGACGAAGGGGCGTCTTGGCCTGATGCTGGCGATTGCCACGGTAGCGCGGTCCATCGAGGTTCGTGAGGCGCGTTGGCAGCATGTTGTGACCGACAAGCGGGACTGGAACCGCCCCGCCGAACTGATGCGCAAGAATAACGAGGCGCATACCGTCACCCTCAACGATGCGGCTTTGTGGGTTCTGGCGCACATCGCGGAGATTTCGGACCCGTCGAAACCGGAGACGCTGCTGCTGCCTAACGGCAAGGGCAAGCCAATCTCCGACATGACCATTAGCAAGGTGATGCGAGACGCGGGCCTCTCGGCTGTCCCGCACGGCTTTCGCTCCAGCTTCCGTGATTGGTCGGCCGAACAGCATCCCGAGATTCCCGACCCGGTTGCAGAGGCCGCGCTATCTCACAGCGTCCCCGATGCCGTGATTGCCGCCTACAAGCGGACCAAATTTCTAGAGATGCGCCGGACGCTACTGGATCACTGGTCCGCTTTCATCCTGAGCGATCGGACAAACGTCGTTCAGCTCGTCGACCGGCGAGCATGAACAGGCGGGGCGGCTAGGGTAGCTCCTGAACGGCTGGTTTCCGCCCAGCCTGCCGCCTCGTTTTGATCAGCGGTCACCCTACGGAGGGGTGGATGAACGAGAATTCAAGCAACAGGATTAGGGCGCGAGCAACGCTAGAGATCCTGTTGGGGCAAGGCTTAGAGCAATGGCAAGTCCTGCAACGAATGCGATTCGCGCTCGCTAGCGGCATCATCCGTTGTCGGGTCCAGTTTGCAGCGGTTGGGGGCGAAGAGTTTCTCGACTGGGATGCGCCGCGCTCAGTTTGGGGCGCTAGCATCATGGACAGCACGTTGAGCTTGCGGTTGGACGAATACACGGCGCAATTCGGGGCAACGCCAGGACACCCCGGCAAGATCACCCTGTCGGGCTTGTCGTTCGACCTAAGCGATCTGCGTTCATTCTTTGAAATTGACGGGATGGAGCCATCTGCCATTGTTGCGCCCGCCGCATCGGATGGTAATGATAGACCCGCGCGGGGCCGTCTGCCCGCGAACGCCAAGCCCGCAGAGCGGCGCGACGAACAATTTGCGCATGACGCTGCCGAGTTGGTTCGGAATGGCGCTAGGCTATCAGACGCCCTTCGGCAGGTTGCTCCTTCTGACCCCACTCGCTCGGATGCCAGTATCGAGCATGGCATTCGCCGGACATACGCATTGATGTATCACCCGGATGGTCGCGTAATTCTGCCATAAATATTGATCAAAATTGATCAAGCGACGACGGGGCCCGCCGCCAGATAGCTCCAGATGCGCCGCGATAGTGCGGCAACGTTCTGGAGCATGATATGTCTATCAAGCCTCTCGCCGTTACCCTGAAAGACGGCTTTCAAATGATCCCCGTCAGCCCCGCGCAGGGCTATCGCCTTATCGCGGCTGGTGAGCTGGATACGTTCAAGATCGGCCGCGCCACTCGTATCACCGTCGCCAGTATCGAGGCCTATATCGCCCGACAGCTTGCCGCGCGCGCTGTGGCGGCATGAATCATGGTGCGTCAGGAAGGGCGTCGGCCCCGTAAACGATTGAGCCGCCCCGTGAGTGCGGGACGGCTCGAAACCCTAAAGCTGGCGGGCATTGGGTTCCCTTTGAATAGTCGATCTGTCGTGCGGCTGCAATGCCTGTCGCACGGCTGGCGCCGTGTTCGCCCGACGTGGAAGCGCCTCGCTTACCCGCCCCGGATGCTTCGGCAGGGGAGATTGGTATGACCTCGCCGCGACCATTCCAGACGGTGCGCGCTGCGGCGCTCGCTGTCCTCAACGATCATGCGGACGGACGGACGTGGAAGGAGGGAGCTTTCCTCGGACAATGCTGCGTCGCCGATCGAGATCTCTCAGGAAAACAGCGGTCTTGGCTGGGATCGATCCTTGCTCGCGCTGGTCTGCCCGAATTGTCGGAGCAAGCGAAATGAACGACAATGGCTTGCCTGGATATCCCCAGGGCGCGGCCTATCGCGATGACGAGGCCAGCAGGGACGGTGCCCGCAAGGTCAATCGTGACGGCACTCGGGCCACCCAATGCGAATTTGCGTTGGCGGCGGTCGAGCGTGCCGGGCCAGCGGGTGTCACGTCAAACGAGGTGTTCGCCGCCCCCGGATCACCTTTCAGCACACTAGCACTTTGTCGTGCCCGACTGAGCGAATTGAAGAAGCTCGGCAAGATCGCGAAGTCTGGCGAGCGCCGTCCCGGTGCCGACGGTGTGGACGTCAATGTCTGGATCGCCGCTCGTTACGTCACGACGGACGACGGGCAGGGCGATCTGTTCGGGAGGGAGGCGGCATGAACGACCCGACTCCCGCCATCTTGATCACCAAGGGCGACGGATATTTCCGCGTCCAGTTCACCAACAGCACATTGTCTCCGATCGACTTCAACCGGCCCCGGACATTCGCGGAGCATGGGGGCTCTAGCGATACGGCGCGCCTTCTCGCAAAGGCAACCGGCTGGCCGGTGATCGACCAGAAGCGAAAAGGTGGCGCGGCGTGACGCTGGCGCAGAATATAACCCGACACTATCGCGGGGACTGGCATGGCTCATGGGGCGCGTTCCCGGCCCCCGGCCATAGTTCAGACGATCGCGGCGTCACCGTGCGCGATGCCGAGGGCGGCGGCGATGTGGTCTTTCACTCCTTCAATGGCGCTGACTGGCGCGAGATCAAGGATGAGTGTCGCCGGATTGGCCTCTTGCCCGAGTTTCAGCGCGCCAATGATAACCAGCGCCGGGAAGCCGGGATCTACGAGTATGCGAATGCTGACGGCGAGGTGCTTTATCGCACCGTCCGCATCGAACAGCCTGGCAAGCGCAAGCGGTTCGAGGCTCAGCGCCCAGATGGCCGCGGTGGCTGGCAGAACGGCTTGGGCGATGTTGCCCGCGTCCTATATCGCCTGCCGGACATCGAAGCGGCGAAGCGCGTGGGCAAGCCGCTCGTCATTCTCGTTGAGGGCGAACGCAAGGCCGATAAACTCACGTCATGGGGCTATATCGCCACGTCCTGCGCGTTCGGCTGCAAGGGTTGGCGCAAATCCTATGCGGATGTGCTGGCAGGGTGCGTCGTCGTCATCCTCCCCGACAACGACGATGAAGGCCGCGCATTCGCCGACAAAGCCGCCGGCGACATAGAGCGCGCCGGCGGCGAGCCCCGCATAGTCGAACTTCCCGGACTGCCCCCTAAGGGCGATATTATCGACTGGACGGGATCACCGGCCGATTTCGACGCCTTGATAAACCCTCCTGCCGAAACCTTCCTGCTCGCCGATCTGGCAGCGTGGGAGCGTTCGGATCCGAAACCGAAGCCCTTCCTCATGACAGGATTCATCCCTTCGCGGGAACTGACGCTGGCGACCGGCGCGGGCGGTGCGAATAAATCCACGTTCGGGCAGCAACTCGCCACCTGTGTTGCGGCAGGCCTGCCGATGCTCGGGGTCGATGTGATGCAGGGCAACGCTCTCTACATCACGGCAGAAGACGACGAGGACCGATTGCACTGGATGCAGGCGCATATCTGCATGGCGGTGGGGGCGAGCCTGTCTGGCCTCTCGGGCAAGCTGCACCTGGCATCGCTGCGCGGACGGCTGGGCAACGAGATCGCGACATTCGACCTTGAAGGTAAGTTGCGTCCCTCCCCGTCGTTCTCGATCCTGCGTGCGACCATAGAGCGCACTGGCGCCCGGCTCGTCGTACTCGACAATGCCGCCCACCTTTTCGCAGGGAACGAGAACGATCGCCAACAGGTGACGGCATTCGTCAATCTGCTCTATTCGTTGTGCCAAGACCTCGGGGTGACGGTCGTCCTCGTTGCGCACTCGAACAAGGCCGGCGACACCTATTCAGGCTCTACGGCGTGGCTGAACGCGGTCCGCTCGCAAATCGTCCTGTCGCGGCCAGAGGGCAGTTATGACCCTGACGAACGCATCCTGACGCTGGGCAAGGCGAACTATGCACGGCAGGGGCAGGAATTGCGGTTCCGCTGGCACGACTTCGCGCTGCGCCTTGATAACGATCTGCCGGCCGACACGCGCAAGGAACTGGCGGCGACGGTGCAGGCCAGCAACGACAATGAGCTATTCATTGCCTGCCTGCGCGAGATGACGAAGCAACAGCGGGCCGTCTCGGAAAAGCCCAGCAAGGGGTTCGCCCCTCTCGTCTTTACCCGGATGCCGGAGAGCCGGGGAATCGGCAAACCTCGCCTCGAAGCCGCTATGGATCGTCTCTATCGGATTGGTCGGATCGAGCGCGGCGAACTGTGGCGCGGACCTGATCGCAAGACCATTTATGGCCTGCGGGAAACCCCCGGATGGGGTGCGGGAAATGTTGCGGGAAATGGTGCGCAAACACTGTGCGGAAATGCGGGAAATGGTGGCGCAAGTGTTTGATATTCCTTGCGGCGTTTGCGGGCAACACACACCCTATACTACGTATAGGGCTGGCGCGGCCTCCGGGTCCGCGCGCCAGCCTAGAACTGGACGGAAAACGATGAATGCCCAAACTTTCGAAAATTGTTGATCGAGCCGACGAAGCTGTGCCGGTCGTGGTGGCGCCGGCCACCCAGGACAAGGCGAAGGCGGCCGCAATTCTCGCTCCTCGTATCGAGGACTGGGAGCGTCTGCCTGATGCTACCAAGACGGAAATCATCGAAGGCGTCACCGCGATGGATGCGATGCCGAAACGAGCCGCGATTACGTGGAAGGGGACGATGGTCACCCGGAAGGAGGGAACCAGCGGAACACTCTATTGGGTCCGCATGTGTAGGACCTTTGCGTCCTCGTCCGAAGATTTCATCATGGGCCAGATCGACACAATCTCTAACTACCTGACCAAGAACAACAGTCGGGGCGTTACCGATCGAGCAATGAACGAGATTCTCGCGTTCGTGGGCGGCTGCTCGGTTCAGAACGAAATGCAGGCGACAATTGCCGTGCAGATGGCACTTGCTCACGACGCCGCAATGCGGGCGCTTTCGATGATCGGGCAGGGCGTCATGATCGACAATGCTAAGAGCTACAGCGAGATTGCGAACAAGCTTCTGCGCACGTCCGCTATGCTCGGCGAGACGCTGAATAAGTTACAGCGTGGAGGCACCCAGATTATCAAGCATGTTCACGTTTACGAGGGCGGCCAAGCCGTGGTCGCAGATACCGTCCATACAGGGGGGGCAAATGTCAGAAGTACCGATCAAGTCCATGCAGCCGAGGATATTGGCGGCAGCGCCGCGATGCTTGGCGCGGACCCGTTCGGGCGGGGAGTGCCGGTCCCCGGCGGTGAGAGGCAAAAAGCGATGCCGGATGCACGGCGGTGCGAAGGGTAGCGGCGCGCAGGCCGGCAATCGCAATGCGTGGAAGCATGGTCTGCGATCTGCCGCCGCGATGGAGGAGCAGCGCCTGCTTCGCGAGACGTTGCGCAATGCGCAGTCCATTATGGCGTTGGTGAGGTAATAGGGGCAGCGGGTTTCGGCTCGCTGCCCAAAACCATTCCGCAATGTGGCCCGTGTAGTGGAGTTGGAACCCCGTTGTGCTAGCGACGAGGCGCAGCGCCCCCCCCCCCCCAGCTAGCTCACCCGATACCGAGTCTGCTCGAAACCCTTTGGTGCGGGCAGGATGATGATGTTCTGATCCTCCCCGTCATAGGTCGGCGGCGGCAACCGCCGCGGATCACTGCCTTCGCCGACCGAATAGCCGCCGGGATCAGCAATCGGACAGCCGGGACCGTCATGGGCGTCGCCGTGCGTGTAGACCAGCCCCGGCCCGGTTGTCAGTTCGTCCTCGTCCATTTGGCCGCAAGGGTCGTCGTCCTCGCAATCCTCGTCGGGCGCGTCCATGTCGTCGAGCCGATCGATGATCTGCTGCGCCAGCCTTTCGAGAACAGGCCGAGGCAGCGAGGGAACAATCGACAGCGCGATGTCGGCGGGGAGCCGCGAAGCCCCCCTTCCGAACGCGATCGAGAGCCGCGCGTTCATGGCCGCGCCTCCCGGTTGACATTCCCGGGGAAAAGCTTCCAGAGCCGCGAAATCTCGCCTTTGGTCAGGCGGCGAATATCGATCACGACTTGGAGCAAGTCTTCGTCCAGCGTGTTCAAATCACCTCCTTCGACGGCGGCGCGGATCGTCGCGATGTGTTTTGGGAACTGCTTTTCGAGAGCCGCAACCACCGCAACTCGTGTGTAATATCGGGGTATCTGCGGACCACCCATGAAATCCAGAAGCTCGTCGCGATATCGCGGCCTTGGCGCTCGCCGTTCAAAGCTGAATTTCTGGCTGTTCACGAGTGCGGCGTATGCCCGGCGGGCTGCGACGTCGGTTGGTTGACGGACCGGCGCGTTCGCAGCAGTCGGCAGCATCACAATGGCGCTCATTTCGCACCCCCCGCGAGCGCGATGGCGTCGGCAAACAGACGGTGTGTGACGGTGGGCGCGTCGGCGTCCTCGTCGTATTGCAGGGCGTCGAAGATGCAGCGCTTCTCGATCAGCGCCGAAATGTCAGGCGCCGGTTCGAGCAACACGGCCTTACCGCAATCGAATGCGGCGCTGTAGAGCGGCCCCATGACGGCATCGTCTGCGCCAGCAGCTTTGGCCTCGTCGCAGTCCTGCGCGGCCCGTTGATAGGTGCGCAGCTTCACGGCGAACGCGTCTTGCGTCGAGCGGTCGCACAGCTTCGCAAGGTCGGTCGCCAACAGATCGAGCGCCGCCCAGCGCCACGGCTCGGTGCAGTCCTTCATCTCATCGACGAGAAAGCGCGCTTTCGTCGCCGCTTCGGGAAGATTGTCGCACGGCATTTCACGCACAATCTCGCTGGCCGCTTCATGCGCGGAGCCGAAGGCGTCCCAGGCGATCTGCCACGCATCCGCTTCGTCTTGCGGAGCGTCGTCGTCGGGCTGCCGGTTGTGCCATTTATCCCATGCCCCATTGATCAGGCGCACGTTGCGGATGGCGTCTGCCACGTTCTGGGGCGCGCTCACTTTGCACCCCCTTCCTGGGCGATCATCACGCGGATGGCGTGGATCGCGTTGAGTGCATGGCAGTCGATCCAGTCGAAGTGATCGGCGCAAACGTCGATTTGTTCGGTGCGCGCAAGGGTCGCAGCAACTTGCGTGTCAGCCGAATGGACGAGCATTGACCAAAGCAGAACCTCGATCCCGCGCAGCGTAGCCGGAACGCTCTCTCCGATCGTATCGCTTGCGGCGCCCATGATATCGGCCTGCTCGCGCTGCACGGCGTTCAATCCCATGATGTGCGGACCATGATCAGGATCGGCGTCATATATCGCGCGAGCCTGATTGTAGGTCGCCCATGCCGCGATAATGTTGGCATCGTCTTTCGTGGTTAAGGTAGTGGCGCCATCGGGCGCGCGGGTGCTATCAGCTCCCATAGTCGTATCCCTTCTGATCAAGGGTTGCGATAGGCCAGTCGCTGGGATTGCCGTCCCTCGGCTGGCCGCCTTGGCTTCTGGCCTTGGCGATAACATTGTTATCATAGTTAAGCGGATTGCGTCAATGACCAAATGATACTAATGTTATCGTCATGACACCCGCACAATCACGTATGGCGCGCGCTGCGCTAAAATGGTCGCTCTCCGATCTCGCAGCAAAGTCCGGCGTGGGTCGCGCAACTGTGGCACGCTTTGAACTGGGTGAGGGCGTTACCGGCGCCGATACGATCCACAAGATGCAGGTCGCGCTGGCGGGTGCCGGTGCGGAGTTTATCCGTCGAACTGGGCGCGTCGGCGTAATGGTTCCGGAATAATCGGCGAGCCGAGAAAATCGCATCCGTCTGTTGAGTGCAGTTCCAGTATTGCCCTGGGATCGCCCGTTCACGTAAAGGTTGACGCCACCGCCAGCTTAGACGAGATTCCATCTCTCGGTATGGAGGGGATAATGTCCGCATCTGGCGCTTTCACGGCGGTATATGCGCTCGCGGCACTGGCCGGGGCCGTGGCCGGCATCTATTGGCTGCGCCTCGTCTCTTCGCACAGTGCGCAAACAGGGCACGGACAACAGCCCACCTGGCGCCACCTTCCCGAAGCAGCCGCGTCTACTGGCCTCGCCATGCTCCTCGCATCGATCACATTTTTGCTGGGCTTGCTTTAGACACACCCGCGCGGGGAGTTTTGCAGCCAATGTTTAAGCCGCGTGCCATATTTGGGCATGCCACCAACTGATGTAATCTATTGACCTGTAATTCGGGGCAATGACCTCCATTGTTGACGCTCGTAAAACGCCAAAATGACCGGACCTCCAATAATTGGTAGTCCGATCTCGAAACGGCTTTGTGGAGCGAGTTATGGGGATCTTTTCGTTTGTTTCGGGATTGATCGGCGGCGGCAAAGCCAAAAAGGCCAGCCGTAAGGCTGAGGCCGCGCAGATCGAAGCCCAAGAAAAGGCGATTGCTGAGCAACGCCGCCAGTTCGACCTTACCCGGTCCGATTATCAGCCGTATCTCACGACAGGCCTCGCGGGCCTTTCCGACCTCGGCGATCTGATCGGGGTGAACGGGGCCGATGCGCAGGCGGCGGGGCTCGTCGACATTCAGAACAGTCCCGAACTGGCGGCGATCATCCGCAACGGCGAAGAAGCGGTCTTGCAGAACGCATCCGCGACCGGCGGCTTGCGCGGCGGCAATACCGAAACAAGTCTGGCAAATTTTCGCGCGGATGCCTTTGCCAAGCAATTGCAGGAAAAAATTGCGCAACTTGCTGGCCTCGCCGGACTTGGACAGGGCGCGACCGATAGCGTCTCGGCATTCGGCGCGAACACGGCGAACACAGTCTCTGACCTTCTCAATCTTCAGGGCCAGACGCGTAAACAGGGCATCCTCACGCGCGGCGGCATTAACGCCCAGCTCTGGAACAACGCCGGACTATTCGCTGACAATCTCGTCAGTTCGATTTTCGGCGGTGGAAATTCCGGCGGGATCAAATCGCTCGCGAAGACGCCGGGGAGCATCTTCTGATGGCCTTTTCCCAGCTCGGATTCAACGACGCCGACATCCTGCGGTCGGGGCGTGCGATCGTCCCAGATTATGCCGAGCAGGTTCAGGCCGAACTTCTCAATAGGCTACGTGCTGCTCAGGCCGCGGCGACTCGCCAGACGAGTCATATCGAGGCGAGCAAGTTTGCCACCGAACAGCAGCGGCAAGCGGAATATCTCAACGCCGTCGCTGATCTCGGTGCCAACCCAAGCCACGATAAATTCCGGGATTTGCAGCTTCGCTTCCCCGAGCAGCACCAGGCGATCTCTTCCGCATTCAGCGGATGGGACGAGAATGACCGCGCAAAAACCACATCGAACCTCGCAGAGATCGTATCGTGGGCAAGGAACGGCCGCTGGGATCTAGCGAGCAAAGGGGTCGAGCGCTTGATCGACGCCGACGTGAAAGCCGGTCACGCGGATGAAAGCGACTACGAACTAATGCGGATTCTTCGCGAAGGAGACGAAGATGAGCGACAGGCAGCTGTCGGCCTGCTGATCGCTCAGATGGCTACAGCGGGAGGCGTAAAATTCACTGCGGAAAACTGGAACGCATTCTTCGACGAGGACCGCGCTCGCGCTCGGCTGCCCGACCAATTGCGGAAAGAAGCCGCCGATGCCACTACGGCGGAGGCTGAGGCGGCGAATGCCCCGTCCTACTATGGGGGACGAGCGCGCGAGCAGACTGCTGATGCAGCCATCGCAGAGAACAATTCTGCATGGCAGGAAATGAAGAACGCCGCTGCCGTCGCCAAATCAAATGCCCAGTTGGGCAATATTCGCTCCATGATTGCCAAGCGGGCAGCTTCGCTTGGGAAGCCGGTCGAAAAAGTGACCGTGGGTGAGGTTCGCTCCTACATCGGCAAGAAGCGATCGAAGGGCGGATTGAGCCCGGTGGAACGCAGGGTCGATGAGATATTGGGGCCGCCACCTGCTTCCTCGTCGAAATCGCCCACGAAACCGCCGCCGATCATTGTGAACCCGGAGACTGGTGAACGGCGGATATTGCGCAATGGCAAATGGGAGCCGATTCCATGAGCCTCTTCGGTCTGGATTGGGCCGCCGGCACCGAGGTCGGCGAAATCATTAAGGCTGCCCGCGAAGCACAACGGATCGATCGCGCACGGGCTGACGGAGCGAAGGGGTTCTATGTGCCCGCCGATCTGTCGGCTCTCAATCCTGATGGAATTGGTGTTCAAAGAGGAAAGTCAAACTGATGTCTCGTTCCCGCGCACCTGTTCACAATGGCTTTATCGCATTCCGCTTGGCGGATAGGCTGGTTTCCGCCGCCGAGATCAAGGCGACAGAGAGAGGCATGAGCCTTTCGGAATACTTGCGCGACCTCGTTCGCCGTGACGCACTGGTAGATTAGGTGGATCGGATCACCCGCACCGCCGGGGTAATGGTTCGCCACACGGCTATTCAGGAGCAGATTGCGGGTATCACCGCCGAGGCCGGTCGAACGCTCCAGCAGTTCCGGCAGATGGCGAACGGGCGGCAGGTGTCGGGGAAAGTGCTTGAAGGCTTCGTCAACGGCGGGAGTGGTGCAGATCGGATCAAACAGGCGGCCGAGGCGATCATTGATCTGGAACGCGATCCCGCCAACCTGAACCGATTTGTGGAGAAGGCAGCAAAGCCGCGTTTCCGCGATAAGGCAGTGGAAATTTGGTATAATTGGTTGCTGTCGGGACCGCAGACCCATGCCGTCAACGTCCTGTCGAACACCCTGACCAGTCTCGCGCAGATCCCCGAACATGGCGCGGCGGCGCTGATCGGCCAAGGGCGGCGAATTTTCGGCAAGGCGGATACCGACCGGGTCACCTTTTCGGAAGTCGGCGCCCGCGCAACCGGGTTGTTGCAGGGGACGCGCGAGGGGCTTCGGGCTTTCGCGCAGGCATTCCGAACGGGCGAGCCGTCGGACTTTGTGAGCAAGATCGAAGGGCAGGAGCAGAAAGCCATCGGTGGGCTGGCCGGTGAAATTATCCGAGTGCCGACCCGGCTGCTGACGGCGGAAGATGAGCTGTTCAAGGCTATCGCGCGGCGGCAGGCTTTGGCTGGCCTAGCTGTTCGCGCTGCTGGTCAAAAGGGGCTGAAAGGGGACGAGGCTGCTCGCTACGCCAGTGACCTCGTCAACAAGCCCCCTGACGGCATGTTTGAGGAAGCTCTGGATTATGCCCGTTATGTGACGTTCCAGCGCAAGCTCGGGCCGGTGGGATCGAAGTTGTCGGCCATCACCAACGAAATGCCGATCCTGAAAGCCGTCCTGCCGTTTATCCGCACTCCGACGAACCTCATCAAGTTCACGGTCGAGCGATCACCTGCTGCTCCGCTGCTTCGCGAGTGGCGCAAGGATTTCGCTGCCGGAGGAGCGCGTCGGGACATCGCCGTCGCCCGCGCCGCTGTCGGTAGCGGTATTGGAGCGGTTATCGCGGAGTTGGCCGCGCAGGGCATGATTACCGGCTCGGCGCCGAGTGATGACAATCGCCGCCGCCTGATGATGGCCGACGGATGGCAGCCATATTCGCTCCGGATCGGAGACAAATATTATTCCTACCGGCGCCTCGATCCGTTCGCGATGACGTTCGGCACCGCTGCCGATATTGCCACGCTCGGGGACGGGATGAGCGAAAAACAGCGCGAGGAGGGCGTGGGGCTTGTAGTCGGCTCGATCATTTCGAACCTGACGAACAAGACCTGGCTGTCGGGCATCACGGACGCGCTGGCGGCCATCCGCGATCCTGAACGCTACTCGGGTAATTTCATCGAGCGACTCGCGGGTTCTGCCTCGGTGCCTACAGGCTTGGCTCAGGTTGCGCGCACGATCGATCCGACGATGCGCCAGACTGATGGCGTGGCGGAGGCGGTGCAAGCTCGCATTCCCGGCATGACCGATGATCTGCTGCCGAGGCGCGACGTGTGGGGTCAGCCTATCGTCGGGGAAGGCGGCGTTGGTCCGGATATCGTCTCGCCGATCTGGACCAGCACCGCGAAGAATGATCCTATTACTCGAGAGGTTCTGCGTGTCGGCGGGTCGGTGTCCGTTCCGCAAAAGGGCGATCTCTCACCGCAGGACTATGACAAGCTGCTGGAGAAGCGCGGCACGATTGCGCGAAGCTGGCTCGGCAAGCTGTTCAATGCGCCGGAATATCGCTCGTTGCCTGTCGACGATCAGGTTGAAGAAATCCGGAAAACGATGACGGCTGCGACCAAGGCGGCGAAGGCGAACATCTTTACTGGTGAGCCCGTGCCTGACGCCAGACCTGAGGGCAGGAAGCGCAAGAGCGATGTGCCGCCGCTTCCAGAGGGATTTGAACTGGCCCAATAGGCCGTCAGCCGAAATATCGACCTATTCGTAAACGCGTGCGCGGGCTTCTGTGATCATGATTTGTCGATTGTGCATCAGGTCAAATCGCGCGCGTGAGGTTTTCAGCGCGCCGCTCCGATCACCGGTATCGTCTACCATAATGCGCAGGGTCGCCAGCCCCTTGGCATATTCATCGACATTTCCTTGGCCTACTACCTGAGACAGACTTTGAGTCGCGGCGGCGTGAGCCGCAATCGCCTGTCTGGCATCTCGGCGAGCCTTGGTAAGCTCTTCTCCGTCCAGAACGGTGTCTGCCAATTCAGTGATGCTTGCGTCCAGTTGGGCGCCAGTAGACGAGAAGTCCTGAATCGCCACCAAATATTGTTGCTGGAGGGCGGACTCCGTGTTGAGTCTCGCCGTGGCATAGTAGGTGAAAATCGCCGCAAATAGCCCGCCCAAGAACGCAGTCACAATCGCGCCGGCGCCGACTTTGGCGTAGCGGATTACCTGCTCTCGCGTCATCTTGGGTACGGATGGGGCGGTGGCCATATCGCCTATTTGCTCCCTTTTCCACCGGACTTCAAGGTTGCCCCCGTGGTTAGTTTCGCATCCACGCTAGCGCGTTTGCCAAGGGAACATTCTTGATCGAGCCTACTTTGCCCAAGCGCGATTGCCATCGCGTTAACGCAATCTGAGACAGCTTTGCTCCCACCGTCGGCTGAGCCGACCGTTTTCAGTTTAACCGTAACGCGATTATCGATGACGGCCTTAGAATCGCAGCCGGAGAGGGCGAACATCGCCATCAGAGCCAGGGCGAACGGTCCCGCAGTCTTTACGAAGATCTCGCCGGGAGACTGAATGTCAATTTTCACCTCGGCTGAGATGTCGTCATCGAGCTTTTTCAGGCCCAGTTCGAAGAAGCTGGGGAGATTTTTGGCAGACGCCGCGGAGGCGTGAAACTCCGGAGAATTGTACAATACGTCCAACCCGTTGATCCATGTCGAAACGACGGCATGATCTTCGGCGGTGAATCTCTCTTTGGACGTCTTAAATTCAGATATGAACTGGCCGTCGAAAATGAAATTTCCAAATGCCAGGCGGTAGATGCCTTCGTAGAGGCTTCTGCCGAGAAGGAAGAACGCTGTCTGGGTGTGGATCGCCTTGATGAGGTCTTCATCCAAGAATCTCTTTGGCATGGCAGCGCGCCATTCGACCCTACGTCCAAGATAAATGAAGGTATCTTCGTCGTCGGTCGCTTCAATGCGGCGGATATCGCCAGCGTCGTCCAGGACTTCGCCGATGAGAACGTCCTTGTTATAGCCATCGACCGGCACGACAATGAGGTCGCCTTTTTTCGCTTCGAAAAGAAGACCTTTTAGAAAACCGAGACGGGTACGATCAGCGCGGCCAACGCCTTCGGTTCCGACTGGTTCGTTACCCTTCTCGCGGCTTTCAAGCTCTCTCGACCAACGATCATCCGCTATGAGCTTCAGAATGTCGGCATCTTTCCAGAGAGATGTGTCTTCCGGCAAAGCGTCGAGTCCGCGGATATCCAGAAACACAGTCTTGGTGCGGCGAACTTCCTTGTAAAACCGATAGGTCTTACCCGGCGAGCATTTGTAAACTTTGTGGCTATTGTCGATGACGTACGCATCGAGGTCCACAACGATCTTCGACATTGAAAATATTCCCCCAATATTGGGGGAGGAATGCCGTTCACAATCGCCAGAGTCAATCTGCCAGTAAAAGCAGGCGGCGATTGAGCGCCGCCTGCCATCGGCTAAGCCGCCTTCGCTACCTGCTCACTGCTGCGTAGCGCAGACACGATTGCAGTTCGCAGCGCGCCGGCTCGTTCCTCGCTACCCTGAACGTCGCGGATGACATTGCGGAATCCCGCCATATCAATTTGGCGTAGTGCTGGAACAAGCGCGTCAGGATCGAAGTCTTCCGGAGGCGCCACGAACAGCAGCACCAGCGCATTAAAGACCGACGATCCTTGAGCGATCACACTCCCGGCGAATGCTTCGGCCATCGACGTCAAGGCAGCGGACACTACCTGATCCCCGTGACGGCGTAGCGCAGTTGCGATCGATGAGGTGAATGTGATCTCGCCGGGTTTGCGGGCAACGACCGACATGCTGCGTGAGATGACGAGTCCAGCGTCGGTGACCAGCCGGTGAATCTCCAGCGCATCCTCGTCGGCTGCGGCAAGGGCTGCATAGAAGTCATCCAGCCGATTCATGGCTTTCCGCGCGCGATTGGCGGTGATGAACATGCGCGCTTCATCCTCGGGCGATGGATAGGAGAACGAGCAGCAGGGCAGGTGGGTCAGATCACCACGCCGCACAGCTGCCGCCCACCGATGCTGGCCGTCGATGATGACCCGGCTGCCGTCCGGTCGAGCTGAGACTATCAGCGAGGAAAAGAGCCGCCAGTCGAATGAGGCCGCGATGCTGGCGATCAGCCGCCGCGACGCTGCATTATCGATGGACCGTTGATAGCTGGGATCAACGCTGAGGTGTCCAGGTGCCACCCATTCAATGATTGGTGGCGCGCCCACGATGGCCCGGAAGCCCTTCTTCGCTGCGGATTTGCTCTTTGTCCCGAACTGCGCGGATTTTCCTGGCCCGATCGCTGTCACGTTGTCCAGTTCTTCAGCTCGTAGCCCGGCAACCAAATCGGGTACCTCCTCGGCATTTCTGCACCAGAGGTCGCCTTGGTGCTGGATCACGACATTACCCAGATGAACGCGCGCCGTTCCGACCGGCGTCTTGATAAGGAAGGTGCCGTTGGGCGACATCTCGCCGCGGACATCGCTCAACACCCAATCGGGAAGGGCTGAGCCGTCGTGGGTCCAATAGCGGACACCTTGCGGTAAATCGATGCGAGTGTGCATATTCATGACCGTCTCCTTGATCCTCGCCCACGGGATGCGGGCGGGCGCGCAAGGTGCGCCAGGGAAACAGGAGCACCGAATCGGGCGATCTTGATTTTGGGCCGCTCCGCCTATGGGTGCCGGAGAGGTCCACAATTTCGGATACGCGGGAGGCAGGAACGAGTGTCAATCACACCCGAGCGCGAACTTTGGGCATGCGCCTTGCTCATTGAACGCAAGCAGGGTGACAACGCCGCTATCTACATTGCGGAGCGTATCGGCGCTCTTGCATCTGAAGGCGACGCCGCCGGTGTCGCCCGATGGAAGGCCATCGCCGAAAAGCTTTCATTGCTCTGGACCGGCGAGCGACCAATGCCGATGTGAAGGTAAGGGAAGCGGTCGGGACGATACGCCGGATCGGCGCGTCAAAATCCCCGATCCGGACTTTAAGAAATTCTTATGTGGGCACGAATGAGGGAACGAATTAAGCCAGCCGGTCGAAAGGCTAGCGATTTCAATCCACTAGGGAAGGAAAATGGAGGAGAGTGAGGGATTCGAACCCTCGGTACCCTTGCGGGCACTTCGCATTTCGAGTGCGACGCTTTCGACCACTCAGCCAACTCTCCTCGCTGAGGCAGGGGCCAACTAGCGACGCGCGCGCGATCTTGCAACCCTCTCGTCACAATTTTCGCGCCGTCCCGCGAACGGGCTGGCGAGCGGGGTGGGGGCCTGCTAGCCCACTATCATAAGTGATAGAATTCGGGAGCAGGCCATGCCTTTGTCGGGTGTGAGGGTAATCGATTTCGGGCGCTATATCGCCGGGCCATATTGCGCCGCGTTGCTGGCCGATTATGGCGCCGACGTGATCCGGGTCGAGGCACCCGGGGGCAACGACGACCGCTACACGGTTCCGGTGGCCGATGACGGATCGGGGGCGATGTTCCTGCAGATGAACCGGAACAAGCGCTGCCTGACGCTGAAGCCCGGATCGCCCGAGGGACGAAAGATCGTGCGGCGCCTGGTCGAGACCGCCGATGTCGTCGTCGCGAACCTCCCCCACGAGGCATTGGTCAAGCTGGGGCTCGACTATGACAGCCTCGCCGCGATCAACCCGCGCATCATCCTGGCGACGGCTTCGGCCTTCGGGCGCGACGGGCCGCTCGCCGCGCGGGTCGGCTTCGACGCGGTTGGGCAGGCGATGTCGGGCACGGTCCACCTGACCGGGACGCCCGGGCAGCCCTATCGCGCCCAGGTCAATTACGTCGACTTCGGGACCGCGCTTCATTGCGCGTTCGGGGTGATGCTGGCGCTGCGCGAACGCGAATCGACGGGGAAGGGGCAATGCGTTTCGGGGTCACTGTTCGGGACCGCGCTCGCCATGTCGAATGCGCTGACCATCGATCATGCCCTCAACGGCGTCGAGCGCCACCCGATCGGCAACCGCAGCTTCAGCTCGGCGCCCACCGACCTGTTTCGCACCCGCGATGGCTGGATCGTGACGCAGATCGTCGGCGCCCCGATCTTCCGACGCTGGGCCGCGTTGGTCGGACATCCCGAACTGGTCAACGATCCGCGCTTTGCCAGCGACATCGCGCGCGGCGACAATGGCGCCGAACTGAGCGAGATCATGCAGCAATGGTGCATTACGCGGACCAACGACGAAGCAGTCGACGAGCTGGCCGCGGCGCGCGTCCCCGCGGCGCCGGTCGTGCGCCCCGCCGAGGCGCTGTCGCACCCGCAAGTCGCGGCGATGGGACTCGTCGAAGAGGTCGAATATCCCGGTACGCCGTGTGCGGCGCCGGTGATCCGCGTCCCGATCTCGCTCTCCGCCAGCCCCAAGGCGGCCGCGCAGCCCGCGCCGCGCGCTGGCGAGCACAGCGACGCGATCCTGCGCGAACTCGGCTATGACGACGCGGCTATCGCCGCTTTCCGCTCACAAAGGATAATTTGAAGGCTCGAGGGTGGACGCGGCGGCTGCCGTGCATTAGATACCGCTCAGTATAGAATTTAGCGCAGGAGCCAGCGATGAGCGATGAGACCGACTATGTCCCCCCGAAAATCTGGACGTGGGACAAGGACAGCGGCGGGCGTTTCGCCAATATCAACCGGCCGGTCGCCGGACCGACGCACGACAAGGATCTTCCAGTCGGCAAGCACCCCCTGCAACTCTATTCGCTCGGAACGCCCAATGGTGTGAAGGTTACCGTCATGCTCGAGGAACTGCTCGAGGCGGGTCACGCCGATGCTGAATATGACGCGTGGCTGATCCGGATCAACGAGGGCGACCAGTTTTCGAGCGGCTTCGTTGCAGCCAATCCGAACAGCAAGATCCCCGCGCTGGTCGATCGCAGCGGGGCCGAACCGATCCGCGTCTTCGAATCGGGTGCGATCCTGGTCTATCTGGCGGAGAAATTCGGCGCTTTTCTGCCGACCGATCCGGCGAAGCGCGCCGAAACGCTGTCGTGGCTGATGTGGCAGATGGGCAGCGCGCCCTTCCTGGGCGGCGGCTTCGGGCATTTTTACGCTTATGCTCCGTTCAAGCAGGAATATCCGATCAACCGCTATGCGATGGAAGTGAAACGCCAGCTCGACGTTCTCGACCGTCGCCTCGCAGAGACGGACTTCATAGCGGGCGACGATTATACGATCGCGGATATGGCGATCTGGCCCTGGTATGGTGCGCTCGCCAAGGGCCTTGTCTATGACGCCGGCGAATTCCTCCAGGTTCAGGACTATAAGAATGTCCAGCGCTGGACCGATCAGGTCGCCGCCCGCCCGGCGGTAAAGCGCGGCCGCATGGTCAATCGCGTGATGGGCGACCCGGCCAGCCAGCTTCACGAACGCCACGATGCGTCGGATTTCGAACTGCGGACGCAGGACCGGATCGCCCCCGAACCCGCCGCCGAATAGCGCATTTTGCGTATCCCGCACCGCGCCGGGCGTTAACGATGCGCCAAGAGACGGGGCGATCGGCGCGAAATCGCGGCGATATTTGACGCAAATTGCGTAAATCGCCGGATAGTGCGGGCGACGCGATATTGATGGCTTGGGGCGATGCTGATGGCATGTCCTGTCCGATCCGTCTCCGTCGGTGCCCCGCTCGCTCGCTGCCTTCGGCCGCTTCGCGACTCTTGCGCGGCGAGCGGGCGGCGGCGATGGTCGAAATGGCCCTCGTGCTGCCGCTGTTTCTGGCGCTCGCGACGGGCATATTGGTCTATGGCCGCTATTTCATGCTCGCGCACAGCGTGCAGCAGGCGGCGAACGACGGCGCCCGCGCGGCGATCACGGGGCTCGATGCGGGCGACCGCGAAGCGATTGCGGTTCGCGCGGTCGACCGCAGCCTCGCTGGCGTTTCAGGAGCCTCCACCGACGCGCGCGCGGTCGCGGTCTCGGAAACAGCCGATACCGTCACGGTCGCCGTCACCTTCAATGTTCCCGACGAAGATTTTCTGCGCTCTTCGTTCATCCCGTCGCCGGACACGGTCATCCGCGCCCGCGCGACCTTCGAACTGCCGGCGGATTGAGGGCGATGCGGCGCCTCCTCTTCTCTACCCTTGCCGGCGACTCTCGTGGCGGTATCAGCGTCATGGTCGCCCTGGGGCTGACGATGCTGGTCGGATCCGCCGCGCTCGCGGTCGATGTCGGATCGCTGTATCTCGATCGCCGCAAGCTGCAAGGGATCGCCGATGCAGCGGTCCTCGCGGCCGTCCAGCATCCCGAAAACGCGCGATCCGCCGCCGAACGGATCATTGCGACCAATTGCGACTGCGGCATCGCCATCCGGACGTTCGTCGCGGGTACGTACAAGCGCGACGTCACGGTCGCCGCGGAAAGCCGCTTTTCGGCGGGTGGCAGCGCGCCTAACGCCATCCACATCGTTTTGACGCGCAAGCGCCCGCTCTTCTTCGGCCGCTTTCTGACCGGGCGCGAGGACAGCGTCATCAGCGCGTCGTCAACGAGCGCGCGGCAGGGCTATGCGGCCTTCTCGCTCGGGTCGCGCGTCGCGTCCCTGCACGGCGGTGCGGTCAACGCAGTGCTTTCGGCACTGACGGGCAGCCAGGTCAACCTGTCGCTGATGGATTATCAGGCGCTTGCGAGCGCCGATGTCGACCTGCTCGCCTTTTCGGACGCGCTGCGCACCGAACTCGACGCCGACGCGCTGACCTTCGGACAGACGCTCGACGCCGAAGCGACGCTGCCGCAGGTGATTTCCGCGCTTGCGAGCGCCAGCGACGGGCAGGTAGCGACCGTTCTCCAGACCCTCGCCGACGGTGCGCTGCCCCGGTCGCTGGTTCCGTCGCGCGCCATCGATCTCGGCCCGCGCGCATCGAACATCCGCGTCGATGCCGCCAACCCGGTGCGCGTCAACGCGATGAGCCTGCTTCAGGCGATGCTCGCGCTCGGCAGCGCCGACCGCCAGCTCGACCTGTCGCTGGCCAGCGACCTTCCGGGCGGATCGGGGATCGACGTGGCGCTTTTGATCGGCGAGCCGCCCGCGAACTCGCCGTTGATCGCCGTGACCGACGACCGGGACGTGATCGTGCGTACCGCGCAGGTGCGGCTAAAGATCGGGGCGACGATCGCGACCCCGCTTGCGAGCGTCAATCTGCCGCTGGTGGCCGAACTCGGCTCGGCGGCGGCGCGGATCTCTTCGATCGACTGCGGCCGCAACGCGAACCCTGCGGTGTCGCTGGCAGTCACGACATCGCCGGGGATGGTCGCGATCGGAACGGTCGATGCCGGAACTTTTCAGGACATGACCAGACCGCTCGCCCCCCACGCCGCCCGCGTCGTGAAACTGCCACTCGCAAGTGTCGACGCGCGCGCCAGGCTCGACCTCGCGGACCTCACCGAAAAGCCGCTTGGCTTCTCGCGCGAAGAGATCGCGGCGGGGTCGGTGAAGACGGTCGAAAGCAGCGGACTTACCGCCGGCGCGGCCCGCTCGCTGGCCGACGATCTCGACCTCAAGGTCAATCTCCTGGGCTTGGGGCTCAATCTCGGACCGCTGACCTCGACCGTCGGCAATGCGGTCGGGCTCGCCGCGCCGGTGCTGGACGAGGTGCTCGAAGGCGTCACCGGCGCGCTCGGACTCCACCTTGGCGAAGCCGACGCGCGCGTCAATGAACTGCGCTGCGATCACGCCCGCCTCGTTTGATCGTCCGCTATGGCGCGGAACCGGACCCGGTTTCGCGCCGATCGCTCCGACTTGGCGACCAGTGCGATGACGGATCGCCTACAAGATCGGCTGGTCTTGTCGTTTCGGGAGGCGAGTGTGGAGCCAGCCAGAGGGGCGCAGCGCGTGTCCGCTGCCGAATTTATCCGCGGCTTCGGCAATTGGCGGCTGCAAGCGGCGCGCAAGCCGGTCGTCGTCACGCATCACGGAAAGGATGCGCATGTGCTGATTTCGCTCGCCGATTACCGCCGGCTCGGCGCGGGCGGAGGCGAAGGCGGCGACCCGCTCCTCGCCTCGCAGGCCGCGCTGCTCGAATCGCTGCGCGATGCGATCATCCTGATCGATCTGCGGCGGCGGGTGCGGGCGGTCAATCCAGCGGCGGCCGACCTGCTCGAGCGCGCTGCCGGAGAGCTTGTCGGCGGTGCGCTGGACGACATCCTGCCGGCGCTCGACAGATCGATGATCCAGGCCCATCTCCAGCGGATGCTCGACCATCGCGAACGCTTTTCGGGGGAGGTGCCGGGTCTGATACGGCCGCGCTGCTGGCTGCGCATCGACCTTGTCCCGCTTCCCGTCGGCGGGGCGATCGTGATGCGCGATACCAGCGATATTTGGGATGCGCAGGACGAACAGGACAGCCGGCGCGCGCTGGCCGACGCCATAGAGATCGACGGCGGCATCGGCGTCGCGCGCCTGTCGGTTCGCGAGCGGGTCGAGGCCGCCAACCCGGCGCTCGCAACCATGATCGGCGCCGAAGAAACCGCGATGCGGCGTGTCCGTTTTTCGGCGCTGCTCACGAGTGGCGCGCGCCAGCCCTTTGCCGACGCGATCGAAACGCTGTTCCGTACCGGCGCGCCGATGCGGATCGCATCCGAATTGATCACGCGCGAGGGCGGGGCGCTCCCGGTGCATCTCGCGATGGTCGAACGGCGATCGGCTTATGCCAGCGAAGGCGCGACCGTCCTCGTAACGCGGCGCTAGAACCAGCTTCCGCGCTCGATGTCGCTGCCGCCCGCCCGAAGTGAGAAATAATCGCCGTCCTGCCCCACGATCAGCGGCCCGTCGAAGTGGCTCCGCGCCCCGTCGAGAAAGGCGGCATCGAAATAGCGCGACGGCAGGGGCGGAACGATGTGGCTGAGCACCAGCATCTTCACCCCGGCGCGCCGGGCGCTGTCGGCGGCCTGCGCCGGGCTGGCATGATAGTCCAGGATATCGTGCATGATCTGCCCCGTCTGCACCCGCCCGGCGGCCTTCAGCCGGTCGGAGAGCATTTGCACCATCTGCGGCTGCAATGCTTCGTGCACCAGCAGGTCGGCCCCCTTCGCGGCGCGCTCGAGCGATGTCGATGCCGCGGTGTCGCCGCTGATCACGACGCTGCGCCCCTTATAGTCGAAGCGATAGCCGACCGCGGGCTGGACCGGGCGATGGTCGACCGGAAAGGCGGTCACCGTCAGGCCGTTCGCATCATAGACCTCCGTCGGCGCGGCGGGCATGGCAAAGGGCAGGGCAATCGCCCCGGCGGCGGCGGGCGGCGCGATCGCGGCGCCGTGATGCGCGGTGCGATAACCGTTGTCGAGCGCATAGGCCGCATCGAACCCCGCGATCACCGCTTCGACCCCCGGCGGTCCGCGGACGGGGAGTGGGGTCTTGTTGCCGCTCGCGGTCCAGCGCAGCAGCATCATCGGCCCCATCCCGTCGATATGATCCGAATGATAATGGGTCAGGAACAGCCCGCCTATCTTCGCGTTGGGAAGGCCCATCAGCGAAATGTTGCGCGCGCCGCCCTCGCCGGCGTCGACGACGAACATGGCCTTGCCCGCAATGACCACGGTGCAGGCTCCGGCGCGCTCGCGGTTGGGCAGCGGCGACCCGGTGCCGCAGAGCGCGACGTGCAACCCGTCGGGCAAGCTCGCCAGCCGGTCGCGCGTGACGTTGCGTTCGACGGCACGGTCGAACAGCCACAGCCCGATCGGCCGCTGTAACAGAAACGCCGCCGCCACCGCGATTGCGGCAATCGACAGCACGAACAGCGCCAGGCGCCTGCCCTTGGTCATTGGTCATCCCCCACCCGTTTTTTCCACCATGCGCCGGGGAAGGGCGCTGGACAAGCCCGCTCGTTCGGCGCAACTTGACGATGTTCACACATGTGAAGGTTGCGGCTCGCAACTTTCCGTTTACGTAAAGGTGAGCGCTTTCTATAAGGGCGCCATTGCCCAAGGGAGAATCAAGATGGACATGGAGTTCAGCCCCGAAGATCTCGCCTTCCAGAAGGAAGTGCGCGACTTCATCGCCGAAAACTATCCCGCCGAGCTACGCGGCAAGCAGGACGAGGGCGACGAACTCGGCAAGGAGGATTTCCTCGCCTGGCACCGGATTCTCTACAAAAAGGGCTGGGTCGCCCCCGCGTGGCCGGTCGAATATGGCGGCACCGGCTGGACCCCGACGCAGCGTTTCATCTTTTCGGAGGAAACCGCGCGGGCCGACTGCATCCGCCTGCTGCCCTTCGGCCTGTCGATGGTCGGGCCGGTGATCTACACCTTTGGCACTCCCGAGCAAAAGGCGCGTTTCCTGCCGCGCATCCTGTCGGGCGAGGATTGGTGGTGCCAGGGCTATTCGGAGCCCGGCGCCGGGTCGGACCTCGCGAGCCTGCGGACCACCGCGGTGCGCGATGGCGACCATTATGTTGTCAACGGGCAAAAGACGTGGACGACGATGGCGCAGCACGCCGATTGGGGCTTCTTCCTCGTCCGCACCGACAAGGATGCGAAGCAGCAGGAAGGCATCAGCTTCCTTTTGATCGACATGAAATCGCCCGGCATCACCGTGCGCCCGATCATCACGCTCGGCGGCGAGCATGAAGTCAACGAAGTCTGGCTGGAGGACGTCCGCGTCCCCGTCGATCAGCGCGTTTACGAAGAGAATAAGGGCTGGACCTGCGCCAAATTCCTCCTCGCGCACGAACGCACCGGCATCGCCGGCGTCGCGGCATCGAAGCGCGGGATCGAAAAGGTGAAGCAAATCGCGCGCACCGAACTCGACGGCGACGGGCCGCTGCTCCAGAACCCCTTCTTCAAGCGCAAGGTCGCCGAGCTCGAGGTCGACCTGACCGCGCTCGAATTCACCGAATTGCGCGGCCTCGCCGGCCCGAACGCCGGCAAGGGGCCGGGCCCCGAATCGAGCCTGCTCAAGATCAAGGGCAGCGAAATCCAGCAGCGGCTGACCGAACTGACGCTCGAAGCGGTCGGCCATTATGGCGCGCCCTATTTCCGCGGCTTCGGAGAGGGCGACAACGAACATCCGATCGGTCCCGACTACGCGCACCGCGCGGCGCCGACCTATTTCAACATGCGCAAAACGACCATTTATGGCGGATCGAACGAGATCCAGCGCAACATCATCGCCAAGATGGTGCTCGGCCTCTAAAATATTGACGTCATTCCGGCGGAGGCCGGAATCTCAACACCTCGACCTTGAGACCCCGACCTTAGCCGGGGTGACGGTGAAATTAGGGAACAAAGATAATGGATTTCACCTACACCGAAACGCAGGACATGATCCGCGACACGCTGTCGCGCTTTCTGGCCGATACCTATGACTTCGAAACGCGCCAGAAGTTCATCAATGGCGACGAGGGCCGCGATCCCGCGATCTGGACCGCGCTCGCGCAGGAGCTCGGGATGCTCGGCGCCCCGTTTGCCGAAGAGCATGGCGGCCTTGGCGGCGGCGCGCTCGAAAATGCCATCATCATGGAAGAGCTGGGCAAGGTGCTCGGTATCGAACCCTATCTGCCGACCGTCGTGATCGGCGGCGGCGCCTTGAAGGCCGTCGGCGGGGCGCAGGCCGACGCGATGATCCCCGAAATCATCGCGGGCAATGCGATCATCGCCTTCGCCTATGCCGAGCCGCAGGGACGCTACGACCTCGCCAACCTGACCACGACCGCAAGGAAGGACGGCGCGGGCTATGTACTGAACGGCCACAAGGGCGTCGTCTATGCCGCGCCGTGGGCGACCCACCTGCTCGTCACCGCCCGCACCGGTGGCGGCCAGCGCGATCGCGACGGGGTTTCGCTGTTCCTGATCGATGCGAAACTTCCCGGCATCGTGCGCCGCGACTATCCGACTGTCGATGGCAATCGCGCGTCCGAAATCTACTTCGAAAATGTCGCGATCCCGGGCGACGCGCTGCTCGGCGGCGAAGGCGAGGGGATCGGCCTGATCGAACAGGTGGTCGACGAAGCGACCGTCGCGATCTGCGCGGAGGCGACCGGTGTGATGCAAAAACTGCATGAAGGCACGCTCGAATATACCCGGCAGCGCAAGCAGTTCGGCATCCCGATCTCGAAATTCCAGGTGCTCCAGCACCGCATGGTCGACATGTTCATGGAGGTCGAGCAGGCGCGCTCGATGACGATCATGGGCACGCTCAAGCTCGACTTGCCGGCGAACGACCGCATGGCGGCGGTGTCGGCGGCGAAGAACAAGGTGTCGCGCGGCGCCAAATTCGTCGGCCAGAACGCGATCCAGACCCACGGCGGCATCGGCATCACGCAGGAACTCGCCATCGGTCATTATTTCAAGCGCGCGACGATGATCGAAGGCCAGTTCGGCAGCGCCGACTATCATATCGAACGCTTCGAGCGGCTGACGCTGGCCGACTGACCCGCAGCCCGCGCCGCCGATTGCCGGGGAGGAGCGCACACCGCGCCCCTCCCCATTCGCATCGTGCGAAGTCGAGATGCCTGTCGGGGTTGGGCGATCGCCGACGGAGTCTCGACTTCGGCCAAAAGCCGAAGACGCAAGCCCCTCCCCTTCAGGGGAGGGGCAACGAAGACTTGGCAGCTTGCTGCCTAGTCGTAGTGGGGTGGGGCTTGGCACCTCGCGCACGGCCGCTGGCCCCCACCCCAACCCCTCCCCTGAAGGGGAGGGGCTTAAAAGCAGTCGGCCACCCACCTTAAAGCGGACGACCCGGCGGGCGAGAGGCTATTCTCGACGCTAATAAGCGACGTCGAGCGCCAGCCGCAGCGTCCGGGGCCTTAGCGGGGTCAGGAAGCCGGCGCTGCCTTCGACGAAGGGGGTGCCGAGCGCGAAGCGGTTGCCGCGCGAGTCGAACAGGTTGGTCAGCGTCAGCGTCAGGCCGCGTCGTTCGTTGCCGAGGCGCATCGCGAGCCCCGTATCGACATAGTCGCCCTGACCTTCGCCGAGCACCGGGCCGATGCCCAGCCGCGACGGGCCGACATAGTTGGCCCAGCCGTTGACGCGGAATTCCTCGCCGTCGCCGACGATCGTCCAATAGCTGACCGCGCCGCGCACCGCATGACTGGCGACATTGGGAATGCGGCCGAGTCGCGCGGGCGCCGCCATCGCAATCAGCGCGATCTGGGGGGACAGGTCGTCGACCCTGCTCTCGTTGTACACCGCCCCCAGTTCGAACGACACTTGCCGTGTCGGCCGAACCGCGAGCGCGCCCGAAATGCTGGTGATCCGCCCGTCGCCGATATTCGCGGTGCTGGGGAAACCGCTCGCGTCGATGAAATCGGCCTGGATGTCGCGCCAGCGGCTGTAAGAGAGCGATACATAGGCGTCGAACGGCGTCTTGCCGCGCTCGCCGACGCGCACGCCGCCTTCCCAGGTGCGGACCTGGTCGTTGCGATAGCGGCGCACGAAATCGCTGTCGATCGCCAGGCCGCCGGGACGGAATCCCTCCTGATAGCGCGCATAGACCGTCAGGTTGCGGAGCGGCGTCGCGAGCAGCGAGAAGGAGGGGAGGAGGTCGGTTTCGGTCCGGTGCGCGGTGACCGCGCGGTTGGCGTATGCGAGCGCGAAAGGCACATCTTCGCCGCTGCCGCCGAGACGCGCGTGCGAGACGCGCACCCCGCCCGCGGCGACGAGGCCGGGCACGTTCTCGACCGTCGCTTCGCCATAGCCGGTGAATTCGGTGATGCGGTTGGTCACGCCGGTAAGCGGGGCCTGGAACATCGCCTGCCCGTATTCGCGGCGCTGGCGGGTGCGATTGTCGACGAAGCTGGCGCCGACGACCCAGCCGAACCCGCGGTGAAAGGGGCGCGACAGGCGCGTCTCGCTGACGATCATGCGCGTTGCATTATACTGATCGAGCAGTTGCGGGGTGTCCCCGGCCTTGCCGGCGTCGAAGCGTTCGAACAGATGATGATCGATAAAGGCGTTCGACGATTGCAGGCGCAGGCCGTCCCATTCCTTCGCGACGACGAACGTTCCCATGCCGTAGCGCGCCCGCGCATTTTGCTCGACCATCGAATAGCGGGTGAGCGGCGGGGCATCCTTGTCCGCATATTGCGCGTCTTCGGACGTGATCTTCTGATAGACGCCGCCCAGCTCGATCGTCCAGCCGCCGCCCGCATCGAAGCGGAAAGTGGCGCGTCCGCCACGGGTGTTAACGCGGTTGACGTCATTCTGTCCGCGCAGCGGATTGTCGATATAGCCGCCCTCGGTCAGCATATAACCGACCAGGCGCAACGCATGTCCGTCGTCGCCGACGGGCAGGTTGGCGATCGCGCCGATGTCGCCGCCGGGGTCGCCATGCTGGGTGATCGACGCGCCGGCGATCGCCTGAAGCTCGATCGCATCGGGATCGGGGGCGTTCGGCACGACGCGAATGATGCCGCCAAGCGAACCCGCACCATAGAGTGTGCCTTGCGGCCCTTCGAGCACCTCGACATTGTCGACGTCATACAGCCTGAGGTCGGGGTCGGGGGCGTTATAGCTCAGGCGGATATCGCCCAGATATTGCCCGACGGTCGCCTGCGTCGGTCCGGTGAAACTCGAATCGGCGATACCGCGGATGAACAGCTTGTTGCGCCCGGCGCCGAGATGCGTCGAGGACACGGTCGCCATGCGCGACAGGATCGATTCGGTGCCGCGTTCGCCGCCAAACGCCAAATCGCCGCCATCCAGCGAGGTGGCGACGCCTGCATAGTGCGAATAGGGGGTATCGGCTTTCGACGCGGTGACGATAATCTCGTCCTCGGGCCGGGCGACGACGTGCTTCGGTGCCGCGGGCGGCGCCGGCGAGGCACGCGGCGGCGAGGTCGAACGCGGCGCGACGCGATGGGCCGGGCGTCGTTCGATCCGCCAGCTCGTGCCGCTGACGCGCACCGCGCGGGCCGGGGTGCCGGCGAGCATGCGCCGGATCGCTTCGCCGGGCGCCATGCGGCCGCGCACGGAGCGAACGCGGCTATTCCACAGCTCGGCGTCGGCGACACTGATGCTGATTCGCGCCTGGCGGCTGAGCACCGGCAGCGCCGCCGACAGCGTGCCCTTCGGCACATCGAACGCCTGATCTTCCTCCGCCGCGGCCTGCGCGGGCAGGGCGATCGCCGCGGCAGCGACAAGGAAAGGCGCGATCGGGCGAGTCATGTCAGCGCATCAGCACCCAGCCGTCGCCCTGCTGCTCGGCGCGCGTCCCCGACAGGGCGGCGAGGTCGGCGACCGTGCGCGCGCGGTCCCTGTCGATGACGAGCGCGCCCCGGAACGACAAGGTTTCGGCATTGGGGGCGATGCGGACGTCCATCCCGGCGGTGCGGCGCAGGTCGTCCGCGACCTGGGGCAGCGGCGCGCCGTTGTAGACGAGCAGCCCGGTACGCCACCCGCCGACGGTGGCGACGTCGACATCGTGCACCTCGGGTGCGGCGCCGTCGCGTGCCTCCAGCCCCTTGCCCGCCGCGAGCCGGACGTTTTCGCGCGCCGGGTTATAGGCAACCAGTCCCTCGGATACCGCGACTGCCGTCCGCCCTTCACCGCGCACGACGTTGAATGCCGTGCCCAGGTCGACGATCCGCGCGTCGCCGGCTTCGACGAGGAACGGCGCATCGTCGCGGTGGACGATGTGGAACATCGCTTCGCCGCGATCGAGGCGCGCGAACCGCGGGCGATCGTCGTCGAGCGTGATGGCCGACGCGCCGTTGATCTCGATCCGCGAACCGTCGGCAAGCTCGATGCTGCGATGTTCGCCCGCGGCGGTCTCGATCTGCCGCATGTCGTTGAACAGGCCAAAGGTCGAAAGGCTGATCGCGGCGACGAGCGCGGCGGCCAGCCACAGGCGGCGCGACGGGCGGCGACGGGGCGGTTCGGCGACGCGGACGGGGGCGGGCTGACCCGCGGGAGGCAGGGCGGCGAGGTCGACGTCCAGGCTGGCAATCGCGCCATAGGCGTCGGCGTGCGCCGGGTCTTCGGCAAGCCAGTCGGCAAAACCGTCCCAGTCGGTAAAGGCCGGGTCGCGCTGGCGGACCAGCCAGTCGGCCGCCTGCGCATCGACGATCGTCGGATCAGCCGGCATCGAACTGCCTCCGCAGCGCCGCGAGCGCGGCATAGACCTTGCGCAGGTCGGCTTCGACGGTGCTCAGGCTGATCCCCATCTCGGCGGCTATATCGCGCTGAAGCAGGCCGTCGACCCGGAAACGGCGAAAGATGCGCGCGGGCCGTTCGCCGGTCGCCGCGATCGTGCGTTCGACCATCGCGAGTTGCTCGCGCGATATGAGGGCGCTTTCGGCCGACGGCGTCTGCACCGCGGCGGCTTCGCCCCACGCCTTGTCGCGCAGCGCGCTCTGGCGTGCCGAACGGTACCGGTCGAGCATCAGATTGTTCGCCGCGCGCATGGCATAGGCGAGCGGGTCGGCGATCGGCCCGGCGGCCTTTTCGGTCAGGCGCATCCACAGGTCCTGGAACAGATCCTCGGCGGCATCGCCCGCGCCGCGCACCTCGAGGAAGCGCACGATGCGCGCGCGGTTGGCGAGCAATATGCCCTCGATGCCCTGTGCGGCGTCGGTCCGGTCGGTCGCCTCGGTCATGGAATATCTGGTTCTAAGTGCCGTTACATGTCCTGCGGCACCGGCGACGCCGGCCCGATACGGCCCCCTGAAGCCGCCGTCATATAACGCGATTGCCGCGCCATGCAACCGCGCCGCCGGGGCGAACCCCTCCGCCGCGAGGGCAGAGGGGCGGAGGGGAGGGGCAAGAGCGATCATGTCGGTGTCCATCGGATCCCTAGGTCACCGACTCATTATGCCGCAACCAAATCCTGATTGAGGCGAGTTGGACAGAGGCGAGGAAGTTATCATCGCGCTTGTCATATCGTGTTGCCACGGCTCTGAAATGCTTGAGTTTGTTGAAGAAGCGCTCGATCAAGTTGCGGTATCGGTAGAGGAATGGGCTGAACGCTGGTTTCCGAACACGCTGGGGCATGGGCGGAATATTGGCGAAAGCGCCTTTGTTGGTGATGGCTGCGCGCAACTTGTCGGCATCATAGGCGCGGTCGGCGAGTAGGATCGAGCCGGGCATGAGCGTGTCGAGCATCCGATGTGCGCTGTGTCCGTCATAGGCTTGCCCCTCGCTCAAGACGAGGTTGATCGGCAGGCCTTGGGCATCGACCATGGCGTGGATCTTGGTCGTCAAGCCGCCGCGCGAGCGACCCATGCAACGGGATCGGCCATCTTTTTTTGGGCATTGGCAGCGTGCTGATGGACGCGGATCGACGAACTATCGATCATCTGGATATCGCCCGCGTAAGCCTCTGACACAGCGTCCAATATCCGCTTCCATACACCCGCCTTGCGCCAACGGTTGAAGCGGTTCACGCAGGTCGTGTAGGGGCCGTAGCGCAAGGGAATATCCGCCCATGGCGCACCAGTCCGCAGCCGCCAGAATATCCCGTTCAGAACTCGCCGGTCATCGACCCGCTTCACCCCGCGAACCTTCGTCGGCAGCAAGGGCTGGATCACCGACCACTCGAAATCCGTCAGATCAAAGCGCGCCATCAGCGTCTCCCTTCCGGGAACACTGAATCAGAAACTACCGCGCATGGCTATCCTGTTTATGGGTATGTGACCTAGGGTCCTGACCCTAGGCAAGGGGGAAGCAGGGTGAGGAGGCGCTTCCCCCTTGCGGTAGGGCAGGAGCCGGCCCGGGGGGCATTGGGCCGGCGTCCTGCACGAAGCCCGGCCTTACAGGCCGACCTTCAGGCTCGCGCGGAAGGCCCATCCAACATGGTTTTGTTGTTCCTCCGCGGAGATTTCGCCGCCGACCTGAAAGGCCGAATTGCCCGCAATCCCGCGCAGGCGACCGACCCAGCCGCTCTTGCGTTCTTCGGGAACAAGGGTGAAGGGATCGCCGTCCTTGAACGACGCGACGGTCGCGCCAAGCGAGCCGCCGACGATCTCGCGCCGGCCCGCCTCCAGTTCGAAGCACGTCCAGCCGTCATATTCGTCGCGCCCCCCGAACTCGAGCCCCATGGTGACGGTGCCCGTCACCGCAAGCTCGTCGCTCGATCGGTCGGCAACCGTGAGGTCGAGCGCATCGCCGCCTCCCGTTTCGGTGTAGCCGTCCTCCTTCAGCTTGTAATAGTCGACCGCGACCGCCGGGCGGAAGGTCAGGCCGCCAAGGCGGCCGTCGTGCGCGATCGCACCCGACGCCGACCAGAGCGTTCCGTCCCATTTGCCGCGCATCGTCTTTTCAAGCGTTTCGGCGCCGGTGTCGGCGCGGAAGACGCGGGTGCCCTTCATCTTGATCGGCGCGCCCGCGACGCGCGCGTTGGCCATCCAGCCGTTCGAGCGCAGACGCCAGTGGAGCGCGCCTTCGAACTGGTTGGTCGTCACCTCGTTGTCGTTGATGCCATTGCCGTCCTTGCCGCGCAGATAGGCGATCGTGCCGCCGAAGTTGCCCGCGCCGGTCTCGATCTCGGCTCCCGCCGAAATGCCCCATCCCGACACGTCATAGCTCGCGGTATCGCCAAGGCTCTTCGACGTGCCCCACACGGCCTGGTTGATCCAATAGCCCCACTTGCCCTCGTCCTGATAAGGCGCGTTGGGATCCTGGAGATAGCGGGCCAGCGTCCGCGATCCGGTCGTCACGGTTTCGAACACGCCGCCTTCATGCTCGGGCAGCATCTGCTGCATCTGCGCGCGAAAGGCGTCGCGGCCCGTGATGTCGAGGAACACCGCCTCGATCTCCTCGTCGGCACCCAGCGCATCGACGACCGCGTTGAAGGCGCCTGCCTCCGACCGGTTGAGCTCGAGCTCGCCGACGCTCTTGCGCGCGACGTCGACGATCAGCTGCGTGCCCGTGGAACTGAGTTCGCCCTTGAACAGATAGGGGAGGAGCGTCGTCTCGGTGGTCAGATTGTCGGCGCCGGTCAGCGACCCGGCGGTGACGACGATATGCTCGCCCTCGGCTTCGTCGATGCTGGTGAGCTTCAGCGCCAGCTTGGTATCCTCGCCAAAGCTGGCATTGCCCGTCACGGTCAGCGCGGTGCCATCGTCGCCGCCATCGAGCGTCACCGCCAATATGCCTTCGTCGGTCACCGACAGCGACGAAATCGTCGCAGCGCCGCCGACGTCGAACGCCCCGCCGTTCACCGCGACGTCCAGCCCCGACGAATTGGCGAGCGTACCCGAAAACACCGCCGAATCGCCGATCGTCAGCGTGTCGGACCCGCCGCCGAAATCGGCCAGTCCGACGAAGCGCGCGCTGCCCGAAAGCGACAGGGCATCGTCGCCGGCCCCAAAGGCGGCATCGCCGGCATAGATCGCGTCGCCCGACAGTGTCATCTGGTTATCACCGGCGCCGAATACCGTGTTCCCCGTCACCTTGCCGTCGGCGATGTCGAAAACGTCGTTGCCGCCGCCGAAGCGAATGTCGCCGGTGATCGACGGCGCAGTCTTGCCTTCGGCGACCGCGACCTGCTTGATCGTCGCGCCGCTGCCGTTGGCCGACAGGTCGATCGCGATCGTGTCGCCGCCGTCCTTGGTGCCCGTCGCGCTGATCGTGCCGCTGTTTTCGACCAGGTCGACATTGCCCGACAGGTCGACGATCGCGCGCGCGGTCGCATCCTTGCCTCCGCTCTTCGCGTTCACCGTCCCGCTGTTGCGGATCGTCGAAACGTCGCTGCCGGCTTCGACCAGTATGGCGGTCGCGACGTCGCCGGCGCCTTCGCCCCCGGTCGTCGCTTCCACCTTGCCCGAGACGCGCACCTCGGGAACCGTCGCGCCCGCGCCGATCAGGATGGCCGTCGCCGATGCGTCCTTCGAGATCGCGTTGACCGCGCCGCCGACCTTGACCCCGCCCGAAATGTCGACCGTGCCGCCAAGCCCGCCGATCTGCAGGCCCGTCGCGTCCTTGCCCGCGTAAAGCCCGTTGCCGACGACGGTCCCGTCGATGATCAGGCCAAAGTCGGTGCCGGTGCCGGCGACCGCGCCGATCGCGATATCGCGGTCGGCCGATCCGATGCGCAGCGCCGGGGCCGATCCAAAGGAGCGGACGACCGCCGATCCCTCCTTTGCGTCGGGGATGCCGTCGTCGTCTGAATCGGTGTCGTCGTCATCGTCGTCGGATACTTTCGGCGCGACCGCCAGGATGATGCCGCCATCGACATCCCCCTCGATCGAGATCGCGGGACCGCCTTGCAGCAAGTCGTCGGCATCGAGCTTCGACGGGTCCGACGGCGGGGTGGTGAACCGATAGCCGCTCGCGACATATTCACCCTGGATCTCGAGCGCGCCGGCGATGTCACCGGTCAGCTGCGCCGCCATCGCATTCTCGCCGATCGCGGCAACCTTGCCCGCCAGCCGGACGTCGCCGGTGACGTCTTGCAGTCCGATGCCAAGCGCATTGTCGCCGAGCACCGAGACCGTCCCATTGTTGGTGAACTCGCCGGTCAGCGTGCCGCCAAGGCGGATGCCCGCCGAATCATTGCCTTCGACCGTGATCGCGCCGTCGTTGACGATATTGCCCGTAAAGGCGCCGCCGGTGCCGATCCCCGTGCGTCCGTTGCCGACCGCGAACGGCCCGTCCTTGTCGCCGTCATTGTCGATATCTTCGCCTTCATAGCTTTCGTCGATGACGATCTTGCCGGTCGCGCCGTTCGTGATCGATCCGGTCGTGCCGGCTTCGGCAAAGATGCCGGTGGCGCCGTTCGCATTGCCGATCTGGATCGTGCCGTCATTCACGACCTTGTTGTCGCTGTCGACCGTGACCGCGGTGCCGCCGGTCGGTTTCACCGACCCGTCCTTGGTGATCTTGATGTCGTCGGGCGCCCCCGACTTTACCGTCGAGGTCTTGACCGGCGTCGTCGTCGCGGTGCTGATCGTGGTTTCGGCATGAACGGGCAGGGCCGCCATCGCGGCGAGGCAGGTCGAAGCCAGCAGGGTCTTGCGCATGAAATTCCTCTTGTGATCGATCGGGACGTCCTCCCGGGACAATCGCAAGACGGAACGGGGCCAGCGCGGCCTTGGAATTTATTTCGGGGCAGACCCCGTGGGTAAGTCGCCGCCTCCAGCTTCGCCTGGCGGCATCTCGATCCGGTGCCAGCGGATGCAGGCCGGCATCGGCGCCTCGGACGCATAGGCAATGAAGGCCGCAAGCGTCTCCTCGAAATCATAAGGAAACTCGTCGCGGGTCGTCGATTGAACAGGCGCGCCGGGCCGCGCGGCCCGATAGTGATGAAGGTGATCCCCGGCTCGCCTCTCGATCAGGTATCTGCCGTCGCGTGACCCGGACTGGATATAGTCTTCAGAGGCGCGTCTCAGAATCACGAAATCATACGTCCCGGAATCGAGCAACGCATCATGGACCGTCTCGGTCGTGACCGGACCGGGATGTTCTTTACCGGAAATCTTGAGCGCGAGACCAAGTTCGATCTCCGTCGCCTTTGATCGGCTCCTCAGAACGGTTCCGTCCGGGGATATTGCGTCCCGCAGGAAGCGCACCAAGGGCTCGGCCTGCTTGCGATCGGAATGGTGTATCCAGAGAGCTATCGGGATAAGAAGCAAGGTGCATCCAAAGACGAGAAGCGACCCCGGCCCCGACATCTGGCCCGACGACCAGCCTTTGAACAGCACGAATGCCAGGAAGGGGGCCAGCAGGGCCAGCATGGCAACACCGTTCAAATCCGATCCGGCGCGCCCGCTGATCCGCGATCCCAGGGTATCGCCCGTGATTCTGCCGATCAGCATCGGACCGTGACGATCGAACATATTCAGCCACAGGCATAGAAAAGGCCCGAGAATCCATCCTCGTGCGCCAGTGGCCGGGTGGAACCAACCCTTCTTTCTCGCGCGGATTGCAGCCTTGACGTCGCCCGGACGATACCGGGATTTAACGTCAAACCGATAACCGAAAGGCTGAAAGCTCACGCGCCCTCCCGACTGGCGGACAGGGTGGGATTCGAACCCACGGTGAGCGTGAACCCACGGCGGTTTTCAAGACCGCTGCCTTAAACCACTCGGCCACCTGTCCTCTGCGCGCCGCCATAGCGTGCGGGCGCCGCGCGGCAAGTCCAAACATCGCCGGTTCGGTACGGCGCGGCTTTGACTCGGGCCGTCGCGAGCGCCTCTGTTCAAGGCGGGTGCATCTGTGTCAGTCTTTGCCTATGGGGAAGGGATGACGTGGATGAAGCCTTTCAGATTCGGACGTGTTTTGGGCCTGGGGGCGGCGATGCTCTCGGCCTGGATGTTGAGCGCGTCGGCGCCGCTCCACGCACAGGGAAGCGGCAATGCCTCGTTCGACGCCTATGTGCAGTCGCTGTGGCCCAAGGCGCAGGCGCGCGGCGTGTCGCGCGCGACGTTCGACCGGGTGACCGCGGGGCTGCAATATAACAGCCGCGTCGTCGCGCTCGACCGCGACAATCTGGGCAGTCCGCCCAATCCGAACACCCCGATCCCGCCCTTTGCGCCCTATAAGGCGAAGCATGTCGACGCGGCGCGGATCAACGGCGGCCGCCGCGTCCACGACCGGCTGTTGCCGCTGCTGTCGCGGATCGAGACGCGCACCGGGGTTCCGCCGAGCATCATGATCGCGATCTTCGGGCATGAAACCGCTTATGGCGCGGTGACCGGGGGATTCGACCTTCCCGAAGCGCTCGCGACGCTCGCCTATGAGGGGCGGCGGCGCAGCCTGTTCGAGCCCGAATTCCTCGCGACGCTGGAAATGGTCGAACAGGGCGTTCCGCGCACCGTGCTGAAGGGAAGCTGGGCGGGGGCCTTCGGCTATCCGCAATTCCTGCCTTCGGTCTATCTGCGCGTCGCCGAGGACGGCGACGGCGACGGCGTCGCGCGCATCTGGTCGAGCGAGGCCGACGCGGTCGAATCGATCGGCGCCTATCTGCGCAACGCCGGTTGGCGTCCGGGGCAGCCGTGGGGCATCCCGGTGCGCGTGCCGGCGGGCTTCGACCGGAACCGTTTCGCGAACAAGCTGGTGCCAACACGCTGTTCGCGCGTGTTCGAGCGGCACAGCCGCTGGCGCTCGATGGCCGAGTGGCGCGCCGACGGATTCCAGCCGCTGAACGACCGCTGGCCCGACGGGGCGATCCAGGCGACCTTGCTCGAACCCGATGGCCCCGGGAATACCGCTTATTTGCTCACCGGTAACTATCGTGCGATATTGGACTATAATTGTTCCAATTTTTACGCACTGTCCGTGGGGGTATTGGCGGATGAAATCGATCGGTAGAACGAGTGTCGCGGTGGCCGGGCTGGCCCTGTTGTCGGGATGCGGCATGATGGGGGGCGCCCGCTCAAGCGCCCCGATAACGTCGCCGGCGACCGCTGACGACACGCTGGTCCCTGATACGCCGGTGACGATCGGCAAGCCCTACAAGGTTGGCGACACCACCTATACTCCCGCCGATATCTCGGACTATGACGAGGTCGGCTACGCGACCGTTTACGGCGAGGGCACGGGCGACAAGGCGACCGCCAACGGCGAGCGTTTCGATCCGGCGGCGATCGCCGCCGCGCACAAGACGCTGCCCCTGCCAAGCTATGTCGAGGTCACCGCGCTCGATACCGGGCGCACCATCCTCGTTCGCGTCAACGACCGGGGGCCGATGGCGACCGACCGGTTGATCGACCTGACGCCCGCTGCGGCCGCGCAGCTGGGGCTCAAGGGCGGGGCGACCGGGGTCCGCGTACGCCGGGTCCATCCGCCCGTGGCCGAGCGCGCGCAGCTTCGCGCGGGCGATCCGGTGCCCGAACGGCTGCCGACCCCCGACTCGCTGCTCGCGATCCTGCGCAGCAAGCTGAGCGGACTGCCGTCGCCCGCGGCGATCGCCGCCGGGGTGGCAAAGCCGGCACCGGCGACCGCCAAGCCTGCAACGCCCGACGCCCCGCCGGCGAAGACGGCCGAAGCGCCGGCCTCGCCCGTCAAGTCCGCGCCGCCGCCCGAGCGTGTAAAGCCGGGCAGCGACCGGTTCGTCGTCGAGGGGGAAAAAGCGCCGCCGACCGCTTCGGCGGCCCCCAAACCCACGGCTGCCGCGCCCGCCGCGCCGACTCCTGCGTCGGGTCGCTATACCGTCCAGGTCGCGATGTTCGGCAGCAAGGCCAATGCCGACGAAACCGCCAGGGCGCTGGGCGGCTCGGTCGCTCAGGCGGGTAAATATTGGCGCGTGACGATGGGTCCGTTCGCCAGCCAGGCCGACGCGCAGGCCGCACTGGCGAAGGCGAAGGCCGGCGGCTTTCGCGACGCGCTCGTCCGCAATCGACCCTGACCCCTTTCCATCGCGGGGCCGGCATTCTAAACGCCGGTCATGCGGTGGGATATCATAGCGAAGGGCAGCGCGGCGCTGGCCGTCACGGCGGGCTTGCTGACGGCGATGCCCGCGGCGACGGCAAACGGCGCGAGCGCGTCCGCATCGACGGTCAGCCGGCCCCTCTATACGACCAAGGCCCCGATCGCGATGCTCAAGGACCTCGATTCGGGGGCGATCCTGTTCGAACGTGGCGCGGGCAAGCGGTTCGCGCCGGCGTCGATGGCAAAGGTGATGACCGCCTATATCGTGCTAGACCTGATCGACAGCGGCAAATTGTCGCGCGACAAGCTCTTCACGGTCGAACAAGGCACCTATGACAAATGGAACGGCAGCAACGGCGGCTCGACGATGTTCCTGCGCGCCGGCGAGAAAGTGTCGGTCGATGAATTGCTGAAGGGTCTGATCACCGTTTCGGGCAATGACGCCGCCGCGGTTCTGGCGGTCGGGATCGACGGGAGTGAAGAGGCTTTCGTCAAGCGAATGAATGCGATGGCATCCATGCTTGGTATGACGTCAAGCCGGTTCGGAACCCCGAATGGTTGGCCCGACGGCGGCGTGACCAAGGTGAGCGCCGCCGATCTGATCACGCTCGCCGACCGGCTGATCCGCGATCATCCCGGCGGCTATGCGCGCTATTTCTCGATTCCGCGGCTCCGGCATGGCACCGCGCCCGACGGGACGCCGATCGTCCAGCCCAACCGCAATCCGATCCTGGGGCGGGTCGACGGCGCCGACGGGCTGAAGACCGGCCATACCAGCGAGGCAGGCTATTGCTTCCTGGGCTCGGCGAAGCGCGGAGGGCGGCGGCTGATCCTCGTCGTCGCGGGGATGGACAGCGAAAAGGCCCGGCGCGAAGAGGCGGCGCGGCTGATGCAATGGGGGTTCGACGCGTGGGAAGGGCGCGAGATCGTGCCGGAGCATGCGACGGTCGGGCGGCTCGACGTCGGCGAAGGCGAACGCCCGACGGTGGCGGCCGAGGCGGCCCTCCCGGTGCGGATGACCGTGCCGAAGGGATTCACCGGCGGCTATCGCGCGGCGATGCGCGCGCGGGTCCCGATCGCCGCGCCGGTTGCCCGCAATGCGCGCATCGCCGAACTGGTCGTAACCCCCGACGGCCTGCCACCGCAGGTGACGCCGCTGCTCGCCGCGAACGCCGTGGCACAAAGCGATGGCTGGTGGGACCGCGCGCGTACCGGCTTCTATCGGCTCACCGGATGGTGACGGGCCGCTTCATCACCCTCGAAGGCGGGGAGGGGGCGGGCAAGTCGACGCAGATCGGCGCGCTCGCGGCCGCGCTGGCCGATCGCGGGGTCGAAGTCGTCGCCACCCGCGAACCCGGCGGCAGCGCCGGCGCCGAAGCGATCCGGACCCTGCTGATGGAGGGCGCGGCCGACCGCTGGGATTCGCGCAGCGAGGCCCTGCTCTTTGCCGCCGCGCGCGCCGACCATGTCGCGCGAACGATCCGTCCCGCGCTCGCTCGCGGCGCGTGGGTGCTGTGCGACCGCTTCGTCGATTCCAGCCGCGCCTATCAGGGCGGCGGCGGCGGCATCACCGATGCCGACATCATGGCGCTGCACGGTTTCGGGTCGCAGGGGTTGCTCCCCGACCGCACCTTCCTGCTCACCCTCGGCGCGGACGAGGCGGCACGGCGGCTCGCGCGGCGCGATGGCGCGGCGGCCGACCGGATGGGGAGCAAGCCCGCCGATTACCAGGCGCGCCTCGCCGCGCGCTTCGCCGAAATCGCCGCCGCCGAGCCCGCGCGCTGGCGCGTGATCGACGCCGGCGCGCCCGCGGCCGCGGTAACCGCCGCGATCCTCGCCGAGCTGGCGGCATGGCTGCCATGATCGGGCACCATGACGCCGAAAAGGCCTTTGCCGAAGCGTGGCAGGGTGGGCGCCTGCATCATGCGTGGCTGCTTGCCGGTCCACAGGGAATGGGCAAGGCGGCGTTCGCGACGCGCGCGGCGCGCTTCCTCGTCACGCACGGTCGCGGCGGGGAGGGGGAAGCCCTGTCGCTCGACGACCCCGGCGATCCGGTAGCGGCGAAGCTCGTCGAGGCAGGCAACCATCCCGAAATCCTCCGCCTCGAACGACAGGTGAAGGAAAAGAGCAAGGACCTGGCGCGCAATATCACGATCGACCAGGTGCGCGGCATGATCCGCAAATTGCACCTGTCGCTGTCGCTCGGCGAATGGCGCGTGGTGATCATCGACGCGGTCGACGACCTCGAGACCGATGGCGCCAACGCCCTGCTCAAGACGCTCGAGGAACCGCCCGCCAGAACGCTGTTCCTGCTCGTCAGCCATTCGCCGGGACGCCTGCTTCCGACGATCCGCTCGCGGTGCAGAACGCTGCGTTTTCAACCCGTTGAACGTGACGTCATGGCGGCGTGGCTGCACGAAATGCGCGCGATGCTGGAGGTCGGTGAGCAGCGCGCCATCGTCGCCGCTTCGGGCGGCGTCCCCGGCAAGGCGCTGGCCCTGATCGACAGCGATGTCGCGGTCATGGAAAAGAAGTTGCTGGCGATCGCTACCAGCGGCGACCCCGACAACCGGCTTCGCGAAGCGCTCGCGAAAGAGGTCGGCGGGACGAGCAACCGGGCGAAACTCGAACTCGTGATCGATATCGTCCCGGGTCTACTGTCGCGAATCGCGCGCGATCGTCCGCTGGCCGACATCGCCCCGGTGCTCGCGCAATGGGACCGGGTGCAGCGTACGGTGCGCGATGCGGTGCGCGGATCCTATGACGGCGCGATGGTCGGGTTCGAAATCGGCAACTGCCTTGCCGAACTGGCCCCGCGCGAGGCGGCGCGCGCACGCTGACGCTTTCCCTCGCGGTCCCCAGCGGCTAAGGCGCGCGCATGTCCACGGATAAGACCCCCTTCTACATCACCACCGCGATCAGCTATCCCAATGGCCGCCCGCACATCGGCCACGCCTATGAAGCGATCGCGACCGACGCGATGGCCCGCTTCCAGCGCGCGCGCGGCCGCGACGTCCGCATGGTCACGGGGACCGACGAACATGGCTTGAAAATGTATCAGACCGCGCGCGACCAGGGACGCGCGACGATCGACCTGGCCGACGAAATGTCGGGATATTTCCGGGAGATGTATGGCAAGCTGAATATCAGCTATGACCGGTTCATGCGCACCTCCGACCCCGCGCACCACGCCGCTTCGCAGGCGATCTGGCGCGCGATGGCGGCGAAGGGCGATCTCTATCTCGACCGTTATGAAGGCTGGTACTCGGTCCGCGACGAGGCCTTTTACGACGAAGACGAACTCGTCGAGGGGGAAGGGGAAACGAAACTCTCGCCGCAGGGGACGCCGGTCGAATGGACGGTCGAGGAAAGCTGGTTCTTTCGCCTGTCGGCCTATCAGGACCGGCTGCTCGCGCTCTACCGCGACAATCCCGACTTCATCCGTCCCGAAAGCCGCCGCAACGAAGTGCTGCGCTTCGTCGAGGGTGGGCTCAAGGACCTCAGCGTATCGCGCACCAGTTTCGACTGGGGCGTTCCGGTGCCGGATTCGCCGGGCCATGTGATGTATGTCTGGGTCGACGCGCTCACCACCTATCTTTCGGGGTTGGGCTACCCCGATGCGGACAGCGATTTCGCGCGCTTCTGGCCCGCCGACATCCATATGATAGGTAAGGATATCGTTCGTTTCCATACCGTTTACTGGCCGGCGTTCCTGATGAGTGCCGATCTGCCGCTGCCCAGGCAGGTCTTTGGCCACGGTTTCCTTCTGAACCGCGGCGAGAAGATGTCGAAGTCGCTTGGCAACGTCGTCGACCCGATGGCGCTCGCCGAGCAGTTCGGGGTCGACGCGCTGCGCTATTATCTGCTGCGCGAAGTCAGCTTCGGTCAGGACGGCAGCTATTCGGCCGACGCGATCGTCCGGTCCGCCAACGCCGATCTTGCCAACAGCTTCGGCAATCTGGCGCAGCGTAGCTTGTCGATGATTTTCAAGAATTTGGGCGGTGAATTGAGTGCCGATTATCAGGCGTCTCAGGATGATGTCTCGCTGATTGGCGATGTCCTGGACATGGCGTGTGTGCGACAGCCGCGCGAATTCGAGCAGCTCGCTTTCTCGGTCGGGATCGAAGACTGGATCCGCGCGGTTTTCGCGTGCAACCAATATGTCGATACGCAGGCGCCATGGGCGCTTCGCAAGACCGATCCCGATCGGATGCGCGCGGTGTTGATGACCTTGTTCCAGGCCGTGCGCGCGCTTGCGATCGCGATCCGCCCGGTCGTACCCGACGCGGCGGACAAGCTGCTCGACCAGATGGGCATCGCGCCCGACGCGCGCGATTTCGCGGCGCTCGCCGACGCCGACTGGTTTGCGAACCTCGCCGACAGCGGCTTCGCCGTCGGCCAGCCCGTGCCGATCTTTCCCCGGCTCGAGCTTCCGGCGGGCGAAGGGGAAGGGGAATGATCGCCCTCGGGACAAATATCATTGCGAGCGGAGCGAAGTCATTCGCTTCCCGCAATGATAGGCATGGGAAATCAGCCTGATGCTCGTCGATTCGCATTGCCATCTCAACTACAAGGGGCTCGCCGAACAACAGGGTGACGTGCTCGAACGCGCCCGTGCCCGCGGCGTCACCGCGATGCTCAACATCGCCACGCGCGAGAGCGAATGGGACGAGGTTCTCGCCGCCGCCGAAACCAACGGCGACGTCTGGGCCAGCGTCGGCATCCACCCGCACGACGCCGACCAGCATCCCGACGTTGATACCGCGAAGCTCGTCCGCCGCGCCGCGCATCCGCGCGTGGTCGGCATCGGCGAAACCGGGCTCGACTATTATTACGACAAGAGCGACCGTCGGCGACAGCAGGACAGTTTCCGGCGCCATATCCACGCGTCCCAGGAAACCGGCCTGCCCATCATCGTCCATACGCGCGATGCAGAGGCCGACACGCTGGCGCTGCTCGGGGAGGAAATGGGGCAGGCGGCCTATCCGGGCGTCATCCACTGCTTCACCGCGAGCGACGATTTCGCGCGCCGGGCGCTCGACCTCGGTCTCTATATCTCGATTTCGGGGATTGTGACGTTCAAGAACGCGGCCGATTTGCAGGCGACCGCCCGGTGGTTGCCGCAGGACCGGCTGCTGATCGAAACCGATTCCCCCTTCCTCGCCCCCGTTCCGCACCGCGGCAAGACCGGCGAACCGGCGTTCGTGGCCGACACTCTGGCTTTTCTGGCCGACTTGCGCGGCGAGGACCGCGACACGCTTGGCGCCGCAACGTCCGAAAATTTCTACCGTCTTTTCAGCAAGGCGCAGCCATGACGTCACGCGCCGCATGAAGGTACGGATTCTCGGGTGCGGCACCTCGTCGGGGGTGCCGCGGATAGGCAACGACTGGGGCGCCTGCGATCCGGACAACCCCCGCAACCTGCGCAGCCGCGCGTCGATCCTGGTCTCGCTCGGCGGCTATCGGTTGCTTGTCGACACCAGTCCCGATATGCGGCTGCAATTGCTCGACGCCGGGGTCGGCGAAGTCGACGCGGTCATCTGGACGCACGAACACGCCGATCATTGTCATGGGCTCGACGATTTGCGGCAGATCATGCACCTGCGCCGCGGGTCTCCTGTGCCGGCCTATGCCCGCGAGCATGTAATCGAGACGTTGAAATGGCGCTTTACCTACGCCTTCGCCGGCAATGCCGGCTACCCGGCTTCGATCGACCCCGTCGAACTGCAGGACCAGCAATCGATCGGTCCGATCGAGGTTTCGGCGATCGACATGCCGCACGGCCCGATCCAGGCCTCCGGACTCGTCTTCAGCGACGGCGCGCACAAGATTGGCTATGCCACTGACTTTTCTCGTTTTACGGAGGAAATGGTCGATTTCTTCCAGGGCGTCGATCTCTTCGTTATCGACGCGCTGCGCCGCTATCCGCATCCGACGCATCCGCATCTGGCGATGACGCTCGAGGCGCTTGCGAAGGTCGGCCATCCGCATGCTATCATCACGCATATGGACAATACGATGGACTATGACGATCTGGCCGGCGAATTGCCGCCGGGCGTCGAGCCGGGGTATGACGGGCTGGAGGTGCAGCTATGACGATGGGCACGGGCGCCGACATCCTCTGGTTCGCAATGGCGTTCACCCTCGTATTGAGCGCGCTGGTCGCCCGGCGATTGCCGATGAAGGACTGGCTGAAGATGGGGCTCGCGTGGGCCGCGATCTTCGCGCTGCTGTTCCTGGTGATCCGGACCTGGCAAGCGGTAACGTGAGGGGGGCCTTGCAGATAGCGCTCCGGCTTCTATTTAACATAATATATATTATCGGATAATCATATGTCTGCGGACGGCTCCGGCTCCTCCCAATCCCCCATCGACCGATTGCTCGCGATCATGCGCCGGTTGCGCAATCCCGACGGCGGTTGCGAATGGGATCTGGCGCAGGATTTCGACACGATCGCACCCTATACGATCGAGGAAGCCTACGAGGTTGCCGACGCAATCGCCGGCGGCGACCCCGCAGCGATCTGCGACGAACTCGGCGACCTGCTGCTTCAGGTCGTTTTTCACGCGCAAATTGCTACCGACAAGCGGCTCTTCGGTTTCGACGATGTCGCCAACGCGATTTCGGACAAGATGGAGCGGCGCCACCCGCACATCTTCGGCGACGTCCGCACCGACGACGTGCGCCGGCAATGGGAATCGATCAAGGCCGACGAGCGCGCCGCCGAAGGGCCTCGGGGCGCCTTGTCGGGTGTCGCGCTGTCGCTGCCGGCATTGCTGCGCGCACAGAAGTTGCAGGGACGTGCCGCGCGCGTCGGCTTCGACTGGCCCGACACCGAAGGCCCGCGCGACAAGATTGCCGAGGAGCTGGCTGAGGTCGCCGATGCGGACGGCGATGCGGCGCGCCACGAGGAAGTCGGCGATCTGTTGTTCGCGGTCGTCAACTACGCGCGCAAGCTCGGCGTCGATGCCGAAGGCGCGCTGCGCGATGCCAATCTGAAATTCGCGCGACGTTTCGCGTCCATGGAAGACCGCGCCGGCGGCAGCCTCGAGGGGCTGTCGCTCGATGCCCAGGAGGCGCACTGGCAGGCGGTCAAGCGGGCGGAACGAAACTAGCGTCGGGCCACAGCCGTTCGAACCGCGCCCGGTCGGCGGGGTCGAGCCGCACGGTCAACCTGTGACCGCCCTCCTCTGCCTCGTCGGCAAGCACTTCGCCGCGGGCGTGGAGCCACGCCATCGCTTCGCCCTGGTCGAAGCGCAGCGCGATGCGCAGCGTTTCGTGGCGCGCCGTGAGTTCGGCCGCCATCAGCGTCCGCGCCGCTTCGACCCCTTCGCCGGTTTCGGCCGAAATCACCGCGACGTCAGGCCGTCGCGCCGCCATGTCCAGGATCGCGGCACGGCGTTCGGGATCGGCGGTATCGATCTTGTTCCATATCTCGATCTGCGGGATCGGTCGGGCCGGTTCGCCGTCCTCCCCTTCCCCCTCGACGACGCCCAGCGAGGTCAGGATCGTCCGGACATCGTCATATTGCGCCTCGCTGTCCGGGTGGACGATGTCGCGGACATGGACGATCAGGTCGGCGGTCGTGACCTCTTCCAGCGTGGCGCGAAAGGCGGCGACAAGTTCGGTCGGCAGGTCGGATACGAACCCCACCGTGTCCGACAGGATCGCCTTGTCGATGCCGGGCAGGCGGATTTCGCGCATCGTTGGGTCCAGTGTCGCGAACAACATGTCTTCCGCCATGACGGCACTTCCGGTCAGGCGGTTGAAAAACGTCGATTTTCCGGCGTTGGTATAGCCGACCAGCGCGACCACCGGCCACGGCGCCCTTTGCCGCTTGGCGCGCTGCAATTGCCGGGTTCGCCGCGCATCGTCGAGCTGGCGGCGGATGCGCGCCATGCGGTCGCGGATCATCCGGCGGTCGGCCTCGATCTGGGTCTCGCCCGGCCCGCCCAGAAAGCCGAAGCCGCCGCGCTGGCGTTCCAGATGGGTCCAGCTGCGCACCAGCCGCCCCGCCTGATAGTCGAGATGGGCGAGCTCGACCTGCAGCCGCCCTTCGGCCGTGGCCGCTCTTTCTCCAAATATTTCAAGGATCAAGCCCGTTCGGTCGATCACCTTCGCACCCAGTTCGGTTTCCAGGTTGCGCTGTTGGATCGCGGTCAGCGGCGCATCGACGATGACGAGCTGCGCGGCACTTTCGGCAACATCGGGCTTGATCGCCTCAAGCTGCCCGACCCCGATCAGCGTCGCGGCGCGCGTCTGGCGCAGTCGCAGCGGATGCACCGCAACGACCTCGATCCCGATCGCGACCGCCAGCCCTGTGGCTTCGCCGACGCGCGCGTCGAGATCGCGCGAAAGCCCCTGCCCGCGCCACTCGGGCACGATCAGTATCGCGCGCGCACCGCGCGTCACCTCACCGATGCTATCGTCCATCCCGGTCGTCAGGCGTCGTCCGCCTCGTCATCGCCATTGTCGGCCAGATTGACCGGACCATTGGGCTGAACCGTCGAGATCGCATGCTTGTAGACAAGCTGGACCTGCCGTTCGCGTTCGAGCAGCATGCAGAAAAGGTCGAAGGCGACGATATCGCCTTGAAGCATCACGCCATTGACGAGGAACATCGTCACCGATTCCTCGGACCGCCGGACGGCGTTGAGGAAGACGTCCTGCAACGCCTTGCCCTTGCTGGCGGGCGCCGCGCGCACATCGTCGCCGAGCGCGGCAAGGTCGAAATCGTGCGACGGCATGATCGTGGAAATCGCATGCTTGTAAACGAGCTGCGACTGGCCGTCGCGGCGGAGCAGCAGCGAGAAATTGTCGAACCAGGTGATAATCCCCTGCAGCTTCACACCCTTGACGAGGAACATCGTCACGGGGGTCTTGCTGCGGCGCAGGGCGTTGAGGAAGAGATCCTGGAGATTCTGGTTTTTATCGGACACTTTGGCCTCCTGTTCTTGGCGGCGTTGCCGCTGGGGGTCCGTTTATCGGACCGCCGTTTCATCTTGGCGACATGCAATATGCGGCAAAGTGGACCCAAGGTCCAGTGCGAAGCCGTCACCCATCGTCGGAAGGATTGTCGGTCAATCCCAACAGCTTCAGCTTGCGGTGCAGCGCCGAGCGTTCCATTCCGATAAAGGTCGCGGTGCGCGAGATGTTGCCCGAAAAGCGGTTGATCTGGATGCGCAGATATTCGCGCTCGAAATTCTCCCGGGCTTCCTTGAGCGGAATGGCGGTGATCGATTCCGATCCGGGCAGGATGTCGGTGCCGCCGCGCACGAGTTCCGAAGGAAGCATGTCCGCATCGATCTGCGCCAGCCGATCGCTCGGCGCCAGGATCATCACCCGCTCGATCACGTTCCGCAATTCGCGGACGTTGCCGGGCCAATCGTGCGCCTGGAGGGACGCCATCGCTTCGGCGCTCATTTCGGGCGGAGGAACACGGCGATCGGCGGCATAGCGGCGCACGAAATGGTCGCATAGGCTTGCGATGTCGTCGCGTCGCTCGCGCAGCGGCGGGATATGAACGGGAACGACATTGAGGCGATAATAGAGGTCCTCGCGGAAGCGCCCCTCGGCGATCTCGGCGGTCAGGTCGCGCGCGGAGCCCGAGATGATCCGGACATCGACGCGAATCATCGTGCGGCCGCCGACCCGCGTGAAGCTCTGGTCGGTGAGCACGCGCAATATCTTTCCCTGCGTCGTCAGAGGCATGTCGGCGACTTCGTCGAGAAACAGGGTGCCGCCATGCGCCTGTTCGAGCAAACCGACTCGGATCGCTCCATCGTCGCTTTCGGTACCGAACAATTCGGCTTCCACCGTTTCGGGATCCATGCGCGCCGACGATATGACCCGGAATGGCGCGGTCTGCCGCCCGCTCCAGCCGTGCAGCACGCGCGCCGCGACTTCCTTGCCGACCCCCGGCGCCCCGGTGATGAGGACGCGGCTTCCGGTACCGGCGACGCGCTTCAATGTCGCGCGAACATTGTTGATCGCGCTGCTGTTGCCGGTCAATTCCTCTGCGGGGCCAGCTCTTTCGCGCAATTGCTCATATTCGAATTTCAGCCGCTCATTCTCGGTTGCGCGCGCAACGAGATGGATGAGGCGTTCGGCCTCGAACGGCTTTTCGATGAAGTCGAAGGCGCCGCGGCGGATCGCCGCGACCGCGGTGTCGAGACCGCCGTGCCCCGAAATCACGATGATCGGCAGCGTCGGGTCGAACGCCTTGATCGCTTCCACAAGGCCAAGGCCATCGAGCCGCGACCCCTGGAGCCAGACATCGACGAGCGCGAGCGACGGGCGCCGTTGGCGGATCGCGTCGAGCGCCGCATCGCTGTCCATCGCGGTGCGCGCCTCATAGCCTTCGTCCTCCATGACTCCGGCCACCAGGTCGCAAATGTCGCGTTCGTCGTCGACGATCAAAATATCAAGCGCCATGATCTTCTCTATCCTGCCGGTTCCGGATGCGGCCCGGGACCGATTCCGCCTGCCCTGCTTCGCCCTCCCCGCCCTTGCCGGCGAGCGGCCGGAGCCGTTCGGGATGCAGGGTCAGCGTCACGCATGTCCCCCGCCCCGCCGGATTGTCGGTAAATTCCAGCTCGCCATAATGTTGTTCGACGATCTTGAGCACGATCGCGAGCCCCAGCCCCGTCCCGCCCTGCCGCGTCGTCATATAGGGCTCGGCGATCGCATCGCGCGCCTCGGGAAGGCCGATGCCGTCGTCGACGACCTGAATCCGCACCTCGCCCTGCGCGCCGATGTCGAGCGATGCGGCGATATGGCCGCCCGTCGTGTCGCCCGACTTTTTCGACCTTTCCTCAATCGCTTCCACGGCATTTTTGACGATATTCGTCAGCGCCTGGGACAGCAGGCGGCGGTCGCAGACGAGCGGCTCGATCTCGTTCGGCGCCTTGATGCTGAACAGGATGTCGGGCTTTGCCACCTCGAAGAGGAAAACCGCCTGCTTCAATATGTCGCGGACATCCTCGACACCGAAGGTCGGCTTCGGCATTCGCGCGAAGCTCGAAAACTCGTCGACCATCCGGCGCATGTCGTGAACCTGGCGAATGACCGTGTCGGTCAGCTTGCGGAAGGTCGCTTCGTCGCCCTGCACCTTGTCGCCGAAACGGCGCTGCAAGCGTTCCGCCGCGAGCTGGATCGGGGTCAGCGGGTTCTTGATCTCGTGCGCGATGCGCCGCGCGACATCGGACCAGGCGGCGCGGCGCTGGTCGAGCAATTGCTGCGTGATGTCCTCAAAGCTCAACACGAAACCATCGCCCTGCGCCACCGCTTTCGCGGCGAGGGTCGCGGGCTCGGCATCGCGCCGGGCGAGTTGCACGATCGCTTCATGCTCGTCGCCGTCGATCACCGCGACGAGTTCGGGAGCGACGTCGACGAGCGATCGACCCGTCAGGCTCTCACCCTCGTTCCCGATCAGCCGCTCGGCCGCTGCGTTCGCGAGTAGGATCCGGCGGTCGGGACCGACCGACACCACGGCCGAGGTGACGCCGCTGAGCACCGCCTCGATAAAGCTGCGCCGTGTTTCGAGTTGCTTGTTGGCGCTGACTAGCGCGCTCGTCTGGCCCTGCAACTGTTCCGTCATGCGATTGAAAGCGTTGGTGAGGACGGCGATTTCGTCGTCGCGCGCGGGCAAGGGCACGCGGACCGACAAATCGCCCCCCGCCGCCGTCCGGGTGGCGCCGATCAGCGTGCCCAAGGGACGCACGATCCGGTCGGCGACGACGATCGCGGCGATGACCGCCAGCGCAAGGAGCAACAGCGAGCCGAGATAGAGGGCTCCGTTGAAGCGAACCTGCAATTGCTGCGAGCGTTCGAACAGGCTGTTGTAATCGGCGAGCACCGTATTGGCGCGCTGCGACTGCTGAAAGCCCGGCACGTTGAAATCGCGCGATGCGAACAGATAGGCACGGCTCGTTCCCGGCAACCGGGTCGTCGCCTCGATCCGGTCGGATCGCCGCACGACGACCACGTCCTCGCCCGCATCGAGCCGCGATACGACCTCATTGGAAAGCCGGCTTTTGGCATCCCGCCCATCAGGGTCGATCATCGCGGCGGTCCGGGGAATACCGTCGTCGCCAACCTCGATGATCGCCGATTCATTCAGGTTTCGCGAGAGAACCTGAAGATAGTAATAGTTGACGAACTCTTTGCTATCGATCGGAACCTGCACGAGCTTGTCGCCCAGATCCTTGGCCATCACCGCCGTGTTGTCGCCCACCTCGCGCTGATTTTCCTGATAATAGCCTTCGGCCAGGCTCGCGGCATTTTCGAACATGCCGCGCGAGCGATCCGAGAACCAGAAATCGACGCCATATTGGAACAACAGCGACGCGAAGATGACGACGAGCAACGTCGGCACCGCCGCGAGCAGCGAAAAGAGCGCGACGAGCCGGACGTGCAGCCGGCCATTGCCGCCGCCCATCGTCCGCTCGGCGCGACTGCGCGCGATGCGGCTGCCGATCAGCACGATCAGCGCCATCGCGGGCACCAGATTGACGATCATGATCGCCGCGACGAGCGCCGGGGTCAGCAACCGTTCGCTCTGCGCATCGCCGGTGACGAAGATATAGGTCGCGATGCCGATGCTGAGCATCAGCGCGAGCGTATAATATTCGGGTGCGGCAAAGCGCCATGCGCGCGACGGCTGGCGGTCGATATCGTCGGGAGGAATCAAAGGAGCCGATTGCGCCATTGTTGCTTCGATACGACAAAGCTGTTGCATAGAAAACACACAATATGCGCTTCAACAGGAATTGCGCGCGCTCAGTCGCAAGGACCTCCACGCGCGGTTTGTAATGGAGCGTGATCCTGAATCAGGGCTGCGAGGGATCGATTTCGAGCTGGCCGAGCCGCTTGCGCAGCGTGTTGCGATTGATGCCGAGCCGCCGCGCCGCCTCGAGCTGGTTGCCGCGCACTTCGCGCAGGGTGCGGCGAAGCAGCGCGGTTTCGACGATCGCCTCGAGCCGCGCGTGGATTTCGCCGTCGCTGTCGCCGCGGGCAAGCTCTTCGCGCGCCCAGTCGTCGATCGCGCGGGCGATCAGGTCGGCGGGCGCCGCAAGCGAAGCCCCCTCGCCGCTTTCATGGAGCACCGCCTCGACGTCGCGCGGGGCGACCACCGTATCGCGCGAGAGCACCGCGAGGCGCTGGACGACGTTGCCGAGTTCGCGGACATTGCCCGGCCAGTCGTGCCGTTCGAGCAGTTGCATCGCCGCCGGCGCGAACTGGCGGTCGGGCAGGCCCGAATGTCGCCCCGCATCGATGAAATGCCGTACGAGAGCCGGAATGTCGCTGCGCCGGTCGCGCAGCGGCGGCAACGTCACCGGGATGACGTTGAGCCGATAGAAGAGGTCCTCGCGGAAGCGCCCGTCGGCGACCAGGGTACGCATGTCGCGGTGGGTCGCGGCAACGACGCGGACGTCGGCTTTCAGCGCCTGGCTGCCGCCAACGGTCGAATATTCGTTGCTTTGCAGGACGCGCAGCAACCGCGTCTGTGCCTCCAGCGGCATATCGCCGATTTCGTCGAGGAAGAGCGTGCCGCCCGCCGCCTGCTCGAAGCGTCCGGCGCTGCGGTTCGTGGCGCCGGTAAAGGCGCCCTTTTCATGCCCGAACAATTCGGCTTCGATCAGTTCGCGGGGGATGGCGGCCATGTTGATCGCCACGAACGGTCCACTGCGCCGGAGCCCCGTCGCATGGATCGCGCGCGCGACAACTTCCTTGCCGGTCCCCGATTCACCCAGGATGAGCACCGCAAGGTCATTGGTGGCGAGCCGCGCGATCGTGCGGTAGACTGCCTGCATCGCGGGCGCGCGACCGACGAGCCCGTGGCTGTCTTCGGGCGCGGGATCGATCCCCGCGCTCGGGAGGGTGCGCCGCTGAAGCGCCGCGCGCACGCTGGCGGTCAACTCGTCGAGATCGAAAGGCTTGGGCAGATAATCGTAGCTGCCGATCCCCGTCGCGCGCACCGCGGTGTCGAGCGTGTTCTGCGCCGACAGGACGATGACCGGGGTCAGCGGATCGACCCCGACGCCGGGAAGCGAATCGATGCCGTCGCCGTCGGGCAGCACGACATCGGTGATGATCAGGTCGGGGCGATGGTCGGCGAGCCAGGCGTTGCGCTCGGCGATGCTGCCGACCGACGCGAACTGACCGCATTCGGTCGATAATGTCTCGCGGATGATCAGCGCGATGGCCGGGTCGTCCTCGACCAGCAGGATCGTCTTGTCGGCCGTCACGAGCCTGCCGCCTTTTGTCCGGCCGTGGGCAAATGGACGCGGAAGCGCGTCCAGTCGCCGTCGCGCATGTGCTGGACGGTCCCGCCCATGTCGCGAGCGAGCTTTGCAACGAGAGCAAGGCCCAGCCCCCTGCCCTCGCGCTTCGTCGTCACGAAGGGATCGAACAGGTCGCCGCGAATGTCGGCGGGGACGCCCGGGCCGTTGTCGCTGACGCTCAACTCGATCGGCAGCGCGATGCGCCCGCGCCCGTCGCCGTTGTCGATCGACAGCCCATGACGATAGGCCGTGGCGACGCGAACCGTGCCGTCGTCATGCGCGCCGAGCGCCTCGCACGCATTGGTGACGAGGTTCAGCAGGATCTGGACCATGGCGTCATGGTTGCCGAGCACCAAGGGCAGCGAAGGGTCGAAATCCTCGACGAAGCGGACGCTGTCGAATTGCCGGGCGCGCACGGCCTCCATCGCCTGGTGGATCGGCGGGTAGAGGTTGATCGCCGAACAGGCGAGCGGTTGCCCGCGGGAAAAATGCTCCATCTGGTCGATCAGGTTGGTGATGCGGTCGACCTCGGCGCAGATCAGCGTCGTGAAACGCTCGCCGCCCGTGTCGACCTTGCGCGCGAGCAACTGGGCCGCGCCCTTGATCCCGGCGAGCGGATTCTTGATTTCGTGCGCCAGCATCGACGCGGCCGCGCCCGCCGCGCGCCCCGAGCGGCTGAGCGAGCCGCCGAGCAATTCGGCCTCGCTCTGCGAAGGAACGAGCGCAAGAATGCGATGGCCGTTCTGACCATAGGGCACCATCTGCATATCGACGAAAATGGCTTTGCGCCCGCCGACCGCGATTTCGGCGCGATGCGCGAACAGCGCCGGGGTCGACGGATCGTTCAGTCGCTGGCGATAGCTGCGGTCCATGCGGATGACGTCATAGACGACGCGCCCGACCATCGCCGACCGGCTGACGTTGCAAAGCTGTTCGGCGGCTGCGTTGACGAAAAGCACCACCCCGCCACGGTCGAGCAACAGCGTGGCCACCGGATGCGAATGGATCAACTCGTCATGGTCGAACGTCGGAATACTCGACGTATGGGCGGTCACGCGGCGGCCCTGCTAAGGAAGGGACCGTAAAAGCCTTCGAGCGCGTCGAGAACGCCTTTGCTGTCGGGGATCTGGTTCACCTTGTTGCGAAACTCGGCCGAACCCGGCAGTCCCTTGACGTACCAACCGAGATGCTTGCGCGCCATGTTGACGCCGGTCATCTCACCATAATGGTCGAGCATCGCGCGGTAGTGCGTTGTGATAATTTCATATTGTTCGTCGATTCCCGGGTCGGGCCTTTCGGCTTCGCCGCGCAGAGCCGCCATGACCTGTCCAAGCAGCCACGGGCGCCCATAGGCGCCGCGGCCGATCATCACCCCGTCGGCGCCGCTCTGATCGAGCGCGGTCCGAGCGTCGTCGCTCGAACAGATGTCCCCGTTCACGATCACCGGGATCGACACCGCGTCCTTGACGTTGCGAACGAAGGCCCAGTCGGCCGTTCCGCGGTACATCTGGTTGCGGGTGCGACCGTGCACGGTCACCAGCTTCGCGCCCAGATCCTCTGCGATATGCGCGAGTTCGGGGGCATTCAGGCTGTCATGGTCCCATCCCATCCGCATCTTGACGGTCACCGGCACCGACACGGCGTCGACGCAGGATTTGATCAGCGCCGCAGCGAGCGTCGGGTCGCGCATCAGGGCCGAGCCGGCATCGCCGTTCGTCACCTTGCGGACCGGACAGCCCATGTTGATATCGATGATCGCCGCGCCGCGATCCTCGTTCAATTTCGCCGCCTCGCCCATTTCATAGGGGGTGCAGCCGACAAGCTGCATCGACACCGGTTCCTCGACCGGATCCCATGCGGCCTTCTGGATCGACTGGCGCGTCTCGCGGATCGCGGCCTGGCTCGCGATCATTTCGGTCACGTTGAGCCCCGAGCCATAACGGCGGACGAGCGTCCGGAAGGGCCGGTCGGTGACGCCGGTCATCGGCGCAAGGATAACCGGATCCGCGATCGTTATATTGCCGATTTGGATGGGCCGAAGCGGCGCCATTGGGGGGAACTTTCGTCAAAACTGCCTAAAATTTAAGCAGCGCCCTACACGCTCTATGGCTTTCCCGCAAGCCGATGCTGCGCTACCCGGCGCGGGATATGACCGACTCCACGCCCCCTTCCGCATTGCAGGCCGTTGCCGTCGTGCTGGCCGGCGGCGTCGGTGCGCGTGCGGCTCTTGGCGGGCCCAAGCAGCTTGCATCGCTGGGCGGCAAGCCGGTGCTTCAATGGAGCCTCGACGCCTTAGCGGCGCATCCCGCGATCGCAAGCGGCGTGCTGGTCGCGAGCGATGACGTCATGGCAGCCATCACGCCGCTGCCCTCGGACTGGATTTCGGCACGCCCGGGAAGCGAGCGCCAGCAATCGGTGGCGAGCGCCCTCATCGCGCTTGCCGACCGACCCGACGAAACACGCGTCCTGATCCACGACGCCGCGAGGCCCGGCGTGTCGGCAGCGGTAATCGACCGGCTGCTGAGCGCGCTCGATACCAGCGATGCCGCAATCCCGACCCTGCCCGTCCCCGATACGCTGGTACGGCAGGATGGGCGAGAGGCCGGTGAAATCGTCGACCGGAGCAGTGTGGCGCGCGTGCAGACGCCGCAGGCGTTCCGGCTTGGCACGTTACGCCGTGCGCACGCCGCCGCGTCCGCCGAAGCGGCGACCGACGATGCCCAACTCGTGCGGCGACTCGGCGGGCCGGTAGCGGCGGTCGACGGGGACGAACGGCTGCACAAGCTGACCTATGCGGCCGACGTCGCGATCCTTTCGGGCCTGTTGCGAACGGAGACGATGATGCGCACAGCGGTCGGCATGGGATATGACGTTCATCGATTGGTTGCGGGCAAGCCCCTGTGGCTTGGCGGACTGGAAATCGCGCATAGTCATGGGCTTGAAGGTCATAGCGACGCCGACGTCGCGCTCCACGCCCTGACCGATGCGATCCTCGGTGCGCTTGCCGACGGCGACATCGGAACGCATTTCCCGCCTAACGATCCGGAGTGGCGCGGCGCGGCGTCGTGGCGCTTCCTGGAATTCGCCGGTCGGCGCGTTGCCGACGCCGGAGGTCGCATCGATCACCTCGACCTCACCCTGGTCGCCGAAGCGCCCAAAATCGGCCCGTATCGGGACAGGATGCGCGGCCGCATCGCCGAAATCCTTGCGATTCCGGTGGCACGCATTAGTGTGAAGGCAACAACCACCGAACGGTTGGGTTTTACCGGTCGCCGCGAAGGCATCGCCGCCCAGGCCGTCGCTACGTTACAACTTCCGGAGACATGAGTTTGCACCCCGACCTCGAATCGCGCCTCGCTGCGCGTGAAGCCGCCGCCACGGCAGCCCTGACCGCGAATCGCGCCGCTGGACGTCGCGTCGCGATTGCCGAAAGCTGCACGGGCGGCATGGTATGCACGGCGCTCACCGACATCCCGGGCAGCAGCGATGTGTTTTCGGCGGGCTTCATCACCTATTCGCGTGAAGCCAAGCAGTCGCAGCTCGATGTCAGCACCGAAATTCTCGACACCTTCGGCGAAGTCGCGCTCGCGACCGCGTGGGCAATGGCGGCCGGCGCGCTGACTAAAAGCGACGCCGATGTCGCGGTCGCGATTACCGGGATCGCCGGCCCCGGCGGTGGATCGGAAAAAAAGCCCGTCGGTCTCGTCGTCTTCGCCCGCGCGCTGCGCGGCCAGGACCCGGACGATTATTTCACTCAGCGTATCCAGTTCGAGTCGAACGATCGCGCCGCGATCCGCCACGCCGCCACGCTGTTCGCCCTCGAGCTGCTTCAGCCCGAGAAGGACTCGTTGCGCCCGTCCGAAGATACCGAGTTGCCCGCCCCGTAAAGCACGGCCGCGCGCTCTTCGAACGCCGCAATCATGCGGCGCAGGGCCTTGTCGAACATTTGTCCCGCGAGCGTTTCGAACAGGCGGTTGCGAAACGAGAAATCGACCATGAAATCGACGCGGCAGCCGCCGCCTTCGGCTGGCGTGAAATGCCATTCATTGTCGAGGTGGCGCATCGGTCCGTCGATATAATGGACGTCGACCCGCGTCGGTTTTTGTTTTTCGACCCGGCACGAAAAGCTCTCTCGCAGCCCCTTGAACCCGACGATCATGTCGGCCAACGCCTCGGTTTCGTCATCACTCCTGACACGCAGCGCGACGACCCACGGCAGGAAATCGGGGTAGCGCGCAATGTCGGTGACAAGCGCGAACATCTGGTCCGCGCTGTAGGGAAGTTCGCGCGTTTCGTGATGCCGTGGCAAGGTCAGTCGGCGGCCGCGCGAGCGAGCTTCGCCTCGCGCGCCGCTCGCATCGCCGCGAAGTCGTCGCCGGCATGATAGCTCGACCGCGTCAGCGGCGACGAGGCAACCTGGAGGAAGCCCTTCGCCCGAGCAATCTGGGCATAGGCGTCGAACGCCTGCGGCGTCACGAAGTCGATGACCTTCGTATGCTTCGGCGTCGGCTGGAGATATTGGCCCATCGTCATGAAGTCGATGTCGGCGCTGCGCATGTCGTCCATCACCTGGTGCACTTCCATCCGCTCTTCACCGAGGCCGAGCATGATGCCAGACTTGGTGAAGATCGACGGATCTCGGCGCTTCACCTGTTCGAGCAGGCGCAGCGAGGCATAATAGCGCGCGCCGGGACGGATCGTCGGATAGAGCCGCGGCACCGTTTCGAGATTGTGGTTGTAGACATCGGGCCGGGCGTCGACGATCGAAGCGACGGCATCCTCCGGCTTGTTGCGAAAATCGGGGGTCAGGATCTCGATCGTGGTCTGCGGCGTTTCGCGGCGCAGCGCCTCGATCACGCGAACGAATTGGCGGGCGCCGCCATCGGGCAGGTCGTCGCGATCGACCGAGGTGATGACGATATGCGTCAGCCCCATCTTCGCCGCCGCGACCGCGACATGTTCGGGTTCGAGCGGGTCGACGGCGCGCGGCATGCCGGTCTTGACGTTGCAGAAGGCGCAGGCGCGCGTGCAGGTGTCGCCGAGGATCATCACCGTCGCATGCTTCTTGGTCCAGCATTCGCCGATGTTGGGGCACGCCGCTTCCTCGCACACGGTATTGAGGTTCAAATCGCGCATCAGCTTGCGCGTCTCGGCATAGCCGGGGCTGGTCGGCGCCTTCACGCGGATCCAGTCGGGTTTGCGGGCGCGCTGCGAGGGCTGCGAAAGCGGTTGGACGGGTGCGTTCATGGCGACCACATAGGCGCGCGGGCGCCTCTTCTCAACCATCCATCTTCTGCTAAAGGGCTGGCATGACTCGCTTTGCAGAACTGGTCGATGGCTATCGCCGCTTTCGCGCGACAGGCTGGAAGGAACAACGCGAACGTTGGGACGAGCTCGCCGAAGGGCAATCGCCCAAGGTGATGGTCATCGCCTGCTCCGACAGCCGCGTCGAACCCGCGCAGATTTTCGACACCAATCCTGGCGAGATTTTCGTCGTCCGAAACGTTGCCGCGCTCGTTCCGCCGTTCGAGACGACTCCCGGACGCCACGGCGTCTCGGCGGCGCTCGAATTCGCGGTGCAGTTCCTGAACGTCGAGGAAATCGTCGTGATGGGCCACGGCCTGTGCGGCGGTTGCCATGCCGCGCTGCACCGGACGATGGAGGGCGCAGAGCCTGGCCGCGGCGGCTTTATCGCCGACTGGATCGCATTGCTCGACGATGCGAGCACAGAGGTTCGCGCCGCCCACACGGACATCGACAACCGCGATGCCGGTCGCGCGATGGAGATGGCCGGGGTCAAGGTCAGCCTCGCCAATCTGCGGACCTTTCCGTGCATCCAGGAGCGCGAGAAGCGCGGAACGCTGAAGCTGCGGGGCGCTTTCTTTGCGATCAGCGACGGTGTTCTGCATGTGCTCGACGAAGGAAAGGGGACGTTCGCTCCGGCCTGAACGCCCTCCTCCCTTTCTTTCGTTTCGAAACGCGCTACACCCTCCGGTCATGACCAACGCGACCCTATTCGCCATCGGCGCCTATTTTGCGCTGATGCTCGGCATCGGCCTTTATGCCTGGCGCAAATCGACCTCCGACAGCAGCGAATATCTGCTCAGCGGACGGAGTCTCGGCCCCGCGGTGACGGCGCTTGCGGCGGGCGCGTCGGATATGTCGGGGTGGCTGATGCTGGGCCTTCCCGGCGCCATCTATGTCTCGGGGCTTGCCGAAAGCTGGATCGGCATCGGGCTGTTCCTGGGCGCATGGGCGAACTGGGTGCTCGTCGCGCCGCGGCTGCGCGAACAGACCGAGCGATACGGCGCGCTGACCATTCCCGAATTCCTCGGCAATCGCTTCGCCGATCGCAGCCATGTGCTGCGCGTCGTCGCCAGCCTGGTGATCGTCGTCTTCTTTGCCGTATACAGCGCGTCGGGCCTCGTCGCGGGCGGCAAGCTCTTCGAATCCGCCTTTGGCCTCTCCTATCAGACAGGGCTTTGGGTAACCGCATCGGTGGTGGTCGCCTATGTCGTGCTCGGCGGGTTCCTGGCGGTCAGCCTGACCGATTTCGTTCAGGGCACGATTATGATGATCGCACTGATTGCCGTTCCCCTAGTCGCCCTGACGCATTTCGGCCAGAGCGCAAGCATCTGCGACATCCTGCGCGATATCGATCCCGACATGCTGAGCCTGTTCGGAGGCACCAGCCTGCTCGCGGTCATATCGGCCGCGGCGTGGGGTCTCGGCTACTTTGGGCAACCGCACATCATCGTGCGCTTCATGGCGATCCGGTCGGTGAAAGACATCCCGACCGCGCGGTTCATCGGCCTGTCCTGGATGCTGATTTCGCTGATCGGAGCGATTGCGGTCGGACTGGTCGGGCGCGCCTGGTTCGCCGCCCATGCGACGCCGATCGACGATCCCGAAACCGTGTTCATCCTGCTGGGACAGGTCCTGCTTCACCCACTCGCGCTCGGTTTCCTGCTTTCGGCCATCCTCGCCGCCATCATGAGCACGATTTCGGCGCAGCTTCTGGTGACCGGATCGTCGCTGACCGAGGATTTCTACCGCCTGTTCGTGCGCCGCGATGCCGGCGAAACCGAAATCGTGACGGTAGGACGCCTTTCGGTGATCGCGGTGGCAGCGGTCGCGATGATCCTTGCGCAGAATCCCGACGGCAGCGTATTGAGCCTCGTTTCCAATGCCTGGGCCGGCTTCGGTGCCGCGTTCGGCCCGGTGATCCTGCTGTCGCTGATGTGGCCACGGATGAACCGGAACGGAGCCCTGGCCGGGATGATCGTCGGGGCTCTCGTCGTCATACTCTGGATTCAGGCCGGATGGAGCGCAACGCTCTATGAACTGGTTCCCGGCTTCGCGGCGGCCATGATTGCGATCGTCGCGGTGAGCCTTGCCGCCCCGCTATCCAAGGAGATGCCCGATGGCTGACGGTAATGTCGCCCTGTTGATCGACGCTGACAATGCGCGTCCGACGGGACTCGACCCGGTGCTCACAGCACTCGCCGAACTCGGAACGGTGAATATCCGCCGCGCCTACGGCAATTGGCGCAAACCCGCGCTGAAGGGGTGGGTCGACCAGCTCCATCGCTTCGGGATAGAGCCGCAGCAGCAGTTCGACCTGACCAAAGGCAAGAATGCCACCGATATGAAGCTGACGATCGATGCGATGGACCTGCTCTATCGCGGCCGGCTCGACGGGCTCGGGATCATGTCGAGCGACAGCGACTTCATGCCGCTCGCCATGCGCGTCCGACAGGATGGCATCCCGGTTTACGGCTTTGGCAGCGCCAAGACGCCGGAGGGCTTCCAAGGCGCCTGCACGCGCTTTATCGACGTCGACGCGCTGATCGAGGCCCCGGGAACCGACCGGAAAGCGTCGGCCAAAAAGACCATAGCCCCCGACGTGATCGAATTGCTGGGCAATGCCTGGAAGACGGCCAAGCGCGACGATAGCGGCTTCGCGCTGCTCGGAGAGGTCGGACAGATCGCGGGCAACCGGTCCAGCTTCGACGTCCGCAACTATGGCTACAGCCGATTGTCGGATATGATCGCCGACATCCCCAATTTCGTGACCGAGCGCGTCGAGGGCGGTCCCTTGCGCATCAAAAGGGTGCGTTAGCCACAGCTTTTAGCCGCGTGCGGGGTTGCGCTCCGCCTCCGTGCGGTCCACAGGGCGCGCATGCCGATCAAGCCGAAACTGCCGCGCTGGGCGCGCCTGTGGCAGCTGCGCGCGCAGCGCCGAGCGCGGACCGAGGTGGTCGACATCTGGCGCCGCGCCGCGATGGTGGGCGGGGCGCTCTTGCTCGGCTTCGTTGCGCTCGCATTCGCCAAGGCGGGCGACGAGGCGCAAAAACTGATCTTCCATATCGCGCATCAGGTCTGGTGGCTGCCGATCCTCCTCACACCGGCCGGCTTCGCCTTCGTCGTCTGGGCCGCCAACCGCTTTTCACCCGAATCGCGCGGCTCGGGTATTCCACAGATCATCGCGGCGGGGCGTCGGCCCGAACAGGAATCGAATGGCCCGCTGGTGTCGCTGCGCACCGCCTTTGCCAAACTCGGATTGACGTTGACGACGCTGGCGGTCGGCGGGTCGGTCGGGCGCGAGGGGCCGACGGTACAGGTAAGCGCGGCGATCATGGTCGCCATACATCGCCTGCTCAAGGTCCGGATCACCGCCGGCGTCTATATCGCGGGGGGCGCTGCGGGGGTGGCGGCGGCGTTCAACACGCCGCTTGCCGGGATCGCCTTTGCGATCGAAGAGCTGGCCTCCGCCTATGAACAGCGCGTCGCGGTTCTGACGATGGGCGCGGTGATGATCTCGGGCCTCGTCAGCCTCGCGCTGGCGGGCGACTATGTCTATTTCGGCGTCATGCGCGACACGCTGCCGGTCAGCGACACGCTGCTCATCGCGCCGATTGCGGGTCTTGGTGGCGGGCTCGCGGGCGGATTGTTCGCCCGTATCGTTCTCGCCGCGAGCGACAAGACCGCCGACTGGGCACGCCGGGTCGCCAAGCGGCCGATCCTCTTTGCCGCCGGCTGCGGTCTCGTCGTCGCGGTGGTCGGGGTGGTGACCAAGGGTGCCACATGGGGCACGGGCTATGACGTGACCAAATTCCTGGTCGAAGGCAATCACGGCAAACTGTGGTTCTTCCCCGCGAAGTTCGCCGCCGCCCTCGCCTCGACACTCAGCGGCGCACCGGGCGGCATCTTTGCGCCCTCGCTCGCGGTCGGCGCGGGCTTCGGCAACCTGCTGACCCCGATTTTTCCGGAAAGCCCGGTCGGAGCGGTGGTGATGATGGGCATGGTCGCCTATTTCGTCGGCGTCGTCCGGGCACCGCTGACCGCCGTCATCATTCTGATCGAGGCGACCGCGGCGCGCGGCGTTATCCTGCCCCTGTTCCTGACCGCCCTCATCGCCGACTGGACGAGCGCGCAAGTTTGCCCGACGCGTCTCTATCACGGCCTCGCCCGGCGGATGATGCCGCAAAAGGGCAAGCCGCCGGCGGTGGCGGTCCCCTGACCGGTTACGGGATGGCGTAAGTGACGTTTGCCTGCCCGACGGGACGGCTCGCATCGTCGGTATAAAGTCGCACGTCCATCACCGCGAGCCGCTTACCAAGGCGTAGCAGCGTAGCCTCTGCATTGAGCGGTTCGGGCAGGCACGGGCGCAGGAACTGATAGTTGAGCGCACTCGTGACCGCCATCGCGACCGGCCCGATATGTGCGAGGACGAGCGCATAGGCCGCCATGTCGGCTAGCCCCATCTGGGTCGGCCCCGAAATCAGGCCGCCGGGCCGTAACATGGTCTCGGCGGGCTCCTGCCTGGCGACGAGGCGGCCCGGTTCGACCGATACGACGCGCCCGCGCGATCCCGGCGCCGAATTGGGAAAGGCGTCGGCCATGAAGTCGTTCAGCGCCTCCGCATCCAGGCGGAGCGCGCTCGACGAAACCGGCTGCTCGGTGGGCGGCGCGCCGTTCCCCTCGCTCATCGGGGTTACCGGGTGAGCTTTTTATAGGAGGTCCGGTGCGGACGCGTCGCCTCGTCGCCGAGGCGGCGGATCTTGTCCTCCTCATAGGCTTCGAAATTGCCTTCGAACCATTCGACGTGGCTATCGCCCTCGAACGCCAGAATGTGCGTCGCAAGCCGGTCGAGGAAGAAGCGGTCGTGGCTGATCACCACGGCGCAGCCTGCGAAATTCTCCAGCGCCTCCTCGAGCGCCGCCAGCGTTTCGGTATCGAGGTCGTTGGTAGGCTCGTCGAGCAGGAGGACGTTGCCGCCGGCTTTCAGCATCTTCGCCATATGGACGCGGTTGCGCTCGCCGCCCGACAACATGCCGACCTTCTTCTGCTGGTCGACGCCCTTGAAGTTGAACGCGCCGACATAAGCGCGCGTCTGCATCTCGTGCTTGCCAACGGTCATCATGTCGTGGCCGCCAGAGATTTCCTCCCAGACATTCTTGTTGGGGTCGAGCGCGTCGCGGCTCTGGTCGACATATCCCAGGCGCACCGTATCGCCCAAGGCGATCGAACCCCCGTCGGGCTGCTCCTGCCCGGTCAGCAGGCGGAACAGCGTCGACTTACCCGCGCCGTTCGGACCGATCACCCCGACAATGCCGCCCGGCGGCAGGGTAAAGGACAGGTCCTCGAACAGCAGCTTGTCGCCATAGGCCTTCGAGACATTCTCGACCTCGATCACCTTGCCGCCAAGGCGTTCGGGAACCTGGATGACGATCTGCGCCTTGCCGGGGGCGCGGCTTTCCTGCGCCTCGACGAGCTGGTCGAAGCTCTTGATGCGTGCCTTCGATTTCGCCTGACGCGCTTTCGGCGACTGCCGAATCCACTCAAGCTCGTCCTTGATAGCCTTTTGGCGGCCGGCGTCCTCGCGCGCTTCCTGTTCGAGCCGCTTGCCCTTCTTTTCCAGATAGGTCGAATAATTGCCCTCATATACGAAGTAGCGGCTGCGATCGAGTTCCAGGATCCAGTTCACGACATTGTCGAGGAAATAGCGATCGTGGGTGACGAGGATGACGTTACCCGGATAGTCGACGAGATGCTTTTCGAGCCAGGCGACGCTTTCGGCGTCGAGGTGGTTGGTCGGCTCGTCGAGCAGCAGGATCGACGGCTTTTCAAGAAGCAGGCGGGTGAGCGCGATGCGACGCTTTTCGCCGCCCGACAGGTTCTCGACGCTCCAGTCGCCGGGCGGGCAGCGCAGCGCTTCCATCGCTATTTCGAGTTGGTTGTCGAGCGTCCAGCCGTCGACCGCATCGATCTTTTCCTGAAGCTCGCCCATCTCCGCCATCAGGGTGTCGAAATCGGCATCCTCGGGCGGGTCGGCCATCAGCGCGCTGATCTCGTTGAACCGGTCCATCATGTCCGCGACGTCGCGCACGCCGTCCATGACATTTTCCTTCACCGTCTTGGTCGGATCGAGCTCTGGCTCCTGCGGCAGATAGCCCACAGTAATCCCCTCGCCCGGCCAGGCTTCGCCGGTGAAATCCTTGTCGATGCCCGCCATGATCTTCATTAGCGTCGATTTACCCGTACCGTTCGGGCCGACGATGCCGATCTTCGCGTCGGGGTAGAATTGCAGGCTGATGTTGTTCAGCACCGGCTTCTGCGCGCCGGGATAGGTCTTGGAGAGACCCTTCATCACGAAACTATATTGGGCCGCCATCGAAATGCTCCGAAATCCGGGTGAAGCCGCGCCCTCTGGCGGGCGGCGGCGGGGAGACGTTGAATCGAGCGCCGGTTAGCGAATGGGCGCGCACTTGGCAATCGACGCTTGCTCCCCATGCGCCGTTATCGCTAGGACTGCGGCCATGAGAAACATCTATGCTCCCGCCCGCTTCGCCGGCCTCGCGGCCGCCGCCCTCGCCGCTACCGGCGCCCTGGCCTATCAGGCTCCGACCGCGGTGGACCTTGCCCAAAAGGGTGCCGACCCCGCGTGGGAAATTGCCGAAGGGCTGACGACCGAGATTGGACCGCGCCCCGCCGGAACCGAGCGCGAAGCCGCCGCCCGCAAATGGGCGGTCGCCAAACTGAAGGCTATGGGGTTCGCGAAAGTCCGCGAGGAATCCTATACTATGCCGGTGTGGCAGCGCGGCGAGGAAATGGCGTGGCTGACCGGTCCGTTCGTGCCGCAAAAACTGGCGATCACCGCGCTCGGCAACAGCGGCTCGACCGGTCCCGAGGGACTGGAGGGCGAAGTCGCCTATTTCGCGAGCTTCGACGCCCTCGCCGCGGCCCCCGACGCAGCGGTGAAGGGCAAGATCGTCTTTATCGACAACCAGATGAAACCGACGCAGGACGGCAGCGGCTATGGCTTCTATGGCCGCGGACGCTTCGTCGGGCCGAATGTTGCGGCGAAAAAAGGCGCCGCCGCGATCGTTATCCGCTCGATCGGCACCGACGGCCATCGCAACCCGCACGCCGGGGTGACGAATTTCGAAGCCGGCGTAAATCCGATTCCGGCCGGCGCGATCTCGAACCCCGATGCCGACCAGCTTGTTCGGCAGCGCCAGCGCAGCGCTCGTCCGCTCACGATGAAACTCCTCCTGACCCCCAAGTCGATAGGCGAGCAGGCATCTGGCAACGTCATAGCGGAGGTCCCGGGCAGCGATCCGGGTGCGAGCCCGGTGATCGTCGCATGCCACCTCGATAGCTGGGACCTCGGCACGGGGGCAATCGACGACGCGTCGGGCTGCGGAATCATCACCGCGGCCGCGAAGCATGTGATGGAGGCCGGGCGGCCGCGTCGCTCCATCCGCCTGCTCTGGGCCGGCGCCGAAGAGGTGGGCGTTTTCGGCGGGCAGGCCTATTTCGATGCGCATGGCAAGGAAGCGCACGCCGTTGCAATGGAATCGGATTTTGGCGCCGATCGCATCTGGCGTGTCGAATTCAAGCTGCCCGAAAGCGCAGCCGACCTTGAAAAGCGGATCAGGGCCGCGGTCGCACCTTTCGGGGTCGCAACGGGCCGCGACGAGGCGCATGGCGGCGCCGATGTCGGGGCATTGATTCAGGCGGGTGTCCCGGCGGTCGACCTGGGGCAGGATGGAACGCGCTATTTCGACATTCACCATACCCCAGACGACACGCTCGACAAGATCGATCCTGCGCAATTGCGTCAGAATGTCGTGGTCTGGAGCGCGACCTTGGCGATTCTCGCGAACAGCTCCGACAGCGAGTTACCATAGCACTTAACCGGAAAACGCCGTTTTGCGCGCTCGCGTGACATCTCAATTATTTTTGTTGACGATTCACGCGGAACGTCTAAATCCCGCCGCTCGCGCCGCGGGAAATTTCCCAAGCGCGGAAAGGCATTTTAGGGAGCCCACACATCATGAAGAAGTTTGCTGCTATCGCCGTTGCTGCCAGCATGTTCGCCCTCGCCGCTTGCGGTGAAAAGGCTGCTGACGAAGCCACCACCACCGAAGCTCCGGCCGCTGACGCGACCATGGAAGCTGGTGCCGACGCTGCTGCTGCCGGCGCTGACGCCGCTGCCGAAGGTGCGGAAGCTGCTGCAACCGCCGCCGACGCTGCTGCGACCGACGCTGCTCCGGCTGCTGACGCTGCTGCTCCGGCCGACGCCGCTGCCGCTCCGGCTGAAGAAACGAAGTAAGTCACGGCCCTTCGGGGCATTGACCGAACCGAAAAGAGGCGGTCTTCCTTCGGGAAGGCCGCCTTTTTCTTTTGGTCCGGTACCGCACGTCAATGTGGCGCGAGGATCGCGGCGAGAAGCGCGAGGATCGCGAAGGCTACAAGCCCGCCGAGAAAGACGAACCGGCGCGCCCGCGACGTCAGAATGATCTCCCCGCCGCGAACGTCGCGCGCGCGATGGTCCGTCTGATTATCCGGATGTGTATCTGGCCGCGCCATGATCAAAGCATCGGATAGCTGAGGCCGTAATAGCCATAGATCGTCCGGCCGTAGTCATCGGTATATTCGGGCGTTTTCTCACGCTCGTGACGCGGTGCACCCTCGATCTGCGCTTTCGTCAGATTGACGACATATCCGCCTTTGTCGACGTCATAGGTCAGCATGTCCCAAGGGATCGGGTAATGATCGCTGCCGAGGCCGAACAGGCCCCCGAATTCGAGCACGGCATATTCGCTTTTGCCCGAGCGCTTTTCGATCATGATGTTGACGATGGTGCCCAGTTTTTCATTTTCGGGGTTATAGACTGCGGTCCCTTCGACTTTGTCGGACGCGATCAGGCGGTGCGTTTGCGGTCTGTCGAGTGTGTCGGTCATGGCTCCTTCTCCTTTGCTGGATGAGGGCGGCGACACAGGGTGGCACCGCCACCTTTCCAACCAACGAGCCAGCATCGCCGATGTTCCTCGACCGGTCGCGGGGCCGGCACGGCTGCGCGGATCGTCAGTCGATCCTTGCCTGAAAGCTGAGGACGAAATTCGTCGGCGTTCCCGTCGATCCGGCCATGGCGCCGCGCGGGCGCAGGCAAATATGGCGTATCGCGGGGTCATAAGCGGCTACCGGGGTGTAGCTGCAACCCGAAAAGCTGGTCGGACGCGTCGCTGCGTTCGAGTAGCGGATGTCGGTGCCGCTGTTAAAGGTCAGCGCGCTCGTCGGCGTACCCTGCACAAAGATCGGCGTCGCGGCGCTGCCTACCACGATCCCCGGCGGCAGCGTGTCGACGATCAGCACGCTATTGTTGTCGACGGCCGTCGGGCCACTGTTCTGCACCGCAAAGCTGTATCGCACGATGGCACCGGGAATCGCCTTGGGATTGCTGGCGCCATTCACTGGATCCGACACGAGAGCCGATGTCTTGACGATCGTCAGCGCAGCATTGGGACCCCGTTTGCTGTTGGTGATCGTACAGGTGATGACGTCGCCCATCTGCGGCGTCACGCCGCCACCGGGGATCGTTGGCAGAACCGTCGAAGACCCGGATGCGTTCGTGCAGGCCATGGTGGCGATGTATTGATCGAGGAGCGTCGTGCCCGCCGCCGCTTCGCCGAGGTTGAAGGTCTCTCCCGCTGCAAGCTGAACCTGTCCGGTCGATCCGTTCGCGACCGCCGCCCCCGTTCCCGTGGTCGTCGCCGTCGCCACCACTGTCCCACCCTGATCGATCTGGACCGTGAACTGATCGCCGGCAAATTGCCGCCCCGACGCCGCGAGCGCCTTCACAAGTTGCAGATGGGGAAAGGGTGTTTCGGTGAAGGTACAACTGACCGCATCGCCGAATTGCAGCGCGCCGAAATTATAGGTGGTCGTTACGACGCCGGTCGGAAGCGGGGTGCCGGACCCGCTGTTGCCGTTGGAGCAACTCAGCACCGAGCGATAGTGCGCCAGGCTGTTGCCGCTGCCGCTCGCCATCGACTGCACGAGCGTCAGCGGCAAGGCCGCTGAACTTGACAGCGCGGCCGCGGTGAACGGGCCGTTGCCGGTTCCGCTCGTGGCGCCCGTGGCAAGTGCGGTCCCCGTACCCGTCGACCGGATCGAAAAGGCGAACTGGTCGGCCACCGAGACCCGGGTGGGCGCGATTTGAGTGGTCAGCCGGATCGATGCGAAGCGCACCGCGAACATCGCGCCCTGAAGGCCGCTACCGACCAGCGTCGTCGTAACCTGGGTCGGAGAGGTCGAGCCGACGATATAGGCCCCAACCGTCCCGTTGACCCCGGTTTCGGTAAAGCTCGTCGTTCCGGCGCCCGAAACCGTCGGGTACGTCGATCCGCTCACGGGTCCCACCGTATCGAGGATCTGCCAGCCGCCGCCGTTGGTCTGAAACCTCAGGCTTTCTCCGCCGTTCGACGATTCACCATCGGCCCCGACGAACATGTATTGGCTGATCGTTCCCGACGTCGGCGGCGTCAGCGTGATGCTGCTGATGGTGACCGTCGTGGTGCCGCCAGCGGTCTGATAGAGGACCGGACGTCCTGCGATACCGGTGAAGGCCGTGTTGCCGACCGCGGCGCCCGACCAGGACGGCGCCGCCGCGGACGTCGCCGTGGCTCCAGACACCTTCAACTGAAAGCTCATTACCGTGCCGTCGGTCAAGGTGAAGGAAAAGCTCTGCCCATCCGAAGAGCGCGCGGTCGCGTCGTTATAGGCCGACAGGTCCAGCCAGCAATAAGTCTGCCAATCGGCCGGACCGGTGGCACCCTGCGCCGTTGCATAATAGCAGTTGGCCGCGTGAGCCGGAGCCGCACCGCAGAACAGCGCAACCAACAGGCCCAACGCCCAAAGCCAGTTTTTCCAGCCAATCCCCGCCATCGCTGCAATCGCCTTGGTCCCTTTGCCGAACCCAATAATCGCAATTGCTTAGCGGGGAGTTAAGCCTGTCCCATATCGGGACAGGCGAAATTGGTCGGGGAGACAGGATTCGAACCTGCGACATCCTGCTCCCAAAGCAGGCGCGCTACCGGGCTGCGCTACTCCCCGACCCTGCGCGCGCCTTTATCAGTCTGGCGCGCGAAGTCTATCCCCGCTTTGGGACGACAACGCTATTGTGTCGAGGTGCGGATCAGCCGCGCGTAGAAATCGATCATCCGCTTGAAGCTGTCGACCGCCATATGCTCGTTGGTTCCGTGGATCATGCCGGCTTCCTTGAGCGACAGGTGCATCGGCATGAATCGGTAAACGTCCTTCGACACCGGCTCCATGCTTCGACTGTCGGTACCTGCGACGACGAGCGTGGGAGTAAGCGTCGCGCCGGGAGCATCGGCGCGCGCTGCGGCGGCGATCCACTTCCAGCCCTCGGAGCTGGTCGACGAGATGCGCGAGGGCTCGCGCGGGGGCTTGACCCACGACAGCTCGACTTTCAGATCGCCCACCGCCTCCCGCGCTCGCGCCAGGACGTCGGCCGAGCTGTTCCACGGTGCGATCCGATAGTTGATCAGCGCGTTTGCCGATTGCGGCAGGACGTTTTCCTTTGGGCTGCCCTCCAGCATCGTCGGCGCGATGGTCGTATGGAAAGCCGCCGCGGTCGAGGGCGACGCCGCGATCTGGCGCTTGAGTAATGGCGCGAAAAGCCAGCGATTGGCGACCGCCATCTTGGTCGTACCGCCTTTTTTGGCTGCCAGCGCCTCGAGCATCGAGGCACCCGGACCGCGGATCTCCAGCGGGAACGGATTATCGGCGATTGCGAGCACCGCCTTTGCCAGCGTGGTCACGCCGGTTTCGGCGGGCGGCATCGAACTGTGACCCCCGGGCGCGGCCGCCGTCACCTTCAGCGTGCCGTACCCCTTTTCGCCGATCCCGATCATGATCGCAGGGCCATCGATGACGGGCGTATCGGTCAGAACCAGGCTGCCTTCGTCGATCGCGAAAATCGCCTTTACGCCGTCGGCCTTCAGCCTGGCGGCGGCGGCAATGGCGCCCGATCCGCCCGCCTCCTCGTCATGGCCCGACACCAGATAGATGCCGCGCCTGGGCTGGAAGCCCGCATTTGCCAATGCCTCCAGCGCCTCGAACAGGCCGACCAGCGATCCCTTGTCGTCGACGGTACCGCGACCCCACACCGCATTTTCGGCGATCCGCCCCGAAAAGGGCGGATATTTCCAGTCGCCTTCGGTTCCCTCGGTGACCGGAACGACGTCCTGATGCGCCATCACGATGATCGGTGCGAGCGTCGCGTCGCTCCCCGCCCAATGATAGAGGAGCGTGCGGTTCGGCAATATCGTGCGCGTCATCGCCTTGTGCGCGGCCGGATAGGCCGCGGCCAGCCACGCGTGCAGCCGGTCCCACTCGGCGAGCTGATTGTCAGTCGCATCCTGATGCGAAATCGTCGGAATTTGCGCCGCCGCGCTCAGATGCCGGACCGCATCGTCCAGGCTATAGGCCGGCGCGGCAGCGAGCGTGACGTCGCTGCCGTCCGCGACATCGCGGGGAGCAAAGGTCGCCGTTTCGACCGCAACCGCGCCCGCGGCAACCGCGACGATCGCCAGTCCTCCCAGCAGAATTGCGCGCGTCTTCGCCATGTCCCCTCTCTTTCGGTTTTCCCGCTTGGGCCTTTGGACCAACTTACAGCGATGTTGGCAAGGAAAATGGTGGGCCCGGCAGGACTCGAACCCGCAACCTAGCCGTTATGAGCGGCCAGCTCTAACCATTGAGCTACAGGCCCCCTAGGGGCCGGGCGGCGATAGCGGAGCGGGCGCCCTATTGGCAAGGAGGTTCAGCGATCGGCCAGCGCGACAACGGCGGCGGCGTCGGTCGGTTCCACACCGCGCCGCGCCAGATGATCGAGCACGACATCCCACCAGCGATAGAAACGGTCCAGATCGGCCGCGCTGCGTACATAGGGCGTGTTCCCCGGTCGTAGCGATGGCGAATGAAAGGAAAAGTTCAGCACGGGAAGCCGCATGTCGACCGCGATATCGATCGCCCGGCACGCCCGCTCGGCGGGGATGCCCTCGGGAGTCAGTGCGATGCGCTCGACAAGCCCAAGCCGCGCGAGCAGAGCACGGGCGCGCGTCCCCTCGCGCGTCAAGCGATGGTATAGCCCCTGCCCGGCCTGCCCGAGCAGCCCCCCGAATACCGTGGTGACGGGCATTTCGAGCAAATTGCCGGCGGCGGTCGACACGCGCCAGGGATAGAGCGGGGCGGCGCGATAGTCGGGGCCGTGCCCGGCGCGATAGTCGAACCCCGAGCGCACCGATGTATCGCACCGAAAGCCGAGTTCGGCGAGCATCGCTGCGCTTTGCGGGCCGAGGCCATAGCGTCCGGCGCGATAGACGGTTGGCGCCAACCCGAAACGATCGCGGATCGCGTCGCGCAGCGCCGTCATCTTCGCGCGCTGCAACGCGATCGGCAGATTGCCGGTGTAGCTGTTGCGGTCGTTCACTGCCTCTTCGTGAGGCGGCGTCACCCAGGGGTGGAGCTGCGCACCCACGTCGCAGCGTCCGCCGGCCTGCGCATCACCCAGGATGGCGTGGGCGCGATCGTCGGCGACGATCGGCCAGTCGACCAGATAGATCGGGCGGACGGCCGCCTTTTCGAAATAGGCTTGGCATGCTGCAAGCGCAGGGACCGAATCGAGGCGAAAGCCATCGCGCGTGAACGGCGCCGACCAGTCGAAATCCTCTTCGGTGTCGACCGTCACCCAAAAACGCGGCGCCTCGTCGTCGGACAGGCGGATCCAGTCCGCTGCCGCGGGAAAGTCGAACAGATTGCCCGCCGCCTGCACGCCATCCCCCTTCACGGCCTTAGTCGCCCTGCCGGACCTCCCGGTCGGCATCGGCCTTCGGGTTGGCCGAGCGCAAGTGCAAGGTCAAGGCGTTATGCCCGATATCGAGCCGACCGCCCGCCCCGCGCGCCAGCCTGTCGACGAGCCGCAACGAAAAACCGAGGCTGAGCACCGCGGCCCCCGGCGCCTCGCCGTCGGGGCTGTAGCCCGGATCGAGCAGATCCGCAGCGCTGGCGAAGCGAATCGCCGCGGGACGGACGATCCGCAATTGCAGCATGTCGTCGTGCGCGTTTTCGGTAACCAGCTGGCCGACCAGCGCCGCGCCGGGCTCGCAAATGTCGACCAGAGCGGTCAGCAACCGGCCAATCATCCGTCGGGCATCGGTTTCGCTCGCGACGGCGCGGAACGGACCACCCACCCGGGCGATCGTCAGGTCGATCTGCTGGTCCTCCACCAGTTCGGCCAGATCGCCCTCGACCTGGGCCATGATGACGCCAAGGTCGGAGACGTCGGAAGGCATGTCCTCCGCCAGCTTCGCATCATCCTTCGTCGCGGTGTCAAGGTCATCGATGATCGCCTGGATCGCCGCGGCGTCGGCGACGATCGTTTCGGCCATCGTGCGATAGGACTGGCTGACAGGCCCGAACATCTGACCCGAAATGATCTGCCCAAAGCCCGAGATCGCATTGAGCGGGCTCCGCAATTCGTGGATGAGCTGGCGGATCGAATCGCCGGCATCGCTCGATGCCGGGTGCCCATAGGGTATTTCGTTCCGCGACGGTCGCCGCGCGCTCGCACGATAGCCGCGGAACTGGCCGCTCGCCGGGTCGAACCAGGGCAAGGCCGAAAAGCGCCATTCGCCGGCTTCGCTCGCCATGCCTTCGATGGTCATGCGAGCATTCAGGATTTCGGCGCGCTGCCGAAAGGCGCCCGCCGCAACGCCGTCGACGCCGGGTTCGCCGCCGATCGCCGCATCGGCGATGGACAGGCCGATAATCGCCCCGCGCGCGATTCCGTCGACCCAGTGAACGATGCCGTCCGGGCCCGTTTCGAACAGGAATGCCTTGCTGACCGGCGCGGCGCTTGCGTCGGAAGGCGGCTGGTTGCGAGTCGACTGGAATTGGCCGATCCGGCGGACGAGCTCGCTGATCTGGCTCGACCCGGCCGGCACCTGCTCAGCCGCGGAAGACCGGTGAACGGCGGAAAGCGCCTCCGGACGGTCGGGCTCGATGGCCACCTCGTCCCGACCGTGCGAGGAATGCGGCAACGCGACGGAAGCGCTTCCCAGTGCAGCAAGGGCCCTTTGCAGCATCGGCGACAAATTGCCGCGCCCCGCCAGGATCGAGCGCGCGATCGGGCCCGTCGCAGGCAACAGGGCCAGCCAGTCGGCGTCCGCGAGCCGCGCCTCGCGGAGCATCGCGGCCGATACGCTCGGCACGTCGTTGGCATAAAAGGCGACGAGGGGCGCAAAACGGCAATGCCGCGCGATCGCCCGCGCGCAATCGCCGCGAACCGCTTCGGGAACCTTGGTCCGCAGCACGGCGAGCGCATGGAGTGCGCGCCGGATATCCGAATCCGCCAGTTGATTCCCGCGCTGCGCCAGAATATCGGAGAGTTGTCGCCACGCGGCGATGCTGGCCCGCCCATCGGCGGGCGCCTGGCGCAGGATCGTCGCGATCATCGTGTCAGCAGTCACCTGGCACCGGCCCCACACCCGTCTTCATTGGTTAGCATTTCATTACCGGCTAGCGTGAATCGCGGCGGCAGGAAAGCACCTTAACCATCGCGTCGCATTGTGGGACAATTGCAATCGGCTGAAATAATATTATGGTCGTTCAATGCTTGGAAAGCGGAAGTTACAAAATGGCGAGCCAAAAATTCGATCAGATCGATTTGCAGATCCTGGACGAGCTGCAGAAAAACGGGCGGATTACCAACGTTGAACTGGCGCAGATGGTGGGGCTGACCGCCCCTCCCTGTCTGCGCCGGGTTCGCGCCCTCGAAGAATCGGGGGTGATCCGCGCCTATCATGCCGACCTCGACGCGGCGAAGCTCGGCTATGGCATCACCGTCTTTGCGATGGTCAGCCTGCGCAGTCAGGCCGAAGCCGACCTGAAGGCGTTCGAGGACTATGTCGGACACCTGCCCGAAGTGCGTGAATGCTACATGCTCAACGGCGAAATAGACTTTCTGTTAAAGGTCGTCGCGCGCGATCTTCAGAGCTTTCAGTCGTTCCTGACCGCGCACCTGACGTCGGCGCCGAACGTCACCAGCGTGAAGACATCTCTGACGATTCGCACCGCGAAGCAGGTTGCGGGAATTCCCGTCGAACTCTGACCGCGGCCGTCGATCAGGAAAGAGGCGCCGACCGCAAGGCCGGCGCCTCATTTTCGTACATCGAGTGAAGCCGGATCAACTGGCGGTTGCCGGCTGCGGCGCCGCAGCGGGCGCGGCATTCAGCTTGGCCAGCCAGAATTTCGCGAGCAGTTGATACGGTCCCGTGATCTGGCCAAAGGTCGTCTTTGCCGAAGCGGCATCGCCCGACATCGCTTGCGCGACGGCCATGCGATAGGTCCACATCTCCTTGTCCGCACCCCCGTTCGCCGCCGCCTGATACAACGGGATTGCGTCGGCATAGCGGCCATAGCCGGCGAGCGCATCGCCGGTCGCGCCCGCGACCTTGGGATTCGACAGCGTCGAAGGCTTCTTCGCATAGGCTCCGATGGTCGATTCCTCGTCGCCGGCCCGATCGGTCTGCGCCTTCAGTACTTCGTTGAGAGCGGTGTCGGTGGCGGGAATGACTTTCGCCCGCTTGCCGGCTTCGATCGCCGAAACCGCCTCGCCCGGCAACGCCGCTTCGGTCGCCAGCTGGGCATATTCGGCGTATTCGCTACGCTCGAGGAGCGCATTGGTCGCCCGCATCAAGCGAAAGACGTCGAGCGACATCGCCTTGTTTCCGCCGGTCGTTCCCAGCACCAGGCGAAGTGTCTGGTTCCAGGTCGCCGCGTTCGGATACGCCTGGACGCGGAGCGCCAACAGATCGAGCATTTCGTTCGTGCGCTTGGCTTCCTGCAAAGCACGCGCAGGCGTCACAAACAATTGTTCGGGAGGCTGCTGCCCCGCCGCAAGCATGCGGTTGATCTCTTCCTTTGCGAGCGCCACGCCCTTGTCGACCTGGCCGCCGCTCACATAGCTGTTGACCAGCAGCAGCGGCAGGTTGGGCTCGGTCGACCCGGCGGCCTTCGCGGCTTCGAAGCGTTGAGCCGCCTTGGCATAATCCTTTTTCTCATAAGCGAACTGGCCCGAGAAAAGGTTATAGACCGGCGCTTCGCTCGCTGGCACCTTCCCGGTCGCCAGCGCCGTGTCGAGCCCCTGCTCCTGCAACGCCTTGTCCTTGTTCAGGATGCCGAGCTGCAATGTGAAGAAGCCGACGAGATATTTATCGTCCTCGGTCGTCGCCTTGGGCTGCGCTTCGGCAAGCGCGGCTTGCAGTGCTGCCGCATCCTTCTTGCTCAACGCTTCGTTCAACCCCTTGAACGAGGGGGCGAAGCCCTTGCTGGGCGAAATCTGCGCGCCCTGCGATTCTTCCTTCTTCTGTTTTTCCTTGGCAGCCGCCGGGGCCGCCGCGGTCGTCATCAGCGCGCAGCCCAGCAGCGCGGCCATAGCCGTGGCGGGCATCGAGCGAAAACGGTTGACCATGCAAATCTCTCCTTTGAATCGGCCGCCCTGCCCGGACATGCGCAACCCGCGGCCGCGTTTCGATAACGCGGCTAAACGGCTAGCGTTGCCAAGGCAAGACGGCCTTCGTCGTTATCCTTATGGACAGCGGCGGCTGAACGGGATTTGAACCCGGTTCGTCGTCGCCGAAGATCAGGCGTTTCCGTCGATCGCGTCGATCGCCGCGTGAATGCGGCGCAGGACCGCGGGGTCGCCGGGCACCCCGTTCATCGCCTCTTCCGACAATTCGATCAGCGCGACAATTCCAAAGGTCGCCGACAGGCTTTTCAGGCGCAACGCCGCCATATTCCAGTTGGCGTCGCAGCGCGACCGGCGCATCAGGTCGGCCAGTTCGCGCGCTCCCCCCGTAAAGGCGCCGCGCAAATCAAGCGCGGCCGCCGGGTCGTTACCGACGGCGGCGGTCAGGTACCGGTCGAGGGGGCCGCTATCGAACGACATTCCACAGCCTTGTCATGCTGTGGTTAAGTTTCCGTTTCATGGTCGCCATTTGCTGCTAATATGCGATTATGACGGGGCATAAGAAGATCGTCGGTCTGTGGCGGGATTCCGCGACGAACCAGGAAACGGACGTGTCGGCGCCGGGTGATGGCGTCGAACCGGAGGCACGGGCCGAGTCCGAACGCGACTGGCTCGACATGTCGGCGCTCGATGCGGCCGATGCCCCGGTGGCTCCGGACGAGGATTCGCGGCCGACGCTGCGCGACCAGCTTCCCGCAGTTCTGCTCGTGCTTGTCGCGATCGGCTGGACCGCCTTCGCACTCGCGACAACAACGCAGGGATTTGCCAGAACCCTGCCGCTTGACGAATGGCCGGCGCTCATGGCGACGATCACCATGCCGTTGACCTTGCTCGGGATGGTCTGGATGGTGTGGCTGCGCTCGAGCCGGTCGGAGCAGGCGCGCTTCGCCCGGGTCGCGGCGGCGCTCCGGGCCGAGAATGCGGCGCTCAACGATTCGATCCGCGGTCTGGCGGCGCATCTGGCCGATGCGCAGAGGCAATTGTCCGATCAGGCCGGCACGGTTCAGCAACTCGGGCTCGACACCGTGGCGCGGCTGCACGAAAGCAGCGACAAGCTGGCCAGTAATGCTTCGGTGATCGCGAACGCGCACGACCAGCTCGCTCGCTCTGGCGACGTGGCGATGCAGCGCATGGACGGCTTGCTCGCCGGCCTGCCGCGGATCGACGATGTCGCCCAGCGGCTCGCGGTCAATTTCCGCGAGGCAGGCCTTGTGGCGCACCAGCAGGGCGCCAACCTCGAAGCGCGGCTGGCCGCACTTGCCGAAGAGGCGGCGAAGGCCGCACAGGTGGGTCAGGATTCGGCGGCGGCACTCGACGAGGCTATCGGAGGGCTGCGCGCGCAGAGCAAGGATGCCGAAAACGAATTGCTGGCGGCGTCGGCCCAGGTCACCGGGGCGCACGGCAAGGCACTGGCGCAGATCACGGGTTCCGCGGCGACCATACGCGACGATCTCTCCGCGACGGTGGAAGCACTGTCCGAACGCAGCACGGCAGGCTGGCAGGCATTTCGCGAGGGCGTCGAGGCCGCGACCGCCGAGCTCGACGCGCGCCTCGCAGCGGCGTGCGATGCCGGGGACGCGATCGGTGCGGACATCGCCCGTCACAGCGAAGCCAGCGCCGCACTGACGGCCCGCATTGGCGAAGATGCCGGACGTGTGCGCGAACAGCTGGAGCTTCTCGACATCAGCGTGTCGGCAAGCACCGGCGTCATCGGCCGGGCGATCGCCGACACCAAGGCGCAGCTTGCGACATTCATGGACGAGGTGACAAAGGGCAACGGCGCTGCGCACCAACTGATCGGCCATGCCGAATCGCTGTTGCTCGCGCTCGATGCGGTGACCCGCGAACTCGACGAGACCCTGCCCCATGCGCTCGATCGCATGGTGGCGCATGGCAAGACGACTCAGACCGCGCTTTCGCAGATGAAGCCGATGCTCGAAGCGTCCGAACTTGTCGCGCAGTCGACCCTGTCGCACGTCAACGCCGTGAAATCGACGCTCCACGCCAATGAGGAGCAGATGGCCGCTCACGGCGAGCGTCAGCAGGCGCTGGTCGACCGGATCAACGCTGCGCTCGGCGAAGCCGACGCCGCGCTCGCCAGGCTGCACAGCGGTGCGGACAGCTTCGCCGAACAGGGCGGCGCGCGGATGGCCGCGACCCTCGACGAGGTGCGCTCGACCGCCGAAGCCGCTGCCGCCGACGCGCGCAAGACGCTCGATGCCCTCGTCGCGGGTGCGCGCGAGGCGATGGAGGCGACCGCCGGCGAAGCCGTCGACGCGGCGTTCAAGACCGAGGTGATGACCCAGCTCGCGGCGATCGAAAACGCATCGCAACGCGCGGTCGAGGCGGCAAACGGTGCTGCCGACCGACTGATGCGCCAGCTCATCACGATCATGGATACCAGCGCGAGCGTCGAACAGCGGGCGGTCGAAGCGGAACAGGCGATCGCCGCGTCGGATCGCGATTCGCTTGCCAAGCAGGTCGGCCTGCTGACCGAAGCCCTCAAATCGACTGCGATCGATGTCACCAAAATCCTGTCCAGCGAAGTCAGCGACACCGCCTGGGATGCGTATCTGAAGGGCGATCGCGGCGTCTTTGCGCGCCGCGCCGTCAAGCTGGTCGAAAACAGCGAGGCGAAGGAAATCCTGCGCCTCTATCAGAACGACGACGGCTTCCACGCCGCGGTGAACCAGTTCATCCACGATTTCGAGGCGATGCTGCGCCTGCTCATCGGCGCACGCGACGGCTCGGCGATCAGCGTTACCCTGCTCTCCTCGGACATCGGCAAGCTCTACGTCGCACTCGCCCAGGCGATCGACCGCCTGCGGGGGTGATGGTGCAGCTCGCGGGGGTTTGCGACCGAAGGGGACTTTCCTTCCTCGTCACCCGGGACTTGATCCGGGGTCCACTAGGCGCAACGTTGGAAGAATGGATCCCGGATCAAGTCCGGGATGACGAATGCCCGTGAACGACCGATTGCGGACGTTAACTAGGCTTCGTGGACAAAGCTTGACTGTGGACTCGGACCTTGATTCAAGGCTGGCTTTTGGAGGCTGCCTTGGGCGAGCGGATTGGCGTTACAGACGAAGAATGGGAAGTGATCGGGCCGCTA